>JAFZIJ010000211.1 GCA_017554445.1 Victivallales bacterium
CGAGACGCCGCTGGCACATCACGCGCATTCATGTAAGAAATGGCTGGGCCATTGTAGTAAGTCGTATGAGGACGGCAGGGCACGATGGGGTCTGATGAAACTTGCAGATATCAACCGTCACCTCCATCCCCCTGCCGTGCTCTTTTGTTCCACGAATCCATAAGAGGAAAATATGGCGTTCACCACGAAAAAATCATTGCTGGCACGTGTCCGTGCGGGAGACGAAGTCTCATGGCGTGAATTCTATGAGACATATCGTCCGCTCATCATCCTCTGCGGCCGCGACTGCGGGCTGACATACGAGGAGAACGAAGAATTGGTCCAACTGGTCATGTGCGAGATTTTCCAGAAGGACATTCTGGCGAAATACAACATCGACGAAGTGCCGAAAGACATTGTCTTCCAATATGATCCGTCACGCGGGCGGTTCCGTTATTTTCTGAAGGGCATCATCCGCAACCAGGCGTTCAAACTGTATCACAAACGACGTGAACATGTCAACATTGAAGAGATTCCAGAACCTGCCTCCGACGAGAAGTTCGATGCGTCATGGGATGAGGAATGGCGGCGGCACATCTTCACCCAGGCCATGTTGGAACTGCGCAACCAAGTCCAGTCCAACACGTTCGCGGCGTTCGAGATGTATGCCGTGCAAGGACGTCCGGTCAAGGAAGTGGCGGATTTTCTCAACATGTCCGTCAATTCCGTTTATGTCGCGAAAAACCGTTGCATTGAGTCGCTGAAGGAAATCATGGAGAATCTGGAGAGGAAATGAAGCACTATACCAAAGAAGAACTTGAGCTTTACCGTCATCATGAGATGTCCGTCCTGCGCCGTGTGGCCTGTTCCGCTCATTTGAAAGAATGCACGGCATGCACCAGTCTGCTGAAGGAACTGGATACGGACGATGCGTTTGTCATGGAATTGCGCGACAGCATCCGCATATTCGACGAAGCCGCCAAACGTGACATGGGAAAATAAGTAGTTGTCCCGCATATCATTACATCGCGTCTCATGTCCAAATTTCGGCATGACAAAATCTCTTTGACGAAATTTTCCGACATTTTTTGTCGTATTGAATTGAAAAATGTCGTTTATCATCTAATATATTAACCTATAAAAAAGCAGTTAAAAATCCTTGTCAGCCTCGAAGAGGCGTCATCCGGGAAACCCCAGGCGAAGCCTGGGGGACAGGCCGTCCTCTGGCTGGCAGCCTCAAAGAGGCTGAATGTGAACAGGATGCGCATGCCGACATTAACATTCGACCTCTTCGAGGCCGCGTTCCATGTGTCACAATACCCCCAGGCTTAGCCTGGGGTTTCTCACATTCTGCCCCTCCGGGGCTGGTTGGCGTCAATTCCGGACATGATTGCCGGACAAAATGCATTCACCAGTCAGGTGACTTGGTGTATCGCTGCATATCATTGATGATCCGTATCTTATGATTGCGCCTATATGTTAACTGTTTTATTTAGGATTAATGTTAAGATGTAAGGAGCAGGCTATGAGCAAATACAACGGAATTGAATCGGAAACACTTGAGTTCAAAGCGACTTACACGGAGACGATATGCAAGGAGATTGTCTCCTTTTTGAATGCCAATGGCGGTGACATCGTTATCGGTGTTGACAATGACGGAAACATCGTCGGTGTAAGCAAACTTGACGAAATATCACGAAAAATATCTGATGTGATCACCAATCAGATAGAGCCCAACCCGCAGGAATTGGTTTCATCTGAAATCCGCTATTTCGATGGGAAAACACTTCTGATCATCCATGTTCCCAAAGGAACACGCCCAATCTACTGCCAGAAGAAATACGGCTTCTCTTCCGCAGGATGCACGATTCGCATCGGAACCACCTGCAAGGAGATGTCGCCAGAACAGATCAAGGCACGTTATGAGTTGAATTTCACTGACATAGACTTTATGGTCCGAACTCCCGCGAGATATGGTAACATCTCTTTCCGGACTCTAAAAATCTATTACACGGAGAAAGGATACCATCTTGACGACAAGTCTTTTGAACAGAACCTTGGGCTGAAAACTCCCAAAGGCGAATACAACCTGCTTGCGGAACTGCTGTCAGACAAGAACACCATTCCTTTGATCGTCGTCAAGTTTCAAGGAAAGGACAAATCCTCCATCTCCGAGAGAAACGACTATGGTTCACAGTCGCTTCTCTTTGCATACGAACAAATTAAAAATCGTCTGATTTCAGAGAACATCTGCCTGTCCGACACAACGGCACGCCCACGGACGGATCGGTTCCTGTTCGACTTCGACTGCGTGAACGAAGCTTTCATCAATGCGCTCGTCCACAACGACTGGAACCTCTCACAGCCATTGGTTTCCATTTTTGAAGACAGGATTGAAATCCTCTCCCACGGCGGTCTTCCAAAAGGACAGACAGAAGAGATGTTCTTCCAGGGCATCAGCCGTCCACGAAACGACATGCTGATGCGTATCTTCATGAATATGGAATTAACCGAGCACACAGGACACGGCATCCCTGTCATCGTATCCAAATATGGTCGTAAAGTCTTCCATATCGGTGACACCTATATCAATGTCGTTATACCATTTGACATGGCTGTTGTCAACGCAAAACGACAAAATGTCGGGAATAATGTCGGAAATAATGTCGGTATAAATGTCACGATAAACAAAACTCAGAGACTTGTTGTGCAATGTCTGCTGGAAAAACCGGACATATCGGTAAATGCTCTCGCAGAGACACTTAATCTTTCTCCACGCACCATCGAACGTGCCTTGCTATACCTCCGGCAGGCAAACATCATACAGCGTGTCGGCAACAAAAAGAAAGGCTCGTGGCTTGTCGTGAAAAGCGAATGACAGGATTGGCGACATTTATCCCGACATTTTTTGTCGGGATAAATGTCGCGATAAAACAAGGAAACTACCGTGATATAGGATCATGCCTGCTTCTCCCGTCCTAGATATCGGTCGCAGAATTGCATCATGGCCTCCGTTCAAAGTCCATGGAGATCTTCATAATCCGTCTCCAGCATGTCCATAAGCCCACTGTCCCGAAACATGAGATAGACTTCATTTCCAGGTTTCTGGATATGCTTTGAATAGAATTCGATGCAGAAAGTCAGAAAGGAGATAACGTCCATGGGCACACCTGCACCGTTGCGATGCTGTCATTCCATCATAAAGCCAGATAACAAAAAAAGCCCGCGATTTTCGAAAAACACGGGCATATTGGGTGGATGTGCTCGATCGGGCTCGAACCGACGACCTTCTGGGCCACAACCAGACGCTCTAGCCAACTGAGCTACGAGCACCATCCTGAAAAAACGTCTGAAAACGACATTAATATCGCCTCTCTTTTGCATTTGTCAAGTTACGGGCCATATTAATCGCGTTTTTTCCACAGATCACCATCCCTTCCTTTACCATAATATATGCCCCATAAAGCCTTTCTAGTCGGTATCTTCTCACAGCCAGAGGAAGCGGCCACCGCCGAAGAACTCGTCAACGAACTCGCCGAACTGGCGGACACGCTCGAAATGGAAGTCGTCGGCTCCCGCGTCGTCCGCATCCGCGAACCCAATCCGAAACTGCTCGTCGGCGAAGGGAAAGCGCAGGAAATCGTCCAGCTGGCCGAAAACGCGGCAGCGGATGTCATTGTCTTCGACGACTTCCTCACGCCGTCGCAACAGCGCAACTGGGAGCAACTGTCGTCGTTGGCCGTCATCGACCGTCAGGAAGTCATTCTCGACATCTTCGCAGCCCATGCGAAAACCAACGAAGCGACATTGCAAGTCCAGCTTGCTCAAGCAAACTACTCCCTGCCACGACTGAAACGCCGTTGGACGCATCTGAACCGACAGGGCGGCAAGGCAGGCGGCATGGGCGCGAAAGGCGAAGGTGAACAACAGTTGGAAATCGACTCGCGTGTCATCCGCAACAACATCGCCAAGCTCAAACGGCAATTGGAAGAAGTTCAGCAACACCGCAAGATCCAGCGGGCCAAACGGTTGCGCAAGCCCGTGCCCGTCGCGGCCATCGTCGGCTATACAAACGCAGGCAAATCGTCGTTGCTCAACGCGATGACACATGCGGGCGTCCTTTCGGAGAACAAATTGTTCGCCACATTGGATCCGACGGTCCGCCGTTTCCGGCTGCCGGGCGGACAGGACATTCTTTTGGCGGATACGGTCGGTTTCATTCGCAAACTGCCGCACACGCTCGTCGAAGCATTCAAATCGACATTGGAGGAGACGGCTCTCGCGGATTTTATCATCGAAGTCTGCGACGCATCCGCCGCGGGGCTTGACGACCGTCATGAAACCACTCTAAACGTCTTGGACGAAATCGGCGCGGGAGACAAGCCGATCGTCATGGTGCTCAACAAGATGGATCTGGTCACGGAACCGATTGAAATCAACCGCCTGAAGACGCGTTATCCAGACGCCGTCTTCGCGTCAACCGTCACAGGCATGGGGCTGGACGAACTGGCGGAACGCGTCGAAGCATTCGTCGATGCGGAATCGAAAGTCTTTTCGCTTGTCATTCCGCATGACCGCTACGGCTGTGTCACGCAGATTCGCGCCAACTGCTCCATCATCAGCGAAGAATACGACAACGACGGCGTCCATCTGTCGGTGAAGGCTCCGAAGAGCCAGTGGAGCTTTTTGCAAACCCTTTGATTCTAACCACGAATGCACACGAATGAACACTAATTTTGGCCGTCCACAGAATACACTGAATAAACAGAAAAGCCTCCCCGCAAGAGCCGACAAAATCAGAAGAATTTTTGTGTGTATATGAAATCCAAAGAGGAGAGAGTTCCAACGGCTGCCTGCGGCTCGGCGGTTCGTCACGCTTCGCGCAAGCGAAAACAACACCATGCGGGAACTCTTAACGCAAGAGATTTTACCACGAATCGACTTGGAGCGGTCAAGCCCGCAGCCAAATCATTATCATGCAGCTTCTCACGTCTGGCCGACTGCTGTCTCTTGCTCACGTCTCCCGTCCCATGTCTCGCGTCAGACCGCACGCTGGCGTTGCCATCGCACGCCTCCACTGGGAAGGGGAAAAGCAATCAGGATTGCTTTTAGGACGAGAGACAGGAGAAGAGAGACGAGAGGACGTTGGAGAGTTGACGTTAGACGATGAAAACAGAAGATGATATAAAAAATCTTTGTCAAAAAACAAGGAAATGAACAATAGTAGTACAGTAAACCTCTCCAGTTTATCCAGTTTCTCCAGAACATCCAGCCTCCCCTTCAAAACACCAGCCTTGCCGACGTGAAAACTTGACAGTGTTTTTTCGCATGGTATATTAACCGCATCACTTATTCAGACGCGGCGGCATACAGCCTGAAGACCAGACAGACGCTTTCGGAACCCTTTAGGATTCGGACAACTCCGGAAGGCCCTGCGGCAGGCATGCTACGCAAGTGCAAACAAATCCCCTCTATACATCCCGATTATGCTTATTGCCATTACTGGCGGAATCGGCATGGGAAAAAGCACCATTCTCAGCCAATTCCAGGGCCTAGGAGCCAAGACTCTTGACGCCGATGACGTGGCCCATGACATGTATCTTCCGGGGCATCCCGCCTACACCACGCTTATCCAGCGTTGGGGGAACGACATACTGGCGCAGGACGGTACGCTCGACAGGAAGAAAATAGCCGGCATCGTCTTCCGTTCACAGGAAGAGCTTGCATGGCTAAATTCCGTCATGCATCCACTCGTCAGAAACGCCATCCAAGAATGCGCGGATGAAGACGCACGGCCGCTCTTTTGCGCCATCCCGCTTCTTTTCGAATCCGGATGGGAAGCAACCGCAGACAAAATCATCTCTGTCTGGTGCGACAGGGAGACTCAAATGCAACGTCTTATCGCACGCGGATGGTCCTGCGAACATGCGAAGGACAGGCTGGACAGCCAATGGTCGCCAGAAAGGAAACTCCTGCTGGCGGATTATGCCATCGTGTCCGGCTGTTCCTGGCAGCATCTGGCGGACCAATGCCGCATCGTTTACCAAACCATTACATCATCTATCACCTAATACCAATCATCGGTCCAAATCTTTATGACCAACACCATTCTCAAGCAGACCACTTCCGAAACGCCGCTTGCACGCAGACGCGGCAGACCATTGGGCTCGACCAACGCGGCTAAAAAGGCCGCCATGGAAGCGGCGGCCCAGGAAGCGCTATCATCAGTCGCCTCGCAGGATGACTACCAATTAACTCCAGGCTCCCTCGGCAAGACCGCCGTCACGATTGCCGCGCAGACTCCGCCTCCTGCGGAAGAGCCCGCCATCCAGCGAAAACCCGCCGCGAGACGCGCCATCGGCTTCAAGGCGGCCAAATTCAACACCGCTCCCGCCAAATCGTGGGGTCCTCCCCCGCAACCCGCCATTTCAAGCGGAGAGTCGTCGGCGGACATACAGCCGAAGATCAACCGCAATTTCGACAACCCGCCGCCCAAATACACGCAGAACAAACGGGACAACTACAACAAGGAAGGCTTTTCCTACAATAATAAATACAAGAAGCGTTACGACGACGGCATTCCGAAAGATCTCGACAACGAAGACGACTATCTGGTCACGGAAGAGTTCACTGGCAAACCTCTGCTGGATCTGACCGAACTGCAAAGCCTCGGCATGATCGAACTCAATCAACGCGCAAACGCATTGAACATCGAAGGCGTCGGTTCACTGTCGCGGCACGACCTCCTCTTCGAAATCGTGAAAGCCACATCCGCCCAGCAGCAAGGCGTCATGATCGGCGGCGGCGTGCTTGAAGTCATGGGAGACGGCTTCGGCTTCCTCAGAAGCCCGCACGCATCCTATCTGGCCTGCCCGGAAGACATCTACATGAGTCCGTCGCAAGTCAAGAGGTTCGCCCTCCGCACAGGCGACACCGTCATCGGCCAGATCCGCCAGCCACGCGAAAAAGAGCGGTTCTTCGTTTTGAGCAAGATATTCTCCATCAACGGAGACAATCCGCTCCGCAAAAAAGAGACCATCCCCTTTGAAAATCTGACGCCGTACTTCCCGACGCAGCGCATCCTTCTGGAGCACAAATCGGACGATCTATCGACGCGTATCATCGATCTCATCACGCCTGTCGGCCGCGGGCAACGCGGCCTCATCGTCGCCGCTCCCCGTACAGGCAAGACCATCATTCTGCAGAAAATCGCGAACGCCATCACGGCCAACAATCCGGACATCCAGCTGATCGTTTTGCTCATTGACGAACGACCGGAAGAAGTCACAGACATGAAGCGCGTCGTGAAAGGCGAAATCGTCTCCTCCACGTTCGACGAGCCGCCAGACAGGCACGTCCAAGTCGCCGAAATGGTCATCGAAAAAGCGAAACGGCAGGTCGAACATGGCCGCCATGTGGTCATCCTGCTGGATTCCATCACGCGTCTCGCGCGAGCCTACAATACCATCGAACCGCATAGCGGACGCATCCTCACAGGCGGTGTCGATGCGAACGCCCTCCACAAGCCGAAACGCTTCTTCGGAGCGGCCCGAAACATCGAAAATGGCGGAAGTCTGACGATTCTTGCAACCGCGCTCATCGACACGGGGTCTAAGATGGATGAAGTCATCTTCGAAGAGTTCAAAGGAACCGGCAACATGGAACTGGATCTGGACCGCCATCTCGCGGAGAAACGCGTCTATCCGGCCATCAACATCGAGAAGAGCGGCACACGCCGCGAAGAGCTTCTCGTCCATCCAGACGAACTCTCCCGCATGTGGAGCCTGCGCAAAGCACTTCTGGCCGCCCCGCAACAGGAGGCCATGGAAATGCTGATTTCCAAAATAAAGGAGAAACCGACCAACATCGAATTCCTCCTGCCGCTGAAGCCCTTCGAAGAAGACGCACCTGCACAACCACTTAGTTAAAAATTGCTTGCGGTTTCAACCCAATAGCGTAGAATAGGAGATACAATCATGGCGAAAGGTGAAAAAATCAAATGCCCGTATTGCGACTGCAAAGTCCTTGTTTCGGAAGTCGAGAAGAACGACGGCCTCTGCCCGGAATGCCAGCAGATGATCAGCTCGTCATCCAATCTCTTCGACGATTACGACGACGATGAAGACGATCTCGATCTCGAAGATCAGGAGCTTTCCGATTTCGACGAAGAAGACGATGATTTCGACGATGACGACGACTTCGAAGACGATGACGACTTCGACGAAGATGAAGACGAAGATTACGATGACGAAGACGATGACGACCGCTGACCGCCGCCTCGCCGTCACATCCGCCACTGTTTCCCGCTTGTTTTTTTGAAAATTTACTGGATTGACCACCGTGCCTACGCTCCCGAACACCAGCTCCTATACAGATGCCGACATCAAGACCTTGTCCTCTCTTGAGCACATCCGGTCGCGGCCAGGCATGTATATCGGCCGTCTCGGCAACGGCGAACATCAGGACGACGGCATCTACATCCTGCTGAAGGAAGTCATCGACAACTCCATCGACGAATTCACCTCCGGCTTCGGTAAGAAGATCGAAATCGAAGTGAAAGAGGACGGTTCTGTTCGCGTCCGCGACTACGGACGCGGCATCCCGCTGGATTCCGTCATCGCCTGTGTTTCGCAAATCAACACAGGCGGTAAATTCAGCACGGACGAAAACAACCGCCCGTTCGCCTTCTCCATCGGCCTGAACGGCGTCGGTCTGAAGGCCGTCAACGCCCTGTCGGACGTGTTCACCGTCACGTCACGACGTGACGGCAAATCCATGACTGCCTTCTTCAAGGAAGGCATTCTGGAGAAAAGCGAACGCGGCGTCACATCCGAGCTGAACGGCACGGAGATATTCTTCCTGCCGTCCGCCTCCGTTTTTCCGAACTTCCATTTCGATCCCAAACATTTGAAACGCCGCATGCAGAACTACGCATGGCTCAATTCGGGCCTGTCCGTCTATCTGAACGGCGAACGGTATTTCTCCCGCAAAGGCCTGCTCGACCTGCTTGAAAACAAACTGGAGGGGGAGGCCCTCTATCCGCCGTTCCATTATAAATCAGACACGTTGGAATTCGCCTTCACGCATATCGGTTCCACGGACGAAGTCTATTATTCGTTCGTCAATGGACAGTACACGAACGACGGCGGCACCCACCTCTCCGCCTTCAAGGAAGGCATCCTCAAGGCTGTCAATGAAATTTCACAGAAGCCTATCGAGGCCAGTGACATACGCAATGGCATCATCTCCGCCGTCGCCGTCAAGCTGACCAATCCGATTTTCGAATCGCAGACGAAGAACAAGCTCGGCAACACGGACATCCGTGTCGATATCGTCAATCAAGTGAAGGCGGCTGTCGCGGAAGCCCTCTACAAGAATCCGGCCATGAAGGCCGCCATTCTGGAGAAAGTCGCGCAGAACGAAAACGTTCGCAAGCAGATCCAGGCCGTCAAAAAAGGCGCGAAGGAACAAGCCCAGAAGACCGTTCTCAAAATTCCAAAACTCCGCGACTGCAAATACCATCTGTGCGACTACGATTCCAAGAAGAAACAGGAGGAGAAGGACAAATGCGCCGCCTCCATGCTCTTCCTCACAGAGGGCGATTCCGCTGCCGCCAACATGATTTCCGCCCGCAATCCGGACTACCAGGCCGTCTTCCCGCTACGCGGCAAGCCGTTCAACTGCCAAGGGAAGAAAAAAGACACGGTCTATAAGAACGAAGAGCTCTATTTCATCATGAAATCGCTCGGCATCGAAGAGTCGCTCGACGATTTGCGCTACGGTAAAATCGTCATCGCCTCCGATGCGGACGTCGATGGCTTCCACATCCGCATCCTGCTCATCACGTTCTTCCTGACGTTCTACCAGCCGCTTGTGCTCTCCGACCATTTGTTCATATTGGAGACGCCGCTGTTCCGCGTCCGCAATAAGAAACGCAATATCTACTGCTACAATGAACGCGAACGCGCGGAAGCCGTCAGCGAACTTGGCAAGGGCTGTGAAATCACGCGTTTCAAAGGACTTGGAGAAATCTCTCCCCATGAATTCGGACAGTTCGTCGATGAAGGCATCCGCCTCCTTCCCGTCAATATCGACAACGTGAAGAACATCGACTCCATGCTCCAGTTCTTCATGGGCGACAACACGCCCGAACGCAAAGACTACATCATGCGCAACTGCTTCTTTGACTTGACATAACATGAACTCCGAAGACGAAAACATCCCGCTGTCCGCGACCCCCATACCGGCCTCCTATGAACAGGACGACGACCAGCTGCGCAAGATGGTCGCGAACTATTATATCGAATACGCCTCCTACGTCATTCAGGATCGCGCCATTCCGGACGTGGACGACGGCCTGAAGCCCGTGCAGCGTCGTATCCTGCACTGTCTGAACGCCATAGATGACGGCCGTTTCAACCGTGTCGCCTCCGCCATCGGCGACACGATGCACTACCATCCGCATGGCGACCAGTCCATCGGAGACGCATTGGTCGTGCTCGCCAACAAAGAGTATTTCATTGAAAAGCAGGGCAATTTCGGCAACATCTTCACGGGAGACCACGCCGCCGCGCCGCGATACATCGAATGCCGCCTCACGCAGCTTGCTCGCGACACGATGTTCAGCAAGGAAATCACAGAATTCGTTCCGTCGTATGACGGCCGCAGCCAGGAGCCAGTCTGCCTGCCGGCAAAAATTCCAGCGTTGCTCATGCTCGGTTCGGACGGTATCGCCGTCGGCATGACAACCGCGATCTTCCCGCACAATTTCAATGAACTCATTGACGCGGAGATCGCCTTGCTCAAAGGCGAACAGCCTGAACCGCTTTATCCGGACTTTCTCCAAGGCGGCATCATGGATGTCTCCGAATACGATGATGGCCGCGGCCGCATCCGTGTCCGCGCACGCATCGAGCCAGACGGCGACAAGAAAATCGTCATCCGTGAAATTCCGCCGAACACAAACACGGAAAAATTGCTCGAATCCATTGAAGACGCGGCCAAGAAAGGCAAGCTAAAAATCGCGTCCATCGTTGATTACACGACCAACGCAGTCGCCATCGAAATCACGTTGGCCCGCGGCGTTTATGCGGAGGAGACCATCCGCGAACTCTACGCCTACACGAACTGCGAAGTCTCCATCAATTCCATCCTGCGCGTCATCAAGAATGACGTGCCTGTCGAAATGACCGTTTCCGAAGTAATCGCGCGGAACGTCGAAAAACTGAAGGAATATCTTACAAAAGAATTGGAAATCGAACGCGAGAAGCAGGAGAAACTGTTCCACGAAAAGACGCTCGCGCAGATTTTCATTGAAAACCGCATCTACAAACGCATTGAAAAATGCGAAACCGTCGAGGCGATTTTCAAAGAGACGCGTAAAGGACTGGAAGCACATGTCGATAAATTGCGCCGTCCCATTACGGACGACGACATCGAAAAGCTCCTTCAGATTCCAATCCGCCGCATCTCCCTTTTCGATATCCGCAAAAATGAGCAGGAGCTCGCCAAAATCCTGCAGGACATGGAGGCAATCAACGACAATCTCGCGCATATCGAACGGTATGCCATTGAATATCTGACAGGCATCAAGACGAAATACGGCAGCCTCTATCCGCGCCGCACGGAAATCGCCCAGCTGGAAACCGTCAAGGCGCGCGATATCGCGCGGCGTGACGTGAAAGTCTATCACGACAAAGTCAACAACTTCCTCGGCACGAACGTCAAAGCGTCCGCAAAGGACGCATCGCCAGTCATCTGCACGGAGTTCGACAAACTCGTCCTACTGCGCAACGACGGCTCCTGCCGCATCATCCAAGTTCCTGAAAAGGAATATATTGGACCGACAAAATACGTCATGGTCGCGAATCGTTCGCAGGTCTATTCCATTATCTATCAGGACAAAGTATCTGGAACATGGTATGCGAAACGTTTCCGCATCGGGCAGTTCATGCTCAACAAAGAGTACCATATCATTCCGGAGGATTGCGTCATCAGAGAACTGTACACGAACGACGGCGTCGTCATCGAATTCCAGCTTGTCGCCAACCGCCGTCGCTCCTGCTCGTCCGTGAAGGTCGATTTCAAAGACATCGCCCTCCGTTCACGCGACGCCCGCGGCTTCCGTGTCACCGTCTATCAAGTGGAAAAAATCAACGTTCTGGACAGAGGACGTCAAGCTGATCCGAACGCCCCCGAAGAGGAGGAAGCCCCCGACTCGCCCGAACAGCAGCCGAACGGCGCGCCGACGGCGGATGGCCAACCAACGGAAAACAACCAGCCGGAGGAAACGCAGCCATCGACGGAAAACGCCCAGCCGGACAAGCCGAAGCTGAAAAAACGGATTGACGAAGATTCGCCTTTCTTCCTGGAATAATCGAAAAACAAGCGGCGCGCCAAGAAAACGGCGCGCCGTTTTGCTATTATACCCAAGTATTTTTCGCGACGGCCTTTAAGCAAACACTTTATCCATTATTTCCTGTAGTTTCGCGCTGGTAATCGGTTTCAGCACGATGGTAGAGAATAGATTCGAGCGGGCATCCGTTTCAGAGCTTGCGTCCGCTGTGATGGCGACAACAGGTATGCCTTTGAGCGATTCATCCTGACGGATTTTCTCAATCAAGCCAAAACCGTCCATGTTCGGCATCCATATGTCGGACAGAACCAAATGGAAATGCTGTTGTTGCATTTTTTCCAACGCTTCCACTCCGTCATGCGCCGTAACGATATCCTTGAATCCGAATTTCTTGCAGACAGCCGCCAAAACGCGCAGATTCATTTCAAGATCGTCCACCAGCAGTAGCGACATCGCGCCACAATCGCATGCCTTCGCGACGGGCTGCCCTTCTCCGCTGGCGACAGGTTTCCGATAATGGACGTCCGGAAGTTCGACGATGAAAGTGCTTCCTTTCCCCAACTGGCTCTTCAACGACATCTTGCCGCCCATTAGTTCGATCAGCGAATGGCTGATCGCCAAGCCCAATCCTGTGCCTTCCATGCGAATCTGCAACGCACCAGTCTGTTCGTACGGCTTCAGCATTTCCAACTGACGATTTTCAGCGATACCGATACCCGTGTCTTCCACTTCGAATCGCAACGTGCCTGTGTCAGATGTATCTTCTTGGAATTTAGAACGTAACGTCACGCCGCCTTGGTTCGTGTATTTCACGCCATTGCTCAGGAAGTTGACCAATATCCGCAGAATATGCTTCTTGTCCAAATTCAATTGCGGCATATTTTCAACTTCGCATGACAGGCTGAGATTCTTTGCCTTCGCGTCCAGCGAGAAGATGCGCATGGCTTCTTGAGCCATTTTCGCAAAATCAACCGCTTCTGGCGAGACTTCCATCTTCCCTGCGCCCAACTTGTTCAAATCCAGCACGTTGTTAATGAGATTCAGCAAGGCGTTGCCACAAAGGACGATATTTTCGTAGTATTCCTGTTCTTTTCCAGCCTCGTATTTGCCGGAACTCAGCAAATCCGCATAGCCGATAACGGCGTTCAGCGGCGTGCGGATGTCATGGCTGACTTGCGCGAAGAAATTGCTTTTCGTCCGTTCCGCTGTCACAGCGCGGTCACGCTCTATTTCCAATGCCTTGCGCTGACGGTCTTGCACAAGCGTCAACGACATCGTGTCGGAAAGCATCCTGCTACGGACATCGATTGTCTCGTCCAAAATAATCTCACCGTCGAACACCAACAGCATCATGCCGCACAGGGCCATGTTGATTCGCACTGGAACCAGCAAGAGAGCGCCGTATGTCCAGTCTGTGACATGACGGTACTCATCCAGATCCGTCCCCTGAGCAAGAAGAAATTTACCACCTTCCTGAAGACGCGGGATGGCATCACGGCACCATGTGAGCAACGCATCCGTCACCGCTTGTTGCGGCGGCGCGTCTTGCGGGGCACGATGGGAATCTAGCCCGAAGGAGACGCCGCCTGTTTCATCGACCGTCATCCAGATGATACGTTCGCAATCGCTTCGCGCATTGTACAAATCCTGATGGACTTTCTGCAAAAACACTTCGAAATTTTCGGACATGACGGAATGCCGCAACAGCGCCGTGCTGAACTTCTCGTTGGCCGCTTCAATCAGCAAGCCACGGTTCCGGCTCTGCAAGTCCTTCAATTCCTTCTGCATACGGGCCGTTATGGCGCCGCCGTCACGTTTCTCCTTGAAGAACAGTTCCATGTATTTCAGCAGAATATGCCGTTTGATTGGCTTCAACAGCAAAGCGTTCATACCGGACGACGCGGCTTCATCGACCATCGCGATGCCTGAATTGCCGGATATGCCGATGATCGGCAGCGTCGTGGCGTCCGAACGATTCAACGCACGGAACGCGGCGGCCACTTCGGGGCCACGCATGCCCGGCAGGAAAACATCCATGAAGACAAGAAAATACTCGCCTTCCTTCGACGCCGACAAGACCTTCAGCGCATCTTCACCGTTCTCCACGATCTCCGTGGCGGCGCCGAGCCCCGCCACGGCGTTCTGCAGAACCATGCCGGTCATCTCGTTGTCATCGACAATCAGAACCTTGCATCCCGTATAGTCAATTTCTTCGCTATGGCCTTCCGCTTCAGCCGCATCCTGCAAAACTTTCTGAAGAACATTCAAGACTTTGTATTGCGAAAGCGGCAGATTCATGTTGGCGGCGATAGGCAGCCCCGCCGCTTCCGATTCGATGGCTTCCCATTTCTGCGAAAGCACGATCATGTGCTGAAACGCGTTCGCACAGAAACGCGATACACGAGATACGATTCCATTGTCTCCATGCTCGTCTGCAGGCCAATCCACAAACATGAAATCCACAGGATCGTTTTTCTGAAAATATTCCAATACTGCGTTGAACGTCTGAAACGAAACGACGGAAACACCATGTGAACGCAGGATGCCCGCCAGTACTTTGCCGTCGATTTTCTTCGTCGTCAGGATGCATGCGGTCATCTGCGAGAAATCATCCATGACGCCTTTCTGTCCAAGGAAGGTGACATGACGGTAATGCTCCACGGCTTCATACAGATCCGGCGGCATGACAGGCTTCACCAGCCAGCCGTTCATGCCTGCCGCGATCACTTCGCCGCAACGTTCATCCGTCGCGTCATGCAACAGGCCGACGATCGGCAACAGCTGCATATCCTGCGAATTGATTTCACGGATGGCGCGAACGGTTTTCAAGCCGTCCATCCCCCCCTGCATGTCAACTTCCATGAGCACGCAGCTGAATGGACCTTCTCCGCGTTTCAGAAGCTCCAACGCCGCTTCGCCGCTGCGTACAATCTCTACGGACGCATGGACATCCTCCAGCATGCCTTTGATATATTCGGCCTGCCAGTCGTTGTCGTCAACGAGCAAGATTTTGCATTCGTTTAAATCAGAAGGAGGATTCGCCATGGATGTCAGTTGGTCCTTATCGTTCGCAATCAATACTTTGCGATGAGTTCCATAAATTCGTCATGAAGCGCCTTCAGGACGGGCAATTTCGCGTCAACGCCAGTTAACTCGCCTTTGCGGGTTATCTCGACGATTTCGCTGCAAAGCGTCAGCAACGGCTTCAGCCCCAAACTCGCATAGACGCCTTTGATTTCATGGCCTGCGTCGAAACAGGCCGCGGCATCACCGGCGGCCAACGCAGCAGCCATTTTATCAATGCACTGCATGGTCGGCAGTTTCCGCAGAAGCTTTTCATACAGTTTCTCGTTGCCCATCAGCGTCTCCGCCAACGTTTCATCAACCGTGCATCCTTTTTCCTTCAGGGCCAGCAGCAATGGATTTGTCGTACTCATAAGTATTATAATTCCCCAAATTACAAAAAATCAATATGTATTTAACCTATATTCAACACGCAAAAAGTCAATTTTCCATATGCTTTGCCTTTCTTTATTTTTGTCAAAACATTGTGATTTTGCTTTGCATGGTTACAGTATTCAAATCTATACTTTAAAATAATAAACAGTACAGGAAACAACGATGGCAAAAAAAGTGTTGATTTTAGGCGCAACCGGTGCCATGGGCCAATATCTGACGCCAATGCTCGCCGAATTAGGCTATGACGTTGATGCCGTTTCGCTAGACGACATGACCAGCGAGAGGCCCAACCTCCGCTACATCAAAGCCAACGCGAAGGACAAAGCCGTCTTCAAGCAGTTGCTTTCCAACAACTACGACGGTATGGTCGATTTCATGATCTATCCGACGGCGGAACTTCCCTACTACGTGCCGCTGGCCGTGAAAAGCGTCGGCCATTACATCTATCTTTCCAGTTATCGTGCTTATGACGACAAAGAGCATCCTGTCCGCGAATCATCTCCCCTGCTCTGCGATTCGACGGACAACACACTCCTGCGGAATTCCGATGACTATTCCATCTATAAAGGCCGTGGGGAGAAGATATTGCACTATATTGGCGGCCGCAACTGGACCGTAATCCGCCCCGCCATCACCTATTCTTTCATGCGCTATCAGCTCGTCACGCAGGAGGCTCCGAACACCGTCGGCCGCGCCTTCGCAGGCAAAAAGACCGTCCTGCCAATCCAGGCCCGTGACATTCAGGCGACCATGAGCTGGGCAGGCGATGTCGCCCACATGATCGCCGGCCTGCTTTTCAATGAAAAGGCCATTGGCGAAGCCTTCACCGTCGCCACCGCCGAACACCACACATGGGGCGAAGTCGCTGATTACTATAAAGATATCTGCAATCTTGAGTCCGTCTGGATCGACAAGGAGGACTACATCCGTCTCATTGATCCAGATCCGTTCTCAAACGGTGCACGCTGGCAGCTTGAATACGACCGCCTCTTCGACCGTATCATGGACAATTCCAAAGTACTCGCCGCCACGGGCATGAAGCAGGAGAAACTCATGAAGCTCTATGACGGTCTGAAATATGAAATCTCCCGTTGTCCGAAAGACCATCCATGGCCTGTCAACAAGCGGATCGACGATTTTCTCGCCAACATGAAATAACATAATAACTTTAATAGCAACAATAAAGGAAGACAATATGGAAACCTGCCGTTTTACATTCGATCGTGACGTTCCTGTTTTGAGAGACACCGACATCCTCGTGGTCGGCGGTGGTCCCGCCGGTCTCGCCGCCGCCATCTGCGCCGCCAGACGCGGCAAGAAAGTCGTTCTTGCAGAACGACTTTTCTGTCTCGGCGGCACCGCCACGAGCGGCCTTGTCGGACCATTCATGACCTGCACGGATCCGGACGGCACGAAGATGATCATCAAAGGCTTCTATACCGAACTCGTCAATCGCCTCATCGCCGCCGGCGGCGCCATTGATCCAATGTCCATCGAAAACGGCGACGCCTATTCGTCATGGCATTCGAAAGGCCACCGTAACGTCACGCCGTTCAATTCGGAGGCGTTCAAGACCGTTGCCGAAGAGATGTGCGAAGAAGCGGGCGTCGATATCCTGTACGGCGTCCAGTCACTTGACGTCAAGAAGAACGGCTCCCGTCTGGAAGGCGTTTTCTTCCTTGCAAAAGAAGGCGTTGTGTACATCAAGGCAAAACAGTTCATCGACTGCACGGGCGACGGCGACGTCGCTACGCTGGCGGGTTGCCCCATGTTCAAAGGCGACGACCAGACTGGCGAAATGCAGGCCGCCGGACTGTTCTTCTCCATCGACGGCGTTGATGAATCCAAACTGCTCGAACGCCGCGCAGCGCAGGGCGAAATGTCCATGCGCTACACGCCGGAAATCGAAACCGCCATGGCCGCAGGCGAATATCCCATTCCGCGCAAACGACTTGGCCTCTACAAGAGTTGCGACGGCACGTGGCGCTGCAATATCACCCGCATTCCGGACGTCGATGGCTCCACCACGGAAGGCCAGACCGCCATCATGTTGACGGGACGCAAGCAGATCATGGCCATCATCAAATTCCTTCGCAAATACGTCCGCGGCTGTGAAAACATCCGCCTCGTCGAAACCGCCACAATGCCCGGCATCCGCGAAACACGCCGCATCCATGGCGATTTCGTCCTCCGCGAACAGTCGCTCATCGACGGCGAAGTCTTCCCCGACACCATTCTCGTCTGCAGCAATTCGCGTGACACGCATATCGGCCTCGGCGGAATTTACATTCCATCGACCACCAGCTACACCCTCCCCTACCGCATCCTTCTGCCACATGGCATCGACAATCTGCTAGCCGCAGGCCGCAACGTATCATGCGACCGCCCAGTGCTTGCCGCCATTCGCGTGATGCCCCCATGCTTTGGCCTCGGCGAAGCCGCCGGCAACGCCGCCGCCATCGCCATCGAACAGAACTGCGCATGCGCGAACATCGACGTCAAGCTTCTCCAGCAGCGTCTCGCCTCCGAAAACGCCTGCCTGGAAAAGTAATGACGGCGTCCCGCCGTTGGGCGAAGGAAGTCCCATCCATCCCTTTTATCCCATTCCCCTTTTATCCCTCCTATCTTCTTGAATCCCTTCATTCCATCACGTTTCACATAAAAGGAGCCACACATGTATTTCACAGGTTTTGCTGACGAAGCCGCCAAAGATCTCGCTGGCCAGATCAAAGCCACGAAGGAACTCGGCTGGACGAATATCGAATCACGCGCCATCGACGGCGTCAATATCCATGATCTCCCGCAAGACCAGTTCGACCGCGCGGCGGACGCTTTGGACGCCGCAGGCATCAAAATCAACTGCTTCGGCTCCGCCATCGCCAACTGGGGCAAGAAAATCACGGAGCCGTTCGATTCGTCGCTCGCCGAAACGGAACGCGCCATCCCGCGCATGAAACGCCTCGGAACCAAGCTCATCCGCATCATGAGCTTCGCGCGTCTTGATGATCGCGAACCGAATGACCAGATGGAAGAAGAACGCTTCCGTCGCCTTCGTATTCTCGTCAAGATGTTCTTGGACAACGGCATCCAGCCCGTCCACGAAAACTGCATGAACTACGGCGGCATGGGCTGGCCTTTCACGTTGAAACTGCTCGAAAACGTGCCTGGTCTCAAGCTTGTCTTCGATACCGGCAATCCTGTTTTCACGTTGGACAAATCCAAACCGAAACCGTATCCGCAGGAATCCAGCTGGGAGTTCTATGAACACGTTCGCGACCATATCGTCTATGTTCATATCAAAGACGGAACATACGATGTCGCAACGAAGAAGACCACCTATACATGGCCTGGCGAAGGCGATGGCGACGTCAAGAAGATCGTCGCGGATCTCATCAAGAACGGCTATGACGGCGGCTTCTCCATGGAGCCCCACATGCAGCTCGTCTTCCACGACAGCGCCGTGACCGCCCAAGCCCAGGCGATGTACGATAACTATGTCGAATACGGCCGCCGCTTCATGAAAATCGTCGAAGAATGCAAGAAAGGATTGGTGTGACAGCGGCGTCCCCGCCGTCGTGCGCTGGCCTCCTCCCACACGCCACCACTAACAACGGAACAGCAATATGAAACCCATCAAAATCGGTCAGCTCGGCATCGGACACAACCACGGCTCCGCCAAAATGGAAGCCTTGCGGAAACTGCCCGACTTGTTTGAAGTCGTCGGCGTCGTCGAAAGCGATCCAGTCTGGTATCAGAAACGCTCTTCGCTAAACGCCTACAAAGGCCTCCCGTTCATGACCGAAGAGGAATTATTCGCCGTTCCCGGCCTCGAAGCCGTCGCCGTCGAAACCGACGGCTTCGATCTGGTCACCACCGCCATCCGCGCCGCCCAACGCGGCCTCCACATTCATCTGGACAAGCCTGCGGGACAGTCACTTGGAGATTTCAAACAGCTCATCGGCATCTGCCAAAAGGACAAATTGGCGTTGCAGCTCGCCTACATCTACCGCTACAATCCCGCCATCAAATTCTGTCTGGACGTCGTCCGAAAAGGCTGGCTTGGCGATATTTTCGAAATCCACGCCGTCATGAGCCGCTACGACGGCGACAATCCAGACTACCGCCGTTGGCTCGCGCAGTTCAAAGGCGGTGCCATGTATATCTTCGCAGGATATCTTATCGACTTGGTTATCAGCATGTTAGGCAAGCCGAGCAACGTCATGCCGTTCATGCGACAGACGCGTGACGACGGTCTCATCGACAATGGTCTGGCCGTTCTCGAATATCCCGTCGCCACGGCGACCGTCCGTGTTTCCGTCGCGGAAATCGACGGCATGAAACATCGCCGTCTCATTGTCTGCGGCACGAAAGGCACGTTCGAACTCTGCCCGATCGAACCGCCCGGCAATGAATACTACACAACGCATCTCACGCCACGCCTTACACTTAAATATGATACGGAAGACTACAAGGCGGGCACGCATGTCGTCGATTGCGGCACCATGAACGACCGCTATGCAGGCCAGTTGGAGGAATTCTACCACATCGTCCGCGGCGACATGACCAATCCCTATCCCTATGAGCATGAGTATCTTCTGCACGAAACGCTTCTCGCCGCCTGTGGCTTCCCCGGCCTCGGCCTTTGATTGCATCATTATTCTAATATAGCAATTTATTACATAAAAGAGCATAATCATGAACGAAGTCATCAAACTCTGGAACAACCGCCAAATCGTCACCAAACAAGCCCCGCCATCCATCACCACCTATCTGCTCAACGACGACGCTCCGCACGGTGCCATTCTCGTCATTCCGGGCGGCGGCTACGGCGGTGTCTGCGAATCGACGGAAGGGTACGCCATCGCACGTCGTTTCAACGAATTAGGCTTCCATACATTCGTGCTCAACTATCGTTGCCAGCCGCATCGTTTTCCAGAGCCGCAACAGGACGCCCTCCGCGCCATGAAAATCATCCGTGGCAACGCCGAAGCGTGGAAAGTCATTCCAGACCAAATCGCCGCCTGCGGTTTCTCTGCCGGCGGTCATCTGACAGGATGCCTCGGAACATTGCAGGATGAAGGCATAGATGCCTCGGATCAAGATGAATACGACGCGGTTGATCCATGGCCGACGGCCCTCATCATGGGCTATCCCGTCATCTCACTGGAAGGATGGAGCAACGTCCACACGGGCAAAAACCTTCTGGGAGACAAATATGATGAACTGAACGTCAAATACTCCCTCCAATACCGTATCAACGAAAAAACGCCGCCGTCGTTTGTTTGGTGCACGTTCAGCGACCAGATGGTCCCCTATCCGAACAGCCTGATCTTCGCCGACGTCATGGCCAAGGCCGGCCGCCCATGCGAACTTCACATCTTCCCCTATGGCGCCCATGGCATGTTGCTCGGCATCGACACGTTCGACGTCGGCCAATGGACGTCTCTCGCCGCGAACTTCCTACACACGCAGTGGAAACGCCAGTCACTTCCAGAAGGTTCGGAAGAGCGAAAAGCTTTTGACGACCTCTACACGAACGCCGTCCAAGCCAAACTTGAACCACCGCGATAGTATAAGAGGTAACGACGGCGTCCCGCCGTTGAGAAAAGAGCGTCAATCATTTCTACCAAACTAAACAAAGGAGATACCATGAAGCTGTTTTGCACCCTGCTGGCCATCCTCTCCGTCGCCGCCTTTGCGCAGACCGCCGTCTTCCCGTCACAGGAAGATTTGATGAATCCCCAAAAATGGACAAAAAACTCATCTGGTGCCATGACCATCTCCTTTGACGAAGCGGAGCAGGCCCTGCGCTTCGACGTCATCTTCGCTCCGAACGTCGATAAATGGATCTATTC
>JAFZIJ010000212.1 GCA_017554445.1 Victivallales bacterium
AAACTGATGGATGAAATCCGTTGCCTCGGCGTCAACGCCAAAAACGCCTTGGAAGCCATCAAGAATATCGATTCCGTGCTCGCCGTTTTCGACCCGGATCAAGACGACTCCGTTCCCGCTGAAATCCAGAAGATGGCCGAAGACCGTCAGGCCGCCCGCAAGGCGAAGGATTTCGCCACGGCGGACGCTCTCCGCAAGCAATTGGACGAACTCGGCTGGGTTGTCGAAGACACGCCCAAAGGCCCGCGCGTCAAACGCAAGTAGCTAATTTTCTAGAGTTTCCAGAGCTTCTGACGCTCTAGGAACTCTAGAGGGAAAAAATATGCTTTTTTACGCGACGTTCATCTCCGGCTTCGATTCATTGGCGGCAAAACTGCTGTCCCGTGACGGAATGAACGTCGTTCGCATGATGGACGGTGCCGTGGAATTCGAATCAGAAGCAATTCCGACGGATATCCCTTACCTTAATAATGTATTCGTCGTCCTCCGACGTCTCAATCATATGAATCTCTCAAGGCTTGCGCAGGATATTCTCGCCAAGCCTATTGAACGACTGAACATCCACAGGCCCAAGAACTTCCGTCTATTCGTCTCACAGGAGAATGAACTCGTCTCCCTGCCGGGCAATGTTATGCACGATCTGGTTGACGCGTTTGCACGCCTCACGCATTCGTCTTTTTCGCCGCGGCAGGCCGAAGCGGAATTCTGGCTTCTCGCACGCAGTGAAGGCGTCTCCTACTGCCTCTACCGCCTGACCGCCGTCAAAAAGCATTGCGCACGCGGCGAACTCCGCCCCGAACTCGCCACGTTGCTCTGTGAATGCAGCGATCCGCAAGACGACGACATCGTGCTCGACCCATTTGCCGGATCTGGTTCCATCCCGTTCGCGCGCAGCCGTTTGAAGACATCTTTCCATGGAATATTCGCCTCCGAAATCAACCCGGAGCTAGTGGAAGCCATCAAGCAGAAAGCGAAAAAAATCCACAACGGTAAGATGCAGCGCTCCTTTTTCGTCCGCCAGCAGGATTTTCTCGCCAACACATTCCAGTCGGACTCCTTCACCACCATCATCACAGATCCGCCATGGGGTATCTTCGAGCCAGTCTCCCATGACTTCTATCCATCTGTCCTCAAGGAATTTGCGCGTCTGCTCAAGCCAAGCGGACGTCTCGTCATGCTGACTGCCTATCCAGACGTCTCCGCCATGATGCCGCCATCGTTCAAATCCTTTGCCGAATACCGCATACTGGTCTCCGGCCAGAAAGCGACCGTCTTTTCATGGATAAAATCGTCTTGAATCAAAATATTTTCACTCAAAACATCGGGATTCATTTATGACCAACCTTTTCACGTATATATTATCTATTTTCGCATTTCTCCACCCACAAGATAAAGCAACGACGATGAAATTCCCTGAAAACATCAAAAACATCGGCATCACATCCCTTTCCGGCATCCCCAACAAAGAGCGTCTGGCCGTTGGTTCTGAACGTCTCAAAGCATTGGGACTGAATCCCATACAAGCCACAGTACAGGCCGAACCGAAACGCTATCTGGCCGCTCCGGATGAAGAGCGCATACGCCAATTCCATGAACTGCTTGCCAATCATGACATCGACGCCATCATCATGGCCTGCGGCGGCTACGGTTCCTCCCGTATCGTCAATTCGCTGAACTGGGAGCTCATCCGCTCGCGAAATATTCCAATCGTCGGCTATTCGGATGTTTCCGGCCTCCATTTGGCCGCGTTGAAGCACGGTTGCCGCAACCACGTCCATGGCCCCATGGTCTCCGCCGGAATCGGCGCAAAGCTCGACACACCAGAGCGTAAGGCCGCCTATGAAAAGACGATGCAGTCTCTCTGCAACGTTCTCGCGGGCGAGAAAAACCTTCTTCCATCGGATGCCAAACTGACCGTCATGAAGGCCGGCAAATCCACTGGGCCTCTCGTCCCCACAAACCTTTCATTGCTCCATGATCTGATCGGCACGCCTTCCATGCCGGATTTGTCCGGAGCCATTCTCGCCATTGAAGACGTCAATGAACCCGCTTACAAAATTGACCGTTATCTGACCAAATTGAAAGTCTCCGGCCATCTCGGCCGCCTTAGAGGCCTCATCTACGGCGCTTTCACGGATACGGACGACGTCGAATTTCTGCCAGACGTTCTCGCGGAATTCGCCGCGCAGATCAACGGCCCCGTCGTCTCCGGCCTGGAGTTCGGCCATGTCTTCCCGACGTTGAGCCTCCCTGTCGGAAAGGAAGTCACATTAGACGCGACGACGGATACGCCGACGCTGACGCTCGCCCCCATATCCGACTACGAATCATGCATTTACCAAGCCAAAGGCTTCACGCTCGGCTATCGTTTCCTCTCTCCGAAAACCATCGAAGCCGATAAGAAATATCCGCTCGTCGTCTTCCTACACGGCGCAGGCGAACGCGGCATGGACAACCATGTCCAGCTGGTCCATGTCCTGCCCAAATTCGTGCAAGACGACATCCGTGAACAGTTCCCTTGCTTCGTCGCCGCCCCGCAATGCCCAGACGGCCAGCAGTGGGTCAACACGCCGTGGGGCCTCCGTCAGCATGATATGCCGCAGACGATGTCCGACTCGCTGGCCGCCGTCAGCGGCTTGATCGACGACCTCCTGCTGGACTATCCCATCGACGCCTCCCGCATTTATGTCATGGGCATCTCCATGGGTGGCTATGGAACATGGGATCTCGTCATGCGCTTCCCGAAACGTTTCGCCGCCGCCGTTCCGATTTGCGGCGGTGCGGACATCAAGCAAGCCGCTCTGATCAAGGATCTTCCGCTCTGGGTATTCCATGGCGACTCCGACACGGCCGTCCCCACCTATCGTTCGCAGTCCATGGTCGCGGCATTGAAAGAAGCTGGCGGCGATCCGAAATACACGGAATTTCCGAACTGCGGACACAACGCATGGGGGCCCGCCATCGAGACGTCCGAACTCCTTCCGTGGCTCTTTTCACAACGCCTAAAATAATGAAATGAATTGCTTTATTGCTTAAAAGCATTACATTATAACTGTTTACATATGTCATATAACGCTTAGGCCGTCAACGGCCTGTATTACAAAATGGATTTTCTCGTCAATACAATCATAGACTACTTCGCCGCAAACAACGAAATGGCTTTGGCTTTCGTTGTCAAGCCCGGCGTCGAACGTCTGCAGGTGCAAAGCACCGTCAAGACGGAGAAAATCACGCCACGCCAGATACTTGTGTCGCACGGCGTGGCAACCGGCGTCAATATGTCCAAACTGTCGGAAATCCAAAACGCCATCAATGACACCATGAAGGAAGTCGAGACGGAATTCCTTTGGGAAAACCTTTTGGAAAAAGACGGGCAGTTCTCCGTCGAAGATATCTGCCAGGAGTATTTTGGAGACAAGCAGCCAGTCAATATCTCCGCGCTTGCCCGCGTCATGCTGGAGGACAATGTCCATTTCAAGCGCGTCCAGAATCAATTTACGGTGAACAGCCGTGAAGAGGCGGAGAAAATCGAAACATTGAAACGCCAGCGGGCCGAAAAGGCCGCCCTGCGCGAACGGACGATGAAATGGCTTTCGGACACCTTGGCCGCCAAGCCAGCTGACTCTCCCCAACCCGTTCCGGAAGAACAAGAAGCGTTCATCGCCAATACAATTGACTTCCTCCTCCGCGGTGCCAACAACGAAGCCGTCAATCTGCTTTCCGCCGCCAGCGTGAAACTCAATGTCCGTGAAGTCGCCATCCGCATGCTCCGCAACTGCGGCAAATTTCCGGAAGAGGCGGACGAATTCCTTCTCGCCAACGGCATCCACGCAGGATTCTCCAGAACTGTGTTGGAGGAGACTGATAAGCTCGAAGCGTTCCCTGAAGATTCCCAACGTCTTGATTTGACGCATCTTGAGATGTTTTCCATCGATGACGAAGAGACCATGGAGATAGATGACGCACTCTCTTGCTACACGGAAGGCGACAAGACGATTGTCGGAATCCATATCGCGGATCCCGCATATTTCGTCCAGAAAGACACCCCTATCGATCTCGCCGCCGAAGATCGCCCGCTTTCCCTCTATCTTCCGACGACGTTCGTTCCGATGTTTCCAGAACGCCTCAGCCATGATCTCGCCAGCCTTGTGCAGGACAAGGTACGCCCCTCCCTGTCGTTTACTGTCACTTTTGACGCAAATGGCGACATCGACGACTGGTCGATCTGCTCCGCGAAGGTAAAGGTCACGAAACGATTGACTTACGTTGAAGCGGACAGAATGATGGAATCCGGGCAGGACTCTATTTCGGACGCCATGCGCAAACTGGACGGCGTCTCGCGGAAGCTCCGCCAATACCGTGAAGAGGACGGCGCCGTCTCCCTCAACAGGCCGGAGATGAAGATCCGTGTACGCGGCGATCAGATATCCGTCGAACATATCGATCAAGAAACACCCTCACACCAGATGGTCGGCGAATTTATGATTCTCGCCAACAATCTCGCCGCAAGATACGCTCTCGTCCATGATATTCCCGTCATCTACCGTGCACAGGAGGAGCCATCCGAACCGGTCCATCCCATCCGCCATTATGAGCCATGTCTTTTCGACCAGATGATCCGCAGAATGCGCCGCACTCATCTCTCCACCTATCCCGCGCCGCATTTCGGTCTCGGGCTGGATTTATACGTGCAGGTCAGTTCGCCTCTGCGCCGTTACGCGGATCTTGTCATCCTCCGCCAACTCTCCGCACATTTCGCAAAACAGCCCCTCCCCTACAAACAGGAGGAATTGTTCTCCATTCTTGACAACGTCGATAGCACCGCCAGCCAGAACAAGTCACTCGAACGCGAGGCGAATAAATTCTGGATGCTCGAATACATCGCACGAAACTGCATCGGGCAGGAATTCGATGCGACCGTCGTCCGACAAGAAGGCAATCTCGTCCTTGCGGAAATCGACAAGCTCTTCGAACGCGGTATCGTCTATACCCGCGACCATGTCAGATTCGGCGAACGAATTCGCGTCAGAATAAAAGATTCTTCGTCGAAAAATGGACGTCTCGCCATGGAGATGCTAAATTAAAGGAAACAATCATTTCAAATAGTCTTTTCCCAAAAAAACAACCACCACAAGGCAACGCACACACAATGAACGACCTCATCTTAAAGGATTTCGTGGATCGCAAAGCCCTCGAAAAGATCCAACTGGCCCGCCTGCAGGACACCGTCACAAGACTCTATGAGAATGTCCCGTTCTATCACAAGGCCTTTGACGAGAAAGGCGTCAAGCCGCGTGATCTCGTCACGCTCGCGGATCTCGGCAAGTTTCCGACGACCATCAAGACTGACCTTCGCGACCACTATCCCTTCGGCCTCCTCGCCGTCCCGCAGAAGGACATCGTCCGCATCCATGCATCCAGCGGTACGACCGGCAAGCCGACTGTCGTCTGCTACACTCAAAATGACATCGACATCTGGGCCGAAACCATGGCCCGCTCCCTCATCTGCGGTGGCGCGACGGAAGACGATATCGTCCAAGTAGGTTATGGTTACGGCCTCTTCACCGGCGGCCTCGGCGCCCACTACGGTGCGGAACGTCTCGGTGCATCCGTCATTCCAATGGGCGGCGGCTCCACGGAAAAACAGCTGATGCTCATCCGCGACTTCGGCACGACCGTCATCTGCTGCACGCCGTCCTTCTTCATCCATCTGATTGAAGAAGCCGAAAAGATCGGTCTCGATTTCCATGATACGAAACTGCGCCTTGGCGTTTTCGGCGCGGAACCGTGGTCCGAAGGCATGCGCGATCTCATCCAGCAGAAGACTGGTATCAAGGCGCATGACGTGTTCGGCCTTTCCGAAATCATGGGCCCGGGCGTCGCCATGGACTGCGAAGCCCACGACGGCCTCCACATTTTTGAAGACCACTACTATCCGGAAATCCTCAATCCCGACACAGGCGAAGTCCTGCCTCCCGGAGAAGAAGGCGAACTGACGTTGACGACGATCACGAAGACCGGCATGCCGCTCCTCCGCTACCGCACGCACGACATCTCGCGTCTCTGCTATGAGAAGTGCTCCTGCGGCCGCACGCTCGTCCGCATGGAGAAAGTCCGCCGCCGTAGCGACGACATGCTCATCATCCGTGGCGTCAACCTCTTCCCGTCGCAGGTCGAAAGCGTTCTGCTCACCGTCAAAGGCGTCGAGCCGCACTACCAGCTGGTCGTCACCCGCACGAAGGCGATGGACGAACTGGAAATCAAGGTGGAAGTCCAGCCGGCCATGTTCCAAGACGCCGTCAAAGGCCTCGAACAGCTCCGCGCGGAAATCGGCAGCCACATCAAGCAGATCATCGGCCTGAACGCGAAAATCACGCTCGTCGAGCCCGGAACCATCGAACGCTCCTCCGGCAAGGCCAAACGCGTCATCGATCTCCGCAAGCAGTGATACCACAGTCTTGTATCCCTTCTATCGCTTGAATCCCTTCCATCCCTTTTATCCCTAAAGTCCTATTATGATCAAAGTCACCATCTGGAACGAATTTATCCACGAAAACACACAGGAAGCCGCTAAGAAGATGTATCCGGGCGGACTCCATCTTGCCATCGGCAAAGGCATCGCCTGCGATGATTTCGAAATCAAATACGCGACGCTTGAACAGGACGAAAACCACGGTCTCTCCGAAGAAGTCCTCGCCAACACGGACGTCCTCCTCTGGTGGGGCCATTGCGCTCACGAGAAAGTGAAAGATGAAGTCGTGGATCGCGTCATGAGCAACGTCTGGAATGGCATGGGTCTCATCTGCCTGCATTCCGCCCACATGTCCAAAGTCTTCCGCCGCCTCAACGGCACATCCGGCAAGCTGATCTGGCGTGAAGCCAATGAACGCGAACGCATCTGGTGCGCCAATCCGGGCCATCCCATCGCGCAGGGCGTTCCGGAATCCTTCGTGCTCGACTACGAAGAGATGTACGGCGAGCCCTTCATGGTCGCTCCTGATGCGCAACCTATTTTCATTTCGTGGTTTGAAGGCGGAAATGTCTTCCGTAGCGGTGTCACGCTGCAACGCGGCAATGGACGTATCTTCTATTTCCGCCCCGGTCACGAAACCTTCCCGACGTATTACAACGCAAACGTCCTCAAGGTGATCTCCAACGCCGTCCGCTGGTGCGCCCCCACCGTTCGTTTCCCGTATCCGACGACTCATCGTCCGAACGCGGACGAACAGATTTCGCCGAAAGTTCGTCAGACTTCCCCTGAAGCCTAAATGGACGCGCTTTCCATCATCAAACATTTCTATCCGGAAGACGACGACTTCCGGAAACTATTGCTGTTGCACAGCAACCAAGTGAAAGACAAAGCGTTGCAGATCCTGTCCAATTGCAAGATGCAATTGGACAGGACCATTGTCGAAAACGGCGCCCTCCTGCATGACATCGGCATCGGCCGTTGCCATGCGCCGTCGATTCTGTGCAACGGCACGGAACCGTATCTGGCCCATGGAATCATCGGCGCGGCGATGCTCCGCGAATTGGATCCGTCTCTTGAACCGTATGCGCGAATTTGCGAACGTCATACGGGAACGGGCATCACCGCCGCTGAAGTCGCCGCGCAAAAACTTCCTATACCAATAAAAGACTATCTTCCTGAAACGCCGGAAGAAAAACTTATCTGTCTGGCAGACAAATTCTTCTCGAAATCAGGCGACCTGCGTGAAAAGAGCCTTTCCGATATCCGCCGCTCCCTCTCCCGCTTCGGCTCCGACACTCTCGCCCGCCTAGACGAAATGTGCGAATTGTTTTCTTTAGTGGCTAGTGATTAGTGGTTAGTGGCTAGTCCTAGAGATTCTAGAGTTTCTAGAATTTCTAGTCTTCTAGCCTTCTAGAACATCACCATGCAATTGTTTCTTTACCTTATTTAATAAAACTTTCTATTTTTCCCTCCCTAGCCGCTCCAATTTTTTCATGGCAGCTTGATTTTATCACAAAAAGCATTACAGTAATTCCATTCTTACACTGTAATGGTGCAGGATGTCTAGATATTTTTATATCTAAAGCGTTTTTATATTTTTTATATCGGTGCCGCCTAAAAACGGCGAAGGCAAAGGACTCACCCCAAAAGTCAAAGGTAAAAACATGTGTGAATGCAAGTTGTCAGAAGGCGCGAAGGCGAAATTCGCCGAACTGGACGCCTTCATTGATGGTCTTGGCATCAATGTCAAAGACGATCGCAGACGTGGATATCTCATCCAAGTCCTGCACAAGGCCCAGGAGATTTTCGGTTATCTCCCCCGCGAAGTGCAGAAACACGTGGCGGACAAACTCGCCCTCACGGAGGCGCAGGTTTCCGGCGTTGTCAGCTTCTACAACTACTTCACAACCGAACCCAAAGGCAAATATATCATTGATATCTGCCTCGGTACGGCTTGCTATGTGAAAGGCTCCGAAACGGTTCTGAATGAACTCGAACGCGTCCTCGGCATCAAGGCGGACGCCGCACCTACGGCGGACGGCCTGTTCTCCATCAACGCCCTGCGTTGCGTCGGTTGCTGCGGTCTGGCGCCTGTCATGCGCGTCAACGGCAAAGTTTACGGTAAAGTCACCCCCGCCATCGCCCGCACCGTGGTGGAAGAAATCAAGGCCAAGGAGGCTAACGCATGAAAAAGATTACGAGCAAGGCCGACTTGATGGCCATGTATGATGCCGCCAAAGGCAGACTCGCGTTGCGTCTCGCGGGTGCCAAGACGGATTCCAAGAAGAAAGACATTCTCATCTGCGGCGATACCGGCTGCCTGGTCTCCAACAGCCAAGACATCATCGCCAACCTCCGTGCTGAAGTCAAGGCCGCTGGTCTTGAAAACGACGTGAACGTCATCCAGACCGGTTGCTTCGGTTTCTGCGCCCAGGGCCCGATCGTCAAGATCATGCCGGACAACGTCTTCTACGTCAAAGTCACGCCCGAAGACGCGAAGGAAATCGTCCAGAAGCACATCGTCGAGCACAAGCTCGTCGATCGCCTCGTCTATGTCGAACCCACGCTGAAAGCCCAGATCACGGACTGCCAGCAGATGCCCTTCTACAAGAAGCAGCAGCGCATCGCCCTCCGCAACTGCGGCGTCATCGCTGAAGAGAACATCGATGAATACATCGCGGCGGAAGGTTTCCAGGGCCTTGCCAAAGCTCTTACCGAAATGAAGCCTGCCGACGTTGTGCAGGAAGTTCTTGATTCCGGTATCTGCGGCCGTGGCGGCGCGGGATTCCCCACCGGCATGAAGTGGAAGATCGCGGCCGGCGTCCAGGCTGACGAAAAGTACATCGTCTGCAACGCCGACGAAGGCGACCCCGGAGCGTTCATGGATCGTTCCATCATGGAAGGCGACCCCTGCTCCATCATCGAAGCCATGGCCATCGGCGGCTATGCCATCGGCGCCCAGAACGGCCTCGTTTACATCCGCGCGGAATACCCGCTCGCGGTCTCCCGTCTGCAGCTGGCCATCGACCAGGCTCGTGAGCTCGGCCTCCTCGGCAAGAACATCATGGGCACGGGATTCAATTTCGACATCAACATCAAGCTCGGCGCCGGCGCTTTCGTCTGCGGCGAAGAGACCGCTCTGATCCACTCCATGGAAGGTCTCCGTGGCGAACCCACGACCAAACCGCCATTCCCCGCGAACATCGGCGGCGGCTACTGGGGCTGCTCCACCAACGTCAACAACGTCGAAACCTACGCTTCCATTCCGATCATCATCCGCAAGGGCGCCGCTTGGTACTCCAAGATCGGTAACTGGAATTGCGAACGCGACGAAAACGGCCACTGGGTCAAGACCATCAGCGGCAACGCCGGAACGAAAGTCTTCGCGTTGGCCGGTCAGGTCAACAATGTCGGTCTGGTTGAAGTCCCGATGGGCACGACGCTCCGCGAAATCATCTTCGAAATAGGCGGCGGAATCGCCGGCGGCCGTGAATTCAAGGCCGTGCAGACCGGCGGCCCCTCCGGCGGCTGCATCACGAAAGAAAATCTCGACACGCCGATCGACTACGGCGCGCTCGTCAAGATCGGTTCCATGATGGGTTCCGGCGGTATGATCGTCCTGTCCGACAAGGACTGCATGCCCGCCATGGCGAAGTTCTACCTCGGCTTCACGAAGGACGAATCCTGCGGCAAGTGCACGCCCTGCCGTATCGGTACGCGCCGCATGCTTGAAATGCTCGAGAAGATCTGCGACGGCACCGCCACGGAAGACACGCTGGTCGAACTCGAAAAGCTCGCCAACACCATCCGCGACACCGCCCTCTGCGGTCTCGGCCAGACGGCCCCGAACCCGATCCTCAGCACCATGCGTTACTTCAAGGACGAGTATATCGCCCACGTCCGCGACAAGAAGTGCCCCGCCGGCACCTGCACGAAGCTCTACACGCTGAAGATCACCGACGCCTGCATCGGCTGCACGAAGTGCAAACGCAACTGCCCCGTCGGCGCCATCACCGGCGAAGCGAAGCAGAAGCATGTCATCGACGTCAACAAGTGCATCAAGTGCGGCGCCTGTATCGACGGCTGCCCGAAGAAAGCCATTGTCAAGGAATGAGGAGGGACTAAAAATGAGTGACGTAACAGTAAAAATCAACGGCAAACAAGTTTCCGTCCCCTCCGGCTCCACCATTCTTGAAGCCGCCCAGAAGTTGAACATCAACATCCCGACCCTTTGCTACTGCAAAGATCTCGGCTGCGGCGTCTCCAACAAGCCCGCGTCCTGCCGTATCTGCCTCGTCGAGGCCACCGGCATCCGTCCGCGTCCGATTCTCGTCCCCGCCTGCGCGACGCCGATCACCAATGACCGCGTCGAAGTCTGGACGAACTCCCAGCGCGCCCTCAACGCCCGCCGCACGGTTCTCGAGCTCATGCTCTCCGACCACCCGAAAGACTGCTTGACCTGCCCGAAGAACCAGGACTGCGAACTCCAGATGCTCGCTTCCGAATTCGGCATCCGCGACATCGAATTCAAGGGCGAAACCAACAAATTCGACATTGACGACTCCAGCGAAGCCATCATGCGCGACCTCTCCAAGTGCATCATGTGCCGCCGTTGCGAAACCGTCTGCAATAAGGTCCAGACCGTCGGCACCCTGACGGGCGTCGGCCGCGGCTTCTCCGCGAAAGTCGGTACCGCCAGCATGATCCCGCTCGCCGATACGTCCTGCACGTTCTGCGGTCAGTGCGTCAACGCCTGCCCCGTCGGTGCCATCACCGGTATCAGCTATGTCAAGAAGGTTTGGAACGCCATCAACGATCCGACCAAGACCGTCGTCGTCAGCACGGCTCCCGCCGTCCGCGTCGCTGTCGGTCAGGAATTCGGCTTCGAGCCCGGCACGCCTATCACGGGCAAACTGGTCGCCGGCCTCCGCGCCCTCGGCTTTGACAAAGTGTTCGACACGAACTTCGCCGCCGACCTTACCATCATGGAAGAAGGCAACGAACTCGTCGGCCGCGTGAAAGACCTCCTCGCCGCCGTGAAGGCTGGCAAGAGCCTCAAAGACGCGTCCATCGCCACGAAGATGCCGATTCTCACGAGCTGCTGCCCGGGCTGGATCAACTTCATCGAACACAACTTCCCGGATCTGCTTGACATTCCGTCGAGCTGCAAATCCCCGCAGCAGATGTTCGGCGCCATCGCCAAGAGCTACTACGCGGAAAAACTGGGCATCGCCCCGAAGGATCTCATCGTCGTCTCCGTCATGCCTTGCCAGGCGAAGAAGTACGAAGCGGCCCGTCCGGAATTCGCCCCCAACGGCGTCCGCGACATCGATTACGTCGTCACGACTCGCGAACTCTGCAAGATGCTCCGCGAAGCCGGTATCAATCTCGCCAATATGAATGACGAGAAGTATGACAGCCCGCTCGGCGAATCCACGGGTGCGGCCGATATCTTCGGCGTCACCGGCGGTGTTCTGGAAGCGGCTCTCCGTTCCGTCTATTTCATGCTCAACGGCAAGAATCTGGAAGGCGATGCCATCAACTTCCGCTCCGTCCGTGGTCTTGACGGCGTGAAAGAAGCCAAAATCGAAGTTGCCCCTGGCCTCTCCGTCAGTGTCGCCGTCGCTTCCGGCCTCGGCAACGCCCGCAAGGTGCTCGAAATGGTCCGCGAGGATCGTTCCCGCTTCCAGGCCATCGAAATCATGGCCTGCCCCGGCGGCTGCATCAACGGCGGTGGACAGCCCTATCTGCACGGTCATCGCGACCTGCTGGACAAGCGCATGGCCGGCCTCTATCTCGAAGACGCCAACAAGCCGCTCCGTCTGTCCCATCAGAATCCGGACATCAAGAAACTCTACGACGAGTATCTTGGCACGCCTGGTTCCGAGAAGGCGCACCACCTCCTCCACACGCACTATCATCAGAAGTAACATTTAGTTACAGATAGATTGCAAGCCTCCGAATCCAATTATGGATTCGGAGGCTTTTTTTTGCCAGAGCCTTCAGATTTTCCAGAATATCCAGCCTTATAGATTTTTTCATGCAACTGCTTGCATATTGCAAATCAGACAATAAATTCATGCAAGTAGTTGCACAAATTCATTTGATTCCACAGCTTTCTCATGAAGAAACCTTTGACCATAGACGGCATCGCCAAACTCGCGGGCGTCAACCGCTCGACAGTTTCGCGCGCTCTGAATCCAGAGACCGCCTCACTCATCAGTGAAGAGGTGCGTAAGAAGATTCTCGCCATCTGCGACGAAAACAATTACCGCCCGCGCGCCTCCGCCCGCGCCTTCGCCAGTGGCAAGACGCAGAAGATCGCCTTGATCTCCAGCACGCTTATCCACGATTGCTCGTTGGCGACATATGCGGAATATTTGCAGGCTCTTACGGTCGCCATCCAGAATAAGGGCTACACGCTGACAACGTTCGTCCTTTCATTGGAAAATACGGAAGACAAGGAAGGTCTTCTGGCGGATTATCTTCTTTCGCGACAGGCCGACGGCTATTTCATCAGCAGTTCATTATTGTCCGCCCGAATTGCAAAAGTCATTCATGGCATGGATCGCCCTGTCATCGCCATGAGCATCCCCCCGTCGCCGCGATTATTCAATGTCCCAACCATCCAGAAGAACAACATTCCCGCCTATATGGAGCTCTTTCGCCGCATTCCGATGGACTTTGCGGGAAAGGTTCTCTATGTCGGCCACGCCAATTCCGCCGAAAGCCGCATCAAATACGAAGAGATTTGCTCAACGCTCCAATTTATGGGCCGTCCATTGGATTTTATCGTCCATGATTTCATGGAAACGCCGTACAACAGCCCGTTTGTGGACCGCCATCACGGAGCATGCTATGCCGAAGAACATATGGATGAACTGCTTCAATACAAACTGATCATCTCCACCGACCTAACGGCCCTCGGCATCTGTGACGCGTTGCGGCGCAACAATATAACGCCAGGCGAAGACATCTTTCTTGCAGGAATCGACAATCTGGAAGGCATCTGCCACACGCCTGATCCATTCCTCACGACCATCGACCAAGGCTATGGGCAACTCGGCACATCCGCCGGAAACGGCATGATCGCCGCCATCGCCACTGGTAAAATTCCTGAACACGAACTCATCAACCAAGCCACCTTCATACGGAGAAAAAGCTTCTAAAAACTACGCGAAGCGCATTGAAAGAGTGTCCATTCGTGGTTCTAAATCAATAAAAGGAGTTACCATGAGTCTGTCCATTTTCAAGACCAAGCAGGAAAGCGGCGTCGCCGCCGCCAAATTCGGAGCCGCCAAAATCCGTGCCGCATTAGCCGAAAAAGGCGAATGCCGCATCATCGTCGCCACAGGCGCCAGTCAGTTTGAAATGCTCACGCAGCTTGCGCAGGAGCCGGACATCAATTGGTCAAAAGTCACATTGTTCCATCTGGACGAATATGTCGGTCTGCCTGAAACGCATCCTGCCTCCTTCCGTAAGTATATCAAGGAACGCTTCATAGCGAAACTGCCACGTCCGTTGCAGGAAGCCAATTTCGTGCCGGGCGACGCCGCTGATTTGCAGGCCGCCATCGACAAATTGGGTGCCCATCTGCAGGAAAAAGTCGTCGATGTCTGCTTCATCGGCATTGGTGAAAATGGCCATATCGCCTTCAACGATCCACCGGCGGATTTCGACACGGAAAAACCGTATATCATTGTCAATCTTGATGATGTATGCCGCAACCAACAGCTTGGCGAAGGTTGGTTCCCCACGTTTGACGACGTGCCCAAACAAGCCGTCTCCATGACCGTCCGCCAAATTCTCAAGAGCCGCTGCATTGTCAACACCGTTCCAGATTCCCGCAAAGCCTATGCCATGCAGATTACGTTTGAAGGCGAACTATCCCCCATGCATCCTGCCTCCGTCATCCGCCTCCATCCAGACTGCGCCACATTCTGTGACGAACCAGCCGCCGCCAAGCTCTGCAAGCTGACTAGGGAGTTCTGCGCAAAATGAAATGCTTCGACCTACAGGTAAACGGTGCCTTCGGAACAGATTTCTCCAATCCGGCCATCACGGAAGACGCCTTTCTCCGTTGCGTTGAAAAGATTCTCGCCAAAGGTGTCACGCGTTTTCTGCCGACGTTTCCCACGTCCGCCATGGACACCTATCGGCGAAATCTTCCCATGCTGGACAAGCTCATCGACTCCCATGGCCTTCGCTACGCCCTGCCCGGCTTCCACATCGAAGGGCCGTTCATTTCCAAACAGCCGGGAGCCGTCGGCGCCCACAATCCCGCATGGGTCCTCCCGCCGGATATCAAGACGCTGGATGAACTGATCAACCTTGCCAACGGCCATATCTCGATTCTGACCGTCGCCGCTGAACTGCCTGGCATCAAGGAGTTTATCAATCATGCTCATGACAAGGGAATCTGCGTCTCGCTCGGCCATGAGATCGCGTCGGAAGACGATATCAACCAGTCGGGAGCCGACACGATGACGCATCTCGGCAATGGCCTGCCCAATCTAATCGACCGCCATCACAATCCAATCTGGACAGGCCTCTCCAAAGACGACATGACCATCATGGCCATCACGGACGGCCATCACCTGCCCGTCAACGTCCTGAAATGCTACTTGCGCTGCAAAGGCGTAGATCGCTTCATCGCTGTCTCCGATGCCTGCTTCGTGGCGGGACTTCCTCCAGGACGCTATGACAGCAGCGTCAACGAAGGCGTTCTCGAACCGAACGGCAAATTCCACAATCCCACGAAAAAATGCCTCATCGGCGCCTCCATGCTTCTGCCGGAATGCGCCGCCGTGCTGAAACGCGAGAATCTGCTTTCCGACGCGGACATTGAGCGCGTCTGTTGGATCAATCCGCACGCCCTGCTCCACATGCCGATATAAACAACAGTTTCTAAGCCACAATACACAAAGGCCTTGCCGCATAAACAGCAAGGCCTTTCTTATTCGTCTGTCCCTTTCGTCCCTTCTTTTTATTTCCCAAACAAGAAGAATTCATCAGGCTCGGCCAATTTGATCGGCTCGCCTTTCACGCGTTTCAAGCCTTCCTTCAGATCGCCGGTCATCTTGTCCGGATACGGAGCGACTGGCACAATTGTACCATCTTTCATCTTGCCGTCCAACACGTCGGGAGCAATGCCGTTTTCACGCCAGTCGCGAATCACCTTCTGCAGATTCACGAGGCTCTGGACGCCGTTGCCGCCGCCATGTGCACGGCCCGGCAGCAGATAGTAACGGCAGAACGGCGACAGCTTGTCCCATCCTCCCAGAAGTTTCGCCGCACGTCCAAGATAGCCAGCCGCAACATGATACGGGCAAATCGGATCTTCAGTTCCCGCAAAGACAATAAGTTTTCCGCCGTGGGCTTCAAACGGACGCATATCATAATCCCGTGCATTGAAATCATCCGCGAACGCTTTGACGAATTCCGTCAACTGTTCGTCCGTCAGTTTCATGAAATCCGCATCGTTGCCGAAATACCAGTTCAGACACCAAATGCCGCGATCCGCCATCGTCTTGATGCTCGCTGTGAACGGAATGCCGTTCAAGACGCGCTTTCCATTCAGGAACGGACCTTCCAACATCTTCGCGACACGCGCCTTCTGGTCGTCGTTCATCTTCGGCTCCATCGCCGCCGCGCGTTCGATAATCGCATCCGCCGCTTCTTTTGAATATTCCGGATTCGTGATGAACTTGCCCGCCGCATACGGCTCTTCCCGCGCGGCCAGATATTCGACAGCCGCCTTGCTGACGTTGTCCATCTGCTCCGCCGTGAACACAAGCTTGCCGTCCATGTCATGCGTGCAACGGCGCAAGTGCAGGAAATACAGGAAGTTCGGAATACGCCACAACGCGGGAACGCCGCAGAGCACGCCATCGAAATCCTCCGGATAGCGCTGTACTTCCATCATCGCCTGTCCGCCGCCCGTCGAACTGCCCGTGAAATACGAATACGACGGCTTCCGTCCATAAAACGCTTCGACGAACTGCTTGGCGACAACCGTCATCAGATGCGTCGAACGCCATCCAAAATCTTTCCAAACTTCTGGATTGGAAAAGTTTTTGGACGATCCCATGTCCGTCGTCACAGACGCGTCATACGTGCGGATCTGCGTCCGCAGGAAGCCTTCCGGAACATTTCCCGCGCGGCCGCCGTTGCCGCCGGCCCATAGATTGCCCGTCCATTTCTCCGCCTTCGGCAGCCACAATTCACAACGGATATACGATTCCGCCGTAGGCCGCAGCACATACTGGACGGCGACGAAATTCGGCAGATGCGGCTCCGGATGGCCGTCGCTTGAGACATACGCGCCGTTCGGAACGAATTCCAGCCCTGTGATTTCACAGTTTTCGGCCTTCACCTGCCGTATCCGCTCCATACCCGCCTTCATTTCAGCCGCCAATGCTTCGTCTATTTTGATGTTCTCCGTCATGATCCGTTCCTTTATAGGCTTGATTCCGACTCGTTTACGCCGTGCGGGGGCCTTTTTCGTCTGGGCAGCCGCCGTCATCGCGCACATTACTACCAATATAATCCACAACCATCTTTTCATACAATTCCCCTTGTCATTTTCACGGCAAAACGCAAATGCACCGAACTTTTCTCTTCTCTGCGACTTCTGAGACTTCCGGGACATATGGGACTTATGCGACAGCGATTTTTCCATGTCCCATTCATCCTAGACGTCCAATTTTTTAAATATATTTTACTTTCTGCCGAATTGCTAAAAATCAAAGTTGAATTATAGTCATTAAATTGTTGTTTTTTGTTTCAATCATAGAAAAAGAGGTAGAAAATGCGTTCAAAATTCATTGCGTTTCTTTGCTTTGTCCTGACTTTCAGCCTGATGGCCGAGAATCCGAAGTATGTGTTCCTGTTCATCGGCGACGGCATGTCCTCCCCGCAGCGCTCCATGACAGAAGCGTTTTTGAAGAAAACCAAAGGCGAGGCCCTGCTCATCAACCACCTGCCCGTCAACGCCGCCACGAAGACCAGTTCCGCCAACGCTCTCGTCACGGATTCCGCGGCTTCAGGAACCGCCATCGCCTGCGGTGAAAAGACCAACAACGGCCGTATCGGCATGTCCGCCGACAATACCCGCAAAATCTATTCCAGC
>JAFZIJ010000213.1 GCA_017554445.1 Victivallales bacterium
CCCGCACGATCTTGCCGGAGGCCGGATTTCGTCCCTCGTCAGAGGACACCATGCCGCACTCCTCCAATTGTGCCAAGACGCCGGAGATATGCCCGTTCTTCTCCATTTCCAAGATCGACGCGATTTCGGTAACCGTCCGGGCGTCGTCCATCAAGGTCCGCAGGACAGAAGCGGTCAAAGACGGCAGCTTTGTGATGACATCCGTGAACATTTCCTCGAAGTCCTCGCGCAAGACACTCTTCGGACGGAACGCCAGCCGACGGATGTTTTCATTTGCCGTTGCTCCCGGATCGATCTCCTCGAGATACCGTGGAATCCCGCCAGTCACGGACAGGACATCGACGATCTCCCGTCGATCTATTCGGGATGCCGCCCGCCCCCAGAACTTCACGCACTCCGCCAGCGGCAATTCCGGGACGACGATGTCGAGCGATCGTCTCCCATAGAACGACCCTTCCTGGATGATATTTTCCAAGATCCATGACGAAACGCTTCCGCAGACGACAAACACAAGCTTAGGGTGTTTCTTGAAATATCCATCCCACGCAATCTTGAGCGTGCTCGAGAAACGCAAGTCGTAGTGAGCCATCCAAGACACTTCATCCAGCAACACAACAGTCCGCTCTGAATCTTTGATTGTCCCATCAAGACGCAAAAACGCATTCAGCCAATTTGACGGCGGCGAACTCTCTGCCCCGGTCACCGCAGAAAGTTGTTCTGCGAAATTCGCAAGTTCGTCGGCGTTTGACATCTTTTCCTTCGGGCGCGCGCCCTCTATCCTTATGAAACGCGCGCCACTTCTTTCGGCGAACTTTTCAATCAGCGTAGACTTTCCTACACGCCTGCGCCCACGGCATGTCACAAAAGAGGACACCCGTTTTTTCCAGAGTGAACCTAAATCCAATAAGATGTTTTCTCTGCCGAAGAATGACTGCATGTTTCAAACTCCTATTTTGCCGATTTCACACGTATTATACCACAAACATTGCATTTGGAACAACATAAAATGGCACCTAATACAGATATCTGCTCTTACGTGCCATTTTTTGTCCATGAAAAAATTGGCACCTAAATCAACTAATTCAACTTAGGTGACATTTTTATCACATGCGCGAAATCACACAATTCCAAATTTCGCGCGGATTACATCCGCCTAAGCATCCGCTCGAAATCTGGAATGTCGCTTTTAGGTGCCATGCAGAACGATGGACACATCGTACGCCGATTTATGTGGGATCAATAAGATTTCGCCATGATAAGTGGCAGCGCGAGGAGATGTCGGTCGGTGGTTATCAGCAGACCTTGCGGGCATGTACACGCAAGGCTTCTGCAAAAACATCATCGGCATGGATTGTCATCGTTGTCATGATTCTTATTCTCCTTCAAGTGATTCATAGCATGAATCATTTTCGCAGCGAAGTCAAGCGCGAAAGGCACATTCCATTTTATACCAATTACTCGTACTAGTCCTTCTTCTGCGGCGGTTCCGCGCGACGCGTCGTCTGCTCCACGTCGCGATGGAGCTTGCGGAGGG
>JAFZIJ010000214.1 GCA_017554445.1 Victivallales bacterium
CAGAAAATCCAGAAAATCCAGAAAATCCAGAAAATCCAGAAAATCCAGAAAATCCAGAAAATCCAGAAAATCCAGAAAATCCAGAAAATCCAGAAAATCCAGAAAATCCAGAAATCCCATAAAAACCACCATGAGCACTCCCGAAATTACCTACCACGATTTATTTCCCGAAAACTTTGAAGGTCTCGCCTGGCGGGACATGGAACGCGAATCGCCGTTCGACCGCATGCCCGTCACCGTTAAGCATCTGCCGCATGTCTGGTCGAACATCCACACGACCATCGGCATGTGCTGCGATTTCAACACGGATTCCACCACGTTCCGCGTGAAAATGGATCTGGCCTCATCACAATTGGGAGGACCGATTTTCAGCGTCTGCGCCCATTCGGGCGTCGATCTCTACATATACGACGACAATGAAACGCGTTGGCGTTGGGCAGGCGCCTATACAGACTGCCAGTGCTTCCAAGACCGGCATCTGGAATACCCCATCTTGGAAGGCCTTCCGAAGAAGCCCCGTCGTTGCCGTCTCTATCTTCCGATGCGCAACCAACTGCTGAAGATTTCCATCGGTCTGGACGCAGATGCCTCCTACGAACTGTTGCCGCCGCGTGAAGACAACAAACTCGTCTATTACGGCACAAGCATCATCCATGGCGCGTATTCCACCCGTTCGGGCCTCGGCATCGCACAAATCATTGGGCGCAATCTGGATATGCCGATCTTTAATCTTGGTATATCCGGCGGTTGCCGCATGGAGATGGAGATCGCCGAACTGCTTGTGAAGCTGCAAGACGTCAAAGTGCTTGTCATCGATCCCATGCACAACATGTGGCCAGCCATCATCCGCGAGAACACGCCCGCCTTTTTGGACTATGTCTGCCCGAAAATGCCTGACACGCAAATCCTCTTCGTCACCGCCCCTCGCCATCTGCAAGGCTGGCTGAAGCCAGACCTGGACGCCCGGCAGCTTGAACTGCAACAACTTTTCAAACAGTTCTGCGAAGAACGCATGCCCAAATATCCCAACCTCCATTTCATGGACGGACAAGATTTCTACGGCACCGACGAAGTCTCGCCCGACGGCGTCCATCCCAACGACAACGCCGCCTGGCACATGGCCAACGTGCTCACGCAGGCCATCCGCGACATTCTCAATAAACAGTCCGTATAATCATCCCCCGCGAAGCGGATTCAGACCGCCGAGCCGCCGGAGCCGTTTGCAGCATTCGCAATCAACGTCTTGTTTCATGATTGAATCCTCAGTATGTCGTCGGCCCGGCGGCGAGGCAATCTGTATAATCTGTGGTTTGATTAAAATTCGTGTCCATTCGTGGTAAAATTACAATGAAATACACCTCTTCAGAAAAACGCCCCTTCGGCCGCTATCCATGTGACGAAAAGAACGTCCCGAACTACACGCTGCCCGATCCGTTGCTTCGTGACGACGGCACACGCGTCGCCACCGCGCAGGAATGGATGAATTTCCAACGGATGAAGATTCTGGATGTTTTCAAAAAATGGGAGTACGGTGAAATCCTGCCGCGTCCGCAAATTCTTCGTTTCGAACTCCTTTCGCAAAAAGATGACGCGTTGGACGGCATCGCGCTCCGTCGTGAGATTCGCATCGAAGCCGCCATGGAGAATGGTCGCTCCATCGCCTTCATTATGCTTCTTTATCTGCCGAAAGATGCTGTCAATAAGCCAGTTCCGGCATTTCTCGGACTGAACTTCAAAGGAAACCATACAACCACCACGGAAGACGATGTGATCCAGACGGGAACAAACGAACCGCGCGGCTGCCAAATCAAACGTTGGTGTTTCAAGGAGACCGTCCAACGCGGCTACGCATCCGCAACGATCTGCTATCATGACATCTTCCGCGATGTCACTGGTCATGCGGACGAAAGCGTCTTCCGACTCTTCTACGACCACGTCGAAATGACGGAAATCAACGAAACCTACACGCCCATCGGAGCATGGGCGTGGGGCCTCTCCCGCGGACTCGACTGTCTGGAAGCCCAGCCGGAAATCCGCCATGGAGCCGTCGCAGTCCACGGCCATTCGCGTCTCGGCAAGACCGCCCTCTGGGCGGGGGCCATCGATAAGCGGTTCGCCGTCGTAATCTCCAACGATTCAGGCTGTTGTGGTGGCGCTCTCCATCGTCGGAAATACGGCGAAAACCTGTCGCAGCATTTCCAGCAGCATCTCGATTGGCATGTGCCGATCTGGTTTGTCAACCGTCTCGACCAGTTCATCTGGCGGGAGGAAGACCTTCCGTTCGACCAGCATGAACTGCTCGCGCTTATCGCCCCGCGTCCGCTCGTCATCGCCACCGCCACTGACGATCAAGATGCGGATCCACGCGGCGAGTTTCTCGCCGCCGTCGCCGCGTCGGACACTTACCGTCTGTTTGGTTCGCAAGGCCTTCCCGCCACGGAAATGCCGCCGCCGGATGCGCCGATCACGGGCGACATCAGCTTCCACTACCGTACGGGCAAACACGACCAGACGCCACAGGATTGGCAGCACTATTGGGATATCGCCGACCGCTATCTGCCGCGCTAACCGCATGGCAGTCGCTCTTGTAAAATGCGATTTTCCAGCCTCACAAGCGATTTTTTTTGCATTTTCATGAAAAAACTTGCTTTTTTTCCTAAAAATATGCGTTTTTTCCAGTTGCATTCGTTTGTTCTCGCTTGTATATTTTTACAGGTGCTTTAGGAAAAGTGCCATAACCCCTACTCTAACAAGGAGATTTATCATGGCTGGCAAATTTGAGCTGAAAACGATTGCAAACGGCAAAATCATGTTTAACCTGAAAGCTGGCAACGGCGAAATCATTCTGTCCAGCCAGCAGTACAAGTCAAAACGCAACGCCCTGAAAGGCATCGAATCCGTCCGCAAGAACGCCGCTGAAGACGGGCAATTCGAAATCAAGACCGCCGCCAACGGCGAGGTCTATTTCGTCCTCAAGGCGAAGAACAGCCAGGTCATCGGCAAGAGCGAAACCTATCCGACCGAAGCCGTCCTCAAGAAAGGCGTCGCCTCCGTCAAGAACAACGCTCCGGAAGCCAAAATCGTCGAAGCCGCGGAAAAATAATTGTCTGAACACATTTTGAAGCCGCAATAACAGCTTCCACCATCAAAGGCATCGCTCGCAAGAGGGATGCCTTTTTTGTCACCATCAAGCCCATGGACTACCGCCAATCAACATCGCATGACGAGCAACAGAAACTTTCCATCCTGCTCGACAAACTGTCGTGCGCCATACAAGAGATTCTCAGCGACAATCTCGTCGGCATCTATCTCCACGGCTCCATCGCGCAAAAAGCCTTCCGTTGGAATGTCTCCGATGTCGATTTTCTGATCGTTGTCCAATCGGAGCCTTCTGACGACATCAAACGGCAGTTGTTGGACACGACTCTTCATCTGTCCGAAATGGCTCCACCCAAAGGTCTTGAATGGAGCGTCGTCACGTTGGCCGACTGCCTTCATGTGTCCCATCCCGTCCCGTTTTGCCTTCACTATTCCATTGCGCATAAGCAACGCTTTCTCATGTCACCGGAAGAATATATCCAAAACATGAAAGGTCGCGACGGCGATCTGGCGGCCTATTTCGCCGTCGTCCGCCAATGCGGCATCGTCCTTTACGGCAAACCAATTGAAGACGTTTTCGGTCCTGTCCCCAAGGCTTTCGTCATGGACAGTTTCCGCGAAAATATCATTGATGACGACACGCCGAACGGCATCCTAAATCGTTGCCGTTACGAAGCCTATCGGCAAGAAGGCGTCCTGTTGTCCAAAATCGACGGTGCCCAATGGGCGTTGAAGCATCTGCCGGCAGCCCTGCATGCGAGAATCCTTTCTGCTGTAAAAAACTATGAATAATGGAATGGCCTAACCCATTGTTGGAACAGTCGGTGTGGGTTGAGCCGCGCCATATGGATCATTGCCATATTTATTCGGACCAATTGTCCCTCTTTTGACAAGATTCCAAAGAAGCAAAAAAATGCCGACTATCGGAATAAAGACAATCAGAAAATGCCACACCGAGTAGTTGATATCATGCAATCGTCTCACGCAAACAGCTAGCCAGGGAAGTATTGTAAGTAAAACATATATAATTCCAAACAGATATTCCAATCCTAATAAACCGCTGATGAATCCAGCACAAAATGAGATAATGAAATTGAAAAGAACAAAATACCAATATTCTTTTCGGGAAGCACGCCCAGTAAAACCAACATAGTGCTTTAGCACCTTCAAATAGCAACCGAATGCTCCAACAGAGGAAATGCCTTCGTCTTTGGCATTTGGAGAATTGGCAGGTTGTCTATTGTTTTGGGCATTTGGAACAGCAGGCGCCACCTCTTGCACGACCGCCCCCTGAATAACAAATTGTTCTCCGCAATGTGGACATTGTATTAGCCGTTCTATCCATTCTTGCTGTATTTCCAAAATACCCTTGCATTTTGGACATTGACCTTGCATTTGTTCATTCCTTCTTGCTTGACTTGCAACGGCTCAGTACATTATCTCATTTGTGGTTCCATAAATAGAAGTACTATAAAGGCACAATGTCCTTTTTGCTAGTATTCCTTCATGAAAAGTCTGTCATCTAGACAATTGTAATTCGTTTGTGTTGCAAGCACGTAATAGGCAAGCCTAGTATCGATTACCTCAGCGTCATTGACACTTTTTCGATTATTTGTCGGGTAACGTTGGATAAACAACCGCAAGAAGGCTATATTAGGAATTTAACTAAGGTTTTCATGCCAGGCATTGAGGAACTCAAACGACTGGAAATCAAGAGCGAATGAAGGTCACAGGACTTATTGTATGAGAAAACTATTCATCATTTCTTGTGTGTTGCTTCTATGTCTTTGCGAAACGGGGTGCGTGCGCATTAGTGCTCTTCGAAAAGACAAATATGGGAGCGTTTATGTGAGCGTTCCTCCGCCATATCGTTTTTATTGTGGTACAAAGGGCCTCATTCTTCTTCCAGTCGGTATGGGCATTATGGATTCTGTTTCTCACGCTCCTCGCTCCAACAACGCATTAAAGGCGATTATACCGATAACATTCTTTGTCGTGGATTTTCCATTGGAAGTTGTGTTGGACACCGTTCTCCTGCCAGTTGACCTCGGAATATATGCTGCTTATTGCATCAATCCACCATTGGATAAATATCTTGCTTCAAACGACTTGAAAGGATTGGAAGCAAAACTGAAGAAGGGCGTATCGCCGAACGTCAATTCTCCCTGGTTCCTGAACAATCAGCCATTGCTGTATCAGGCTTACTTGAATCATAACGAAGAGGCCTTTGAATTGCTGCTCAACTATGGCGCAAAGATCCCGATCGAATTGCTTCAGGTTGAGGCAAATTTGGACGACTACACCTACAGAATATTGCAAAGGGTGTTCAGGAATGGTTGTCCGAAAGAGCTCCAACAACCTACAGAGGACGAACTACGCGCCGCGACCGACGTGGAGAGGTATCGAAATGAGCAGCTGAAAGGTTGCTTTTCCTATTGGATTTTGAAATACTTGATGAATCAAGACAAGGCGTCGCCCAATGACAAGCTGCTTGTTGATATTATGATTCTGCTGTTGGAGAACGGTTTTTCTCCCAACGACTGGGAAAAGATGAGAGGTGAGCTTCATTTTTCGTCTTCAAATTGGAATCCTCTTGATGTCGTGATGGCGAACACGGCAATGGATGGTGCGGAGAAGGAGAGGCTGATAACGGCAATGCGCAAGCATGGTGCCCAGACCTACAGGGAATCCATTCACTTGCCTCCATCGGAGAGCGTTCCTCCAATGTTCCAGCCATTCATAGACGCCATTGCGCAAACCCGCATAGTTCCATATTCGCCACACTTCTCCCCCACAAGCTCGTTTCGGTACTCGGATACCTATCCAGGAGTTGAGGGGCCAGTGCTGGTCATAGACATCCCATTCATACGCAATTTACCGGACAATCAAAAGGAGGTGCTATTCCGCAAGAGCATCCCCTACCACAGGCGTGTTTCTGCGACAGAGTGGAATCAAGAGCGTGAATATCTGGAGGTTCCTGAAAAATGCCGTATTGTGCTCACCCCGCTCGGCAAACGACTGCCGTCAAGGCGTCCGCAGGGGATGCCGACGCAGCGTGGTTTCTGGGAGGCATGGCTCACGTTGCCGACCTGCGAAATGTACATAGAGTACGCAAAGGACGAATATAAGTGGTTTGGAAAGGAATGCGGTCGAGACGAAAATCTGGATAGGCTCCAAAAACTCATCTACGCTTCCGCGAAATACAAACCGGAATTGACGGAAAATCTGAAGTTGCCTGACGAGGAAGTTCAGGCAGGCTCTCCATTAGACATATTGCCTTGGGACGAAAATCAGGATCACGGATATATGCACGCTTACGTTGAGAGGGAATTTGCCCCCTTGCTGGATGAATTGGGCAAACTTCCTGGCGTGAACAGTCCAGTAACCGCGCTGAAATTCAATAACGGACTCGGACTTGGTCTTTCTTCTGTTTATGTATTCTCGATGATGCATCGTGATATGCGGAAGATTTTCATCGATGATCTTCCGCTTGTTCCGCATCCCGACGAGGTCTTGGTCGTGATGGGGTGGAAACATGACTATCATGCACAGGACGCTTGGGCTGATTTTAAACGGTTACAAGCTCATTCCCACCAAAGCGTCTTGCCGGAGGAAATGCCTCCATCCTTGGAAAAACTTAATATGGTATTTGACTTCCCTTGGGGAAAGGAAGGCAAAAACTATTGGAATTGGAGAGTTTGCATTAAAAAGTGGGATAATACGTCATTGCGCCGAGACATTTATCTTTTCTACGGCGATTCCGTCTCGGAGGAAAGGCTGGCAACCATTCTTGACATTTGCGAAAGGTTCTCCCCTTATCAGAGGTAAGGTGGTTGTACTTTGTCCATTTTTCCCCCATTGGATTTATACCTATACGTTGGGAAAGTTCAAGAAAAGGACACCAACAAAGAGAAAGCCCTGTAATTCGCTGGAATTATAGGGCTTAACTGGTAGCCCGGGCGAGACTCGAACTCGCTACCTACTGCTTAGAAGGCAGTTGCTCTATCCTGATGAGCTACCGGGCCGATATACATATCTATAATATGGTTCATTTTGACGAATTTTCAACTTACACGAGAAAACTTTGCGGACTTTGGGCTGTCTAAGATTGAAAATGAACATTGTCACTCTATAGTTTAAGGTAATGTCAATAGCCATCTGCCATCTAACCGGAGAACATCCATGCAGAAAACCATTCTCGTCATACTAGCCATTACCTCCCTGCTTCTTCTGCACGCGCAGGAAGTCGAAGCACCGCCGCAACCAGCCAAACAGGAGGAACAAGTCGCCACATCGCAGAAACGCCTGCGCGAACTTACGCTCGTGGAACTGGATAAAAAGAACCATCGGGCACGGGAAGCGGGTGAAATCGCCGCCAAATTCAAAAGCATTTCCACCATTCAGAATATCGATCTGCGTATCACGGAATACCTCCGCCTGCAGAAACGCATCGCCAAACTGCAGAAGGAAATCCAGAATGCGAACCACAGACAGGCGGATCTCGCGGAAGAAATCCGCGCAGGATTGCTTGACACGAAACTCTCCATTCAAGAGTCCGAACGGCTTGTAGAATGCCGTCAGTACATGGATGAATTCGCTCGTGCGCAACGCCTCATGACGCTCCAACTTAAGAAGCTCAACGACAATATCCAAGGCCTCATCCTCAAACTGCCGCCGCCGTCAACCTTCACAACGCGCAGCGGCCTGAAAATGCGTCTTGTCGGCACACTTCCAAACGCATTTTACATTTCGGAGAACTGCGTTCCAGATGCGTTATTCGACGAAGTCCGCACGGCCCGAGCCCTTCAACGCGAGCCGTTTATCTCCGCCAACTATCCGAATACCAACGCCACCGCCAGTTACTCGCAAGCCGTCGCGTTCTGCAAGTGGCTCACCTCGTATGAGTTCAACACTTACGTACTGCCGGATATCAAGCAGTTGCAAATTCTTCCGGATTTCAATGCACTGCCGGAGAAAGCCATCTGGAGCACCACCGTCTGGGCACCCGACGACGTCAATTACAGCCGAGCTGTGGAACGTTTCGGCATCAAATTTCAGACCATATGGGATCCGCAGCATCTGCTTTCCGATCTCGAATACACGGGTGACCTTCCGGATGCCTCCTACAAGAATCTCGGATTTCTCGTCATCACCCACGTCAAGACAGGCATCCGCCAACGGCTGGAAATGCTTATGAAAGCCGTGAATGACGAAACACCGGAAAAAGAAACGGAAGACAACAAATAAGCCATTGGGAGACAACACGATGAAAACATATCTTCACATTCTTCTCGCCGGTCTCCTGACCTTCGCTGCAACGCAGGCCTCAGCGCAGACGAAATTCAAACGTCGCGGCCGTTTCGTTGAAGAACAGCTTGAACGAAAGGAAGAAACGCCAAGCTATGCCGTCGGACTGGAAAAGACAACGGGCAGCCTGCCTGTGCTCGCCTTCCGTAAACAGACCATCCAGACGCTTCACATGGTCAAGATGTACGAAACCATCGTGGAAGTCGCCACGCTGGACGATACGAAAGGCCCCGTTTACCGTGAACGCGTCGAACCGCAGGTGGTTCCAGGCGAACTGATGGCCGGTGAACGTTTTATAAAAACGGAAACCATTGATGGTGGTCCTTTTGCGAATGAGACGTTCCGCATAGGCGACATCGAAATCACAACGGACAAAGATGGCCTCATCGTTGACACTCACCAGCGGCTACTGGCCCCCTTCGACCAGATCGCCCGCAATTCGGCGGAAATCACAATCACCCACGCCACCATGGGCGAAAAGAAATTCGTCATCACGCGAGACTTGCTGAAAAAGCCCACGTCCGTCCAGAGAGCCGTCGATGCGGACGCGCCGCCCGCTTATGACCTTCTTGAATCCTTAGGCCTTGATTTCACACAACTTCGGCAGAACGGGAAGGACGGACTCGTCATCTCCTACAAAGTTCCGGAAAGCGTCAAGGCCGGCAAAACCTCAAAAATCACGATCGACATCGCCAACCATGGCACGTTGCCCATCGGCACCGTGCTGATCCGCGCGTTCTCCCGCGAACCGTGGCTCAACGGTAAAATGTTCTATTTCGGTAACATAGCCCCTGGCAAGAAGGCCTCCTTCACCCGCGAAATTGTCATTCCGGACGACAAACGGACAGAGGTCAGCCACGTCGCCTTCGCGGAATGGAACCTCCTCGGCAACCAGCCTGAGAAGACGCAGACCTTCAAAATCACCCGTAAGTAATTCCCATCACCATAAATAAAATAAGGAGCTAACATGAAGAACAACAAATATCAGGCTGGCGTCATCGGCCTGAGCATGGGACATGGCCATTGCATCGGTTACCGCAACCATCCAAATTGCGAACTGGCGGCCATTTGCGACGTAGATGAAGCACGTCTGAACGCCAATAAAAACGAATTCGGCGTCGCGCTGGCCTCGACGGACTACCGCGACATCGTCAACAATCCGGACATCGACGTCATTTCCATCGCCTCCCCCGATTTCTTCCACGCCGAACATTGCATCGCCGCCATCCGCGCTGGCAAGCATGTCCTCTGCGAAAAGCCGCTGACGCTTGATCTTGCGGAAGCCAAGCAGATTATCGCGGAAGTCGAAAAATCGAAAGTGAAATTCATGATCGGGCAGGTCTGCCGTTACGCTCCTGGCTTCGCCCTCGCCAAACGTCTTGTCGATCAAGGCGCCATCGGTGAACTGTACTTCGTGGAAAGCGAATACGCTCACAACTACAACAGCGCAAAAGGCGTCAACAACTGGCGCGTCGATGCGCGGCGCGAACCGTTCATCGGCGGCGGCTGCCATGCCGTCGACCTGCTCCGCTGGATCGCCGGCGAGGCCTATGAAGTCTCCGCCTTCGCCAATCACAAGTGTCTTGCCGACTGGCCCGTAAACGACTGCACGATCGCCATCTACAAGTTCGCCAACAATGTCATCGGCAAAGTGCTCGTCTCCATCGGCTGCGTCCGTCCCTACACGATGCGCTCCTGCTTCTACGGCACGGAAGGCACCATCATCTGCGACAACACGAGCCCCGACATCAAGATCTGCTCGAAGAAGTTCATGGCCGGCAGACTCGATTTCGCGTCCATGCCCGTCAACATCGCCAACCACAACGTCTCCGCCGAAATCGCGGATTTCATGAAGTGCATCATCAACGACACGCCCGTCGAAACCAGCATCTACGAAGGTGCGCGCACCGTTGCCGCCGCTCTAGCCGCCGCGGAATCCGCCAAACTCGGCGGCCAGCCCGTCAAAATCGAGCAGCTCTGAACCTTCTCGCAGACGCGCCCCAAGCGGCATAACCGACTGGGGTGCAAACCATTATTTTGAAGACTCGTTTCAGCACACCCTATCTGTTCATCCTGCCCGCGTTGGTCATTTATGCGCTTTTTGTATTGGTGCCCATCGCGGGTTCGGTTCGCATGAGCCTCTTCGAATGGGGAGGCTCTCCCTTGCCGCGCTTCGTCGCCTTTAAAAACTATGCGTTGCTACTGAAAGACACCATCTTCTGGCGGGCTCTCATGAACAACGCGCTCGTGCTCGTCGGTTCGCTTGTCATCCAATTGCCGTTTTCCGCCCTGCTGGCGTTGCTTCTCAGTTATAAGACGTTCTTCCGCACATTATTCCGCACGGCGTTTTTTGCGCCGATGGTCATGCCGACCGTCGCCATCGCCATCCTGTGGCAATACATCTACGCTCCGGAAGACGGCCTCGTCACGAAACTCATCCAACTTGTCACAGGCAGTGATTTCACGTTTCCATGGCTTGCGACGCCGAGCACAAGTCCTTTTCTCCCAAGCGTTTCGCTTCTCTGCATCTTCGTCACGATCTGCTGGCAATACACAGGCTTCCACATGGTTCTCTACATGGCGGGAATCGCCGCCATTCCCGACGAACTCTATGAAGCCGCCCGCATCGACGGCGCCAACGAACTGCAAATCTGCCGCCACATCGTCCTCCCCGCGCTCAAACCGACCATCGCCGTATCCGCGACGTTGTCTGTCATTGGATCTCTTAAGTACTTCGATCTCATCTACTTGATGGCCGCCGGACTTCCGCAGAACGACCGTGAAGTCATGGCCACCTACATCTACCGCCTCGCCTTCGACCAAGGCCAAGGGCGTTTCGGCTACGGTTCCGCCGCCGCCATTCTGCTGATCATCATCGCATTGGCCGTGGTTTTGCCAATCCAAACGGCAAGACTACGCAGAGCGTAACCAATTCAGCATTCAGCATTCAGCACTATGCATTGTAAATTAAGCACAATTTCACGCCACGTCTTCCTCTTCATCGTGCTGCTCGTCTGCGCCTATCCGCTCTTCTGGATGGTGCTGACGGCGTTCAAGCTCGAAGCGGAAGCCCAAGCCGCGCCATTCGCGCTGCCGCACCGCTGGGTGTTGAAGAATCTCACGAAAGTCTTCTCCAGTGGCGACTTCGGCCACGCCTATCTGAACAGCTTGCTCATCTGCGTCACATCCGTCGTCGTCGCCGTTGCCTTTTCAGCCTGCGCGGCTTTCGCATTCGCCCTCTTCGATTTCAAAGGCCGCAACGCTCTCTTCATCGCCTTCCTGCTCGGCATGATGATTCCCGTCCATGTCACGCTCATCCCGCTGAATCTTCTGCTTGGGCCGCAATACCTTAATTTAAAAGAATCGCTGTGGGCGTTGGCGGGGCCGTACATCGGATTCGCGCTGCCTGTGTCCATTCTCATCCTCCGTGGCGCTTTTTCAACCATTCCGCATGAACTTCTGGAAGCCGCGCGAATCGATGGTTGCAACGCATGGGATGTCTTCCGTTTCGTTGCCATTCCGCTTGCCCGCCCCGCTTTCGCGACCGTCATCATCTTCAACTTCCTGACGATGTGGAACGAATTCGCTTTCGCATTGACGTTGCTCGGCCCCGACAACGCCACGCTACCCATCGCGCTCAACAACTTCAAAGGTGAACGCGGCATGTATCTTTCAGAAACATGCGCCGCATTAGTTGTCGTCGTCATTCCGCTTCTTGTTATCTATATTTTCGCCCAGAAACACATCATCAAGGGACTCACAGCCGGAGCCGTTAAAGGATGATTCACACTATGTTACAAGCCATGAAAAAACACATCGCCATTCTCTTCTGCCTCCTTGCCGCCTGCCTGCAGGCCCGTTCATTGTTCATCAATCCAGCGGAGCTGAGCATCCGCAAAGACGCCCAACATCTGTATCTTTTCCATGACAACCATATGGTTGTCGAACTCCACACGGAACCATTTGGCTTTCAAGACCATGTGAAGTTAACTCTTGAAAAGGACGCCGTCGTGATGGATTTGACGGGCATCAAAGACGAGCCGAAAATCAAAAAAGTCGTCATCGGCTGGAACAACGTCAAGCAGGTGGAATTTCCTGCCTACGCCTACAAAATCGAAATGGACATCTCCGCAGAAAAGGAGAAATCATGGACAGGCATCTATTTCGAAGGCCGCACATTGGAAGGGAAGCACTACTACAAATTGTTCAACCAGAACGCTTACCAAGACAAACGGACAATTGAAGGCGTCTATGATCTGCCGAAGAAGATGGACAACTTCCACTGCCGTTTCGATTTCATGGAGCCGACCGTCTTCCGTATCTATGATGTCCGCTTCAGCCCAATGGAAGTCTTTGACAAGCCGCAGGAATCACGGAAGGCCGAATTGCTCTTCCATGCGACATTCGACGAAACGGCGACGGCAGATTTCGCCAAAGGCAATCCCAATCCAATCCAAAACGAGCATCTGTCTTTCGTCAACGGCATTCTCGGCAAGGCGCTCCATACCTCCCGCGCCACGAATTCTGTTCTCTCATATGAATCAGCCGGAAACATCCGCCGCAACGCGGGAGCCATCTCCCTCTGGGTCAATCCGCAATGGAATCCAAACATGGACAATCCGTTCGATCCCAAGAACTACCATTGTTTCATCTCCCACAACCATCCGAAAAAGCGCCATGGTTCGGGAGCCATCTGGTTCTGGTCATACGGTGGACGCCTCCGTTGGGACACAAGCGACATGTTTGATTCTTATAGCGTTGCGCCAGAATCATTTATACCGAACCGTTGGTATCATCTCGTCATGAATTGGGACGAAGACGGCTCCATCGCCTACATCAACGGCAAGCCTGCCACGCCCGGCCTCACGGGAGATGGCAATTCACCGCTAAAAATCTCCAAAGGTGGCCGCAAGCTTCATCTTGTTCTAAAAGAGCCAGAACTTGAAAAGCTCTTTGTCGGCTGCTTGCAAGGCGTCTTTGGCGACAATCAGCAGGCGGACGCCTTCATCGACGATCTCCGCATCTATTCCGCTCCGCTCTCCAAAACTGAAATCCAGCAACTTGCATCAGCTGTTCCGACATTCCAGGCCACCATCCCGCATCCGTACATTTTGGAAGGAAACACGGAGCCGATCAGCCTGCATGTCACCGCCACCAAGAAGGAAACCATGTCCATCGAATGGAAACTGTTGGACAGCGACGGACAAGCCATCACCGCTTCCGGCGCTCCCATTGTCAAACCAGACGGGCAAGCGGAATTTGACATTTCCATTCCCACAACAGCTTGCAAACAAGGAGACTATATCATCAAAGCGATTGGAACGATGGGCAACGGCTCCACCCAGTCGATGGATATGCCTGTCCATGTCATGAAGCGTACGAATCCATGGAGCGCGCCAGCGAACGCGAAACTGGAATTACAGCCTGTCGCCACCATCGTCCCGAAACCGGACATGCCGTCGGAAAGTTTCGCCAAAATGGGAGCCGTCCATCTCGCATCGCTCAACGGCCGCGAGTATCTCGAAACAGACAATGACGAAGGCTCGCGCTTCGTTCTTCGCGCGAAACTGCCGGACGCCGATTCCATCTATCTCCTTGAATGGGACTATCCTGACGACAAAGTCCGCTCCGTCGATGTCGTCGCGCAATCCGCCCGCATCAAAGGCTCCGAATACGAGTTGCAGAACGGTTTCCTCACGGGCGGCGAATACGCCAACACGAATACGTTCATCACGCAAAAGTGCCTCTATTTCCCGCGCTCCACGGACATCGCCGTCATTTTCATGACAGCCCGTCAAAACAAGCCTGCCGCCATCGCGGAATTGCGCGTCTCCAAAGTGATGTCCGGCCTTCCTGCCATATCGTATGTTCCTCCCGCCAAGGAAGATGGGGAAGGACGGACAATCGGCGTCTATTTTGAAGATCCCGCCATCAATTACGATTTCGGACGCGAAGGCAGCACTCCCGCAGGCTTCCAAATCATGCTCGACCGCATGGTCGCCTACATGAAATATTCCGGCCAAAACCTCCTGACCTATCCGCTGGTCTGGTATCATGGCCGTATCGGCAACGAATACAACCCGCGCAACCATGTCACGGGCTTCATGGAAGGATTCCTGCAAAAGTTTGATTTGGAAGGACTTAGTTTTATTCCTTCATTCAACTGGCACAACCTTTATTTCGAAGATTTGAAAGTGACGCAGGAAGCCATCGACAACGGTTCTTTCCACAACACGCCTATCGCCATCTGGAATACGGGCAAGCCAAATCCGGGCGGCTGGCATGGCACGCCGCCTAACTACAACATTCTCCATCCCATTGTGCAGGAACGGGTTATGAATGAAGTTGATTACTACATAAAGGAAGGCGTCCGCCATCCATCCTTCAAAGGAATCAACCTCCATCTAACGCTCCACTGCCTCGCATGGTTCGGCAATCTCACCTGCGGCTACAACGACTACGCTATCGACGCGTTCACTGCCGCCACAGGTATCGCCGTTCCTGTCGATCGCGCCGATCCCATGCGCGGCAAACTCTATGCCGATTGGATCATGGCCAACGCGAAAGAACAGTGGATTGATTTCCGTTGCCGCGAAGTCGCAAAATTCTACAAGAAAGTCGCCGCCAAACTCGCCGCCGCACGTTCTGACCTCCGTCTCGTTCTCACGACCTTCAACGGCATGACGTTCATGGATGACGACGACTATCGCTCCCCCGATCATACGATCAATTCCGTCCGCGTTGGCGGTCTTGATCCGAAATACTACACAGACTGCCCGAACATCGTTCTCGCACAGGGCGACTATCCCGCCGATTTCCGCTGGCGGGACAATCACAGCCTCCCGAAGATTCGCGAAAACTACAACTTCCTGCTTGAATACGACGCCCGTCCGGGCTTCTTCCGCCTGCTCGACAACGCTGTCCAGCCGTGGCTCCACATGCACGACCGCTATTGGGAGTCCGCCATCGCCGCCAAATCCGGCAGCCACTTCAATTCCTCCTGCCGCCCCATCCGCGACATCCCATGGTTGGGCGAAACATGGTGGCGCGTCAGCACGCTTAATCCGTCAGGCTACCACGCCATGCGTCATTACGTTTTGCCGTTGCGCTACAACGACTTGCTCGGCATCACGAAAGGCGGCTTTCTCATCGGCAGCTACGGCATGGAGGACTATCTGATTCCGTTCGCTAAAGCCTTCCGCGCCCTGCCCGCGAAGCGTTTCAACGACCTGCCGGAAAGCACGGAAACCGTCAAAGCGCGTTATCTCACCATCAACAACCACACATACTTATACATTGCCAATACATCGGACAAGCCAGCCCAAGCGGAAATCCAACAAGCGAACATCACAGCCGATTTGGTGACAGGCCGTCCATATCAGGGGGATTCCATCAATCTGCCGCCCTATTCGCTCCGCTCGTTCAGACTCGAAGCGCCCATCAAGCCCACCGTCACCATCCGTCAATAAGGTAACACCATGAAAGTAGCCATCATCGGCGCAGGAAGCCTTGTCTTCTGCAAGACGCTCATTCTCGACATCATCCAAATCCCCGGCATCGGGCAGGTGGATTTCTCCCTCATGGCGCCGACGACGCGTCACACGTCCTGCGTCAAGAACTACATAGATAAAGTCTTGGCGGCCAATCCATTACCCGTTACGGTATCCGTCACGACAGATCGCCGCGAAGCCCTGAAAGACGCGGATTATGTCATCTGCACGTTCAAAATCGGCGGCCTTCGCGCATACGAAGCCGACGTCGATATTCCGCTCAAATACGGCGTTGACCAATGCATCGGCGACACGCTCTCGCCGGGCGGTATTTTCCGCACGTTGCGCACGTTGCCCGTCATGCGGGATGTTGCGCAGGACATGTGCGAACTCTGCCCTAACGCGTTGATGCTCAACTATGTCAATCCCATGGCGACCATGTGTTGGGCCGTTGCGGACAGCGGCATTAAAGTCGTCGGCCTCTGCCACGGCGTCCAGACAACGCTTGATCTGCTGGCAGGCTACGCAGGCGTGCCAAAGGAAGAGATCGACTACACATGCGCAGGCATCAACCACATGGCGTGGTTCATCAAACTGGAACATCATGGAAAAGACCTCTATCCGATTCTGCGCGAACGCATTGAGAAGCCTGAATACTATGCCAACGAAAAAGTCCGCGGCGAAGTTTTCCGTCAATTCGGTTATTTCATGACGGAATCGACGGGCCATCTTTCCGAATACCTCCCCTATTTCCGCAAGAATCAGCATGGCATGGACTGGTATTGCGACGAGCCGGATTTCGGCGGCGAAACGGCCGCCTGCCTCAAATGGACGCGCATTCTCGAAACAAAATATGCAGACGCGGATTATTTTGAGAAAGAGCCTGTCGAACTGCCGCCGCGCAGCGTCGAATACTGCTCCTACATCATCGAAGCGTTGGAATGCAACCGTATGTTCCGTTTCAACGGCAATATCCGCAACAACGGCCTCATCGCCAACCTGCCCGACGACTGCATCTCCGAAGTGCCGATTTTCGCGGACGGAGCGGGCCTCCACCCGACCTACATCGGCAACCTGCCGTCGCAACTTGCCGCGCTGAACAACAGCAACGTCTCCGTCCAGCGGCTTTCCGTCGAATCCGCCCTCAGCGGCGATCCGGAAGCCGTCGTCTGGGCATGTGCTCTCGATCCTCTCACGGCCGCCCGCCATCGGCACCACCCGGGCCGACTGCGGCGAGATCCTCCAGTACATCCAGCAGAATTACCGCACCGTCCGGCTGAGCAAGGTGGCGAAGCAGTTCCATTACAACGAGACCTACCTGTCCCGGATGCTCCAGAACTTCGCCCACAAGAGCTATACCGACATCGTCCGGGTCATCCGGATGAAGCGGGCGGAGGATTATCTGAGCAACTCCTCCCTCAAGGTCCACGAGATCGCCTCCCTGGTGGGCTACAGCTCCGTGGACCACTTTTCCCGGGCCTTCAAGCTCGCCCACGGGGTGTCCCCCCAGGCCTTCC
>JAFZIJ010000215.1 GCA_017554445.1 Victivallales bacterium
AGCATCGCGAATCATCATGCATTTGGATATTCGCCAAATCTTGAGACGGTTGAGTTCGGAGACAATGCACTGGAGAATATCGGCGAAAGGTCGTTTGACAATTGCCGTGCGCTCAAATCCATAGAAGTGCCGGGCAGCGTGACGAACATCGGCAGCTATGCCTTCTACGGTTGCACAAATCTTGTCGCGGCAACGCTCAATGAAGGCTTGTTGACAATCAACAACAATGCATTCGAAAATTGTTCGTCGCTGCTTGTCGCGAGCGTGCCGAATTCGGTGACGAATCTCGGCAGCAGCGCCTACGCTTCATGCTATGCGCTGACAAACATTACGCTTCGCGGCGGATGGAATCCGACGCAGCGCGGACGGTTCTCCTCGGGAGCCGAGAATCTTGATACGATCGAGATCATCGGCAATGGCGATTTGGTGATTGGCGAAAAGACGTTTGGCGATCACTACAATTCCAGCGTCTTAAAAGAACGCCATCTGAAGATAAGCGGCGTAAAGATCATCGCGAACGATTATGCATTTGGATGTTCGCCAAATCTTGAGACGGTTGAGCTCAGCGACAATGCGCTGGAAAACATCGGCAACTATTCGTTCTATAATTGCCAGACACTCAGATCCATAGAGGTGCCCAGTAGCGTGACGAATATCGGCAGTTATGCGTTCTATGGGTGTGCAAACCTTGCAACGGCCGTGTTGATGCCGACAAATGCACCCATGCTTGGCGGCTCCGCGTTCGGCAATACGAAGCCGGTTACGGTTTTTGTCAGTGAAGACGCGGCAGGATATGATGTGGCGCCATGGTCGAACTGGAATATTCGCAAGACGAATGCAGATGGCTCGATTGGCATGAGCGGAAGCTTGACGGCGAACGCGACGATCGATGCGTATACACCTTATGCGATAATGGCGCCACTGACAGTCAAGAGCGGCGTCAAGCTGACGATCGAGTCAGGCGCGAGGGTGAAATTCTACGAGTGGTCTTCGATAACAGTGGAAAGGGGCGGCGAGGTCGCGGTCAAAGGCACGATAGATTCTCCGATTTCGCTTGTGCCATCGGGCGATGGCGTTGAATGGAATGGCTTTACGGTCAATTGGGGCGGAAGGTTGCAACTTGAATATGTCAACATTGAAGGAGCAGGTTCGCAGGCGAAGGGAGCGGTCAAGTCTGATGGATACGCGAGCCTTTGGGGATGTTGCATATCCGGCAGCGATGGAATTGCGCTTGACGGCGGAAGCGTTTATGCTACAAACACGGTAATCAAGTCGATGGGGACGGCTGTGGCGAACTCTGCAAAGCTGGTCAATGGCGTTATCGAAGATTGCGATGTCGTCAATGCAGACGGCAATGTCTACAATACAATCATAAAGGATTGCGGTGCTGTCACAAGCGGGAATTTCTCCTACTGCCTGTTTGACAATACGGATTATGCAAATTTCAATCATTACTGGAACACGAGCATTGCCGGAGACGCGAAGTTTGTCGACGGGACGTTCTACCAGATTGCCGCCGATTCGCCGGCGGTGGAC
>JAFZIJ010000216.1 GCA_017554445.1 Victivallales bacterium
ATGAGTGCGAGGGCCTGGATGGTCTTGCCGAGACCCATTTCATCGGCGAGGATACCGTTGAAGCCGCATTCTTCCAGCGTGTGGAGCCATTTGAGGCCGTCCGTCTGGTAGGGGCGGAGCGTCCGTTTCAAGGAAGGTGAGATGGGCGGCAGCTTGATCTTGCGGTGGTTGAGAATACGGTATTTCAGCTCCTGCCATTGCTGCTTGGGGCCTTCCCAGAATTCGTCCAATTCGTCGCTTAAGGAGAGGGCTTGGCAATGCTGGAATTTCAGCGTGCCTTCTTCGTTGCGTTCCACGGCTTTCTGGACGAGATTCTTGATGAGGTTCAGCAAGTTGGCGGGCAGTTTGACGATGGCGCCCGACGGGAGCTTGACGATGTCGCGATCATTCGAAACAGCTTCCAACGCGTCCGCGAAGGGGACTGGCGTGCCGTCGGCCGCCTTCAGCTGGCAGGTCGTTTCGAACCAGTCTTCCGTCTCATGGCCGGCGGAGATGGCGAGTTTGGCTTCTGACGTAGCGGCCATGTTCGTACGGACTTGCGGCGTCCAGAAGACGAGCCAGTGCGGGGCGAGTATGCGGCATGTGCTTTTCATGAACTGCCAGATTTTCTCCGGATCTTTCAGGCGGATGCCTTTCCACGAATCATCCGGCGATTCGAAGCCGACTTCGCGCAGAAGGTTGACGGCGGTGTCTTCATAGTCGAGATCACGGCGGATGAAATGGCCGTCCGCCATGAGCATCGGGTTGCCGCCGACGTTTGTCCGTGTGCCGTTGTAGTCAAATTCGAGATCGCCGATGAGGCCTTGCTTGTCCCAGTCCAACGTGAGGACAGGCTTGAGCTTGCCATATTCGGCGGCGAGTTCCGTGAGATTCTTATTGGAGATGATCTTGCCGGGGAAGCGGCTGGCGGAGCAGAGCTTGTCCAGACGGTCCAGTTCGGCGCGGTCGAGCTTCAGCTCGGGGCCTTGGATGAAGAGTCGTAACCAGTTGAGCGGCAGGATGCCAGGGAACCACCAGTATTCGAGATTGCGGCCGATCCAATAACCGCCACGGCCGGCAATGAAGGATAGCTGCTCCGGTTCGAGTACGCCTTGATCCGGAATCATGATTTTCGGAATGATGGACGGCGTGTCATCCGTCTGCTGCGTGCAGAAGGCTATCTGCAACGGCGACAGATGGATATAGACCTGCGCGCCGCTGCCGGTCGTGAGCATGCGGGAGCCACGGAGGCAGTGGAAAAGATCGGCGACAAGCTCCGTCGTGAGCGTGAAGGAGTCGTTGGACATATCCGCGAATCGGACGATGAAATTCATGACCTGTTGGATCTGCGGGTCGAAATTGGCGATGGTCATGCCGCCGGCGGCGTGTCCCGTTTCGATGAGCCGTTTGATGTTGCCCTGTGCGTAGCGGACGCCGCGAAATTCGATGTTGGCGGCGATTTCCAATTTCTGGCTTGGCAGTTCCAACGACGGGAAGGGGCTTTCCTTGCAGACCAGATTTAGCCGCGCATCCGCCTCGGACGTCTGCAGAAAATGCTTTAGCGCATCCATCGTCAGTTCTGAAACAGAAGACTTTATGGCGGCGAGCTTGACGCCTTCGTTCTCCTGCGATGGTTGGGGCTCTTCCGAACTGCTGTTGAAAACGGGATCCAGTCTTTCAGGAGACTCTTTCGCAATGATCAACAGCGCGGCGACCTTGTGGGCGCAGTACGGGCTGGGCGTGCGGCATGTGCAACGGCAGACAAGCTGGTTGGCGCGAATGGCGACGGATACCTGTTCGAAACGCCCGCGGTCGTTCGCGAGCCTGACAATGATGGATTTAGGCGTGTGCTGCGATTCGAGCACGGCATTGTCCAGAAAGAGTTTCAAACCGGCTTCCCACGCTTCGGGGCCGGCCAAATTGGCTATGTGTTTTTGCAGGTCGTCGTTAAGGGGCATGGTGAGAATACAGGTTGCGGATGAATCCGGCTGAGCGGGGCATGGCAAAGCAACGCGGCATAAGCGCATGCCGTCGCCGGCGGAAAGCATCCATGAAAAAAAAGATAATTTATAAAATTACAGCCAAAGGGGGATTTTTCCAGTTTTTTCATTATAAAATAAGGTATAAAATGACGAACGTCGATGCATCACTGGAAGGATTTGTGCGGAATGTTGTGCAAATGCGTAAGATGGGGCTATAGTATTTTCATTGGTGTGGCGGCGGCGTCTCGCCGTTGTGTGTAGCGACGGCGTCCCGCCGTTGAGGTAACGACGGCGTCCCGCCGTTGGCAATACAATACACAATATCGAATCATGCCTTATAGCAAAACAAAGGAACCGATTATGAAAAAATATCGTCTGGGTGTTGTCGGACAGGGCAGTCGTGGCCGCGGAATGTTCCGCTGGTTTTCGGAGAATTTTGAAGACATCGAGCCCGTGGCTGCATGCGATATCGTGCCGAAATTCTGGTATGAGACGAAGGAAAATGACATGACGATGGCGGAACGCATGCCGCAAGTCGCTTTTTTTGAAGATTTTGACGAGATGATGGCGAAGTCCGATCTGGATATTCTGATGGTGGAGACGCCCGCCACGAACCATGCGAATTTCTGCGAAAAGGGCCTGAAGGCAGGCATTCATGTCTATTCGGACATTCCGACGGTGCGTACGCTTGAAGAGGCACAGCGTCTGTGGAAAGCGCAACAGGCGACGGATGCCATGTTCATGAGCGGTTCGACGACCTGTGGCTGGGGCTTCATCTTGGAACTACAGGATTTATACAAGAAAGGGCTACTGGGCGAGCCCGTCGCCATGGAAGCGGAATACATCCATGACTGCCGTAGTCTGTGGGAGGCGACGCCGTGGCGCAAGCCGCATGGCAAATGGAGCAATATGCCGATCCGCTACTGCACACATTCGCTGGGACCGTTGCTGTCGATTCTTGATGAGGATTTGTGGACGGTTTATAGCGTATCGACGGGCAGCAAGGTGACGGACAACGAATTCGCCAACGACTACATGTCGGCGTTCTTCCAGACGGAAACGGGCGTGGTCGTGCGGATGACGGCGTCGTTCATCAACAACTGCGCAGGATGCAACCACAGCTACCGGATTTACGGGACGAAGGGCTATTTCGAGCGTATTCCGGACAAGGGGGAGGGCCGTCCGCCGAAGACGATTTTCAGTTCGACTGTTTCGGATGAGATGAAGAAACTGACGGAGCTTCCCGTTGATTCTTCGCCATATACGAGTGAGTTCGGCAAACGGTTCGCGCCAGTCGCAGGCGGTAATACGGGCCATGGCGGCGCGGATCTGTTCTTGATGCAATGGTTCATGGAAGCGTTGCGAAGCGGCGCGAAGGAAGCGCCGATTACGTTGCGCGACGGTCTCCGTATGACGATTCCAGGCATCTACGCGGCGGAATCGGTCATCCGTGGCGGCGAGACGCTGCGCATCCGCTATCCGTGGGACAACGGCTTCGAAGAAGATGTGAAGACGTACGTCAACTGACCATTACTCATCTTGTCGGCCCTCCGCGGCTTTGCAAGTCCACGTGTTTGGACGTGAAAACAAGAGCTTGATGTTAGAATATAAGTAAAAGGGAAAAAGCAACATATCCATTGACGAATAAAAGATTGAATTGAGGCAAGGGGCAATCGACATTTAAGGAAAAGGGAGAATCTCATGAGCAATGTACTTTTAGGCATCATCATTGTCTTGTTAATCATCGACATCGCCATCAAACTGAGAAAGACGAAAGCTAATGAAAAATCGTCTGCGCCGCTTGAGGAACCTCCGCGTCCTTCCGCTCAGCCGGTCAAGGAAACGCCGCGCATGGCTAATGGGGGCGCCATGGAGAATTCGGCGCAAGAGGAGGACACACGCCCTCTGACCACGATGGAGGAAGTGAAAAACACCTTTGAAATGAAGGATTTCATCAATGCCTATCAATCAGGCAAATTATATGTCTGGCTGGTGAAAATTGGCGAACGCAATAAAGCGGAACGTCTGAAACGATTCAACATACCAGCGCAAGGCAAGTTGAGCAAACAGGACAAACTAAAGCTCATAGAAGTGATCTATCCCAACTGGTACGATTTCCCTGGCCGGTTGCAGCAGGAACTCGATCGCGATTTATCTCGGAATGATGATCCGGAAGTTTCGGAAGATCGGAGAGGAACGCTGGCTTCCCAGTTAGCCCGCTATGCGAAATCGGCCATGAGCATTACCGTGAAGGAGAATGGGCTGTGTCTGTTTTGCTTTAAGGGCGACGACGACGTAATCCATAAAGTATGCTCCATGACAAAAAAGGAAATGGCGAAGTTGATTCATGACAACCCGCAGGACCGTTGGGGTGCCGCCGCTTATCAGTTTTTGTCGAATGAGCCTTTCTGCGACGACGACCGTGATCTTGGATATGTCCTTTCAGATTTGGGTGAATATATTTTCAATGTTGTGCATTTCTTCTATGACACAAATGCACAGCAGGTCTGTTATGGCAAGAAGAGAGAGAATATGTGTTTTTCCATCATGTTCAATGATTCCCAGCCCATGACGGATCCACACATGGTGACGATAGACAATCCTTTCGACAAGAAGAAGAACGCGGCCGAAGTCTATCCAAGCTATCGCTTTGACGTGGAACAGCTTCAAAGCCTTATGGGATTGTCCAGAATGGACATAGCCGCGAGAGTTCTGGGCTGGCTGAAAAAGGCCCATTTGATTCAAAAGGAAAACAGGCTCTAGGCGGTTGGGCGACTGAAAGCTGAACGCTGACGGTTGAGCGGTTATGATCATGACCAGCCACAGGATGGGTTCCTGCAAGACCATGGAATGTGGCTGGGAAAACGAGTCTGCAATTTGATGATTGCCTAATACGTTCGTATCTTGTTGAAAGAATGTATCTCATGCTCTTCCATGGAAGAGACAAAAAGGACAAATTCAATTCATGGCAAATGACCCTGAAAATCGGAATAGGTCAGACGGCGTAGGTGATAATCGAACCGAGAATCCTTACGGCGCAGATGACAATAGAACCGAGTCTCCTTATGGTACGGGGGGCAATGGCACTGCGCAGTCTGACGGTGCGGGGGGCATTAGAACTGAGGATCCTTACGGTGCGGAGGCCAATGGTGCTGCGCGGTCTGACGGCGTGGGTGGCATTAGAACTGAGGATCCTGGATTCACAGGGCAGACGCCTCCTACGATGTCGCCAGCCCGTTATTGGAAGAAAGGTGAAGAGATATTGGGGCGCTATGAAGTGATTGAGATACTTGGCCAGGGGGGGATGGGCGTAGTCTATCATTGCAAAGATCTAATAGGCAAGATCGAACTTGCCGTGAAGTCCTTGCCGCCGGAATTGTCGCACAACAAGGCGGAAATGGAGAATATCTGTGAAAACTATAGTTTGGTCTCACAGCTTGATCATGAGAACATAGCTCATTACAAGACTTTGGAGCAGGATGAGAATACAGGGGAATATTACCTGATTATGGAATATGTGGAGGGGATGGAATTGCATAGATGGATGAAGAAAATATGCAAGTCCGGAAAACTGTCATGTGACAGGATTCTCTCCGTTCTTGAACAGATAGCGGTTGCTCTTGATGCAGCGCATAAGCAGGGGATTGTCCATCGGGATGTGAAACCCGACAATATCATGGTCCGCCCTGACGAGAAGGTAAAGGTTCTGGACTTCGGTCTGGCGGCGCAGATCCGTACAAGCATGGGGCGCATTTCCAATGTGAGCTTCGCCGGTGCGGGGGCGAATTTGTACAAATCTCCTGAGCAATGGATCGCCAGCGGACGACAGGGAGTCGCGGCGGACCAGTATTCGCTGGCAGTGGTGGCGTATGAGATGTTGGCCGGCCATCTTCCGTTCGAGAGCGATGACAAGGATTTACTGCAGCGTGCCGTACTATGGGGGACTCCTGAGAAGATCGAAGGCCTGTCCGAAAAGGCGAACGCCGTACTGGCAAAGGGGCTTTCGAAGAAGCCGGAAGACCGCTATGGAAGTTGCAAGGAGTTCATTGACGAGCTGGCGAAGGCAATGGCAACTGCTGCGGACTTTTCCAATACCGCATCAAGCAGTGATGGCGGAAGGGAATCATCAGATGGCATGAAATCTCCTGACGTGGCGACGAAGTCTTCCGATGCCTCTCCTGAACCGTCCGTAAGTACGCAGAAGGGCATCATCATCATGCGTACATTGGCTTTGGCCGTTGTCATGTCCGCAGTTGCGTTGGCAATACTATACGGAGTTTCTATAAGTTTATGGTATTGCAGGCGGTTGTTGTTTTTAGTTTTCCCGAATCAATTCCTGCAAGATTATCTGCACTGCTTATTATTCGTCGCAATGGACGCCGCCATTATCCGGCTTGGGCTGAAATCAAAGAAAAAACTGGAGAATGCTTCACTTGTAGCTGCCGCCATTGTAACGGCTTGCAGTGTTCCATTCTTTCTTTGGCCGGCTAACAGACTTTGTTATTCTAGTGATGACAATTTATGGTTAGTTTTTTTCGCCGCTTTGTTTATCATGATTTCCTTTGTTGCAGGAATTTGGGCTGGTCGGCAAAAAAGAAGTATTTTCGGGATTATTTTTTTCTCCATCATCTTTGTGTTTTCAAGTTTTATCGTTTTAGGTAATATATTATTTGCCATTTGGGGAACCGGTGGCGAGATTATTTTTGTTGTGTATTTCTTGTGGGTTTACGGGGTTTCCATGGTCATTGCGGGAATGGTCGTATCAAGAAAGAACCCGCATGTATGGTGGTGGGAGTTGTTGAAATGGCCGTTTGCCAAATCCATGCAGCATTGGAAAATCGTCGTGGCCATTGTCGTCGGATTTTTTGTCCTGGTGTTTTTTGTTCGATTGGCGACTTCTCATGGCAATATGCCAGAAATGGTGGAGGTTAAGGCAGGGAGCTTTATGATGGGCTTGCCGGAAAATTTAAAGAGACCTTGGGGGGATGACGATATATCGCAGCATGAGGTGAGGCTGACGAGAGACTTCAAGATAGGCAAGTATGAAGTAACCCAGGCACAGTACAAAGCCGTGATGAAAGAGAATCCCTCGTGTTTCTGGTGGAAGATGAGAGGCGACTATCCTGTGGAGAATGTCTCATGGGAAGAGGCGATGGCGTATTGTGAAAGGCTTACGGAAAAGGAACGCAAGGCTGGGCGGCTTCCAGAAGGATATGTTTATTCCCTTCCGACCGAGGCGCAGTGGGAATATGCGGCTCGTGGCGGAAAAGGAAACGTTACAGACCAAATGTACAGTGGTGGAAAGTCCATTGGAGCGGTCGCTTGGCATAGTGGAAATTCAGGAAGGACGACACATCCTGTCGGTTTAAAGCGTGCCAATGAACTCGGTCTGCATGACATGAATGGCAATGTTTCAGAATGGTGTCGGGATGTGTATGAAAAGAGATATGCCAGGGATCCAGAATTCCTGCGTGGACAGCCATCCAAAGGTGCCTTGGAGCGCGTGTATCGTGGGGGGGATCGTTTTTACTTTGATATCGACTGCCGTGTGGCGGAACGAACCTATGATGAGCTAACGGATCATAGCAAACGCCGTGGCTTCCGTGTCGCTCTTGTTCCGGTTGAATGAAGACATCCGTTTGCTTTGAGCTTGCAAGATTGGAGGATTTTTAGTAGAGAATTCCTTTGTGTTTATTTTATATTTGTGTATTATTAAAATAATGTGTACCATATAGGATATTGGAATATTAGAATATGAATCAAAGACAGTTCTTTAAAATAGGCGAAATTAGATTTTATGATTTACCTCTTGAAACTCAAAATTTAGTATTGGCTATTCAAAAGAAATCGAAAAAAATAACTTTTGATCGAAATAAGGTAATAATATTTAATCAAGAAGATATTATTACTAATTTAATGATGATAATGATCATTCTTGTGCCGACCTTGTTTTTGATATATATGTCATCAGATACGAGATGGGACTTAAGGGATTTGATTTGTGGAATATGTGCGGTTTGCATTCCATC
>JAFZIJ010000019.1 GCA_017554445.1 Victivallales bacterium
GCCAGTTCGTAAGTGATGATGCGTGCCGCATCATAGATATGCGCTTTGTCGAAGTCCGTGAGCGAGCCTTTGCAGTGCTGCTGATAGCCGTTGAGCAGTGCAAAGCAAAAATCGACGTCAAAATAGATTTTCGTGAAATCAGTGCATTCTTCTCCGGCTGGATTGCAGCATGAGCGGAGGCAGTCGCCGATATCGTAAAGGACGAGACCGGGCTTGACGGTATCAAGATCGATGATGGCGGTTCCTTTGGAGGTCGCGTCGTCGATCATGACATTTGCGGTCTTCGGATCGCCATGGATCGGGCGGAGCTCCACTTCGCCTTTTGCTTTTGCGTCTTCAAGGAAACTGGACCATTCACGGCGCAGTTCAATGAATTTCATGACATTTTTGGCGACCTGCGAGCTTTGGAGCCGTGCCTTTCCCGCTGGCGTGGCGAGTGCTTCATCCAGTTTTTTGAAATACTGCGGCGTAATATGGAAGCCGGGGAGGGTGTCGAACAATTGATCGCAGGGGAGGTCGGAAAGAATGTGATGGAAATTGCCGAGCACAGAACCGATTTCAAGGGCGTGGTTGATATTCTGGACGGCGTCGTAGGAATGTGCGGAAGCAATGCGCGTGATGGCCCGCCAGTATTCTCCCTGATCGTCGACGATATAGTCCTTTCCAGATTTACTTGGAATGACTTTCGGCAACTGCCAGATGCGTTCTGCGTTGTCATGCTCCTCTCTGAGGCGCTGATGGGCGTGTTCCGTAACCAGATGCATATTCTGCATCAGTTCCACCGGCTTGGTGAACACAGTTTTGTTGATGCGTTGGATGACGACCTTGTGTTCATCGAAGACGGTACGGAAGATGGCAATGTACGTGTCATTGACGTTGCCGCTGCCAAGCGGTTCGACGCTGACAAGATAGCCTTCAATATCGAATTGCTGGGCGATGATTGCTGAAATCATATTCTGCTATCCATGGTTAATGGTGTTGTAACGGAAGGAAGCCAGCTGGCGGCAATAAAGACACAGTTTTTTTGAAAATCACTTGATTCCAAGAAGTTGCGCGGGCGTATCATGGGAGATAAGCGTCCAGGTGTCCTCTCCGAATGCTTCTGTGATTTTCTTCCGTGCATCAAACAGGCCAGCAGGGCGGTATTCAGGATGATGCGCGTCTGAACCGACGATAACCTGTTCCTTGGCGTACTCGATGAGCTTGAGGATGGCCTTGGGGATGGAGTTGTGGAGGAAGCCGCCTTTGAAGTTGTTGGAGTTGAATTGCAAATACAATCCCTTGTCCATCAAGTCTTTCAGAAAATCAATCTTCTTCAGGAAGCCGTCATAGCGTTCTGGATGCGCAAGAATCAGCGTGACGTTTTTGATTTGGGCGTTGAAGAGAAGGTTCGCCGCGAAATCAAGATTGACGGTGAACGGAAGTTCCACGAGCATTGGGCGGTTCTTGACATCTGGATTACCGCAACGGCATTCCGGCGTCGCCAATGCGGAGTCCGAAGAATGGCCGTCAGCAGAGTATTCAAGGCCAGGAAGAACTGTCAGAGGAATTTGTTCATCCTTAAGGCGCTGACGGAATTCTCCAAGCAATTTGTCCCGCTTCGGTAGGAGGGCGGCGAGATCTGCACCGGAACCATGCGGTGTCGTCACGAGATGGGTGATGCCGAAATCCGCGCTTTGGCGGGCAAGCTTCATCGTCTCGTCCCAGTTTTGGGAACCGTCATCGATGCCGGGCAGTATGTGGATGTGGAAATCTATCATGCGGAATGAAGGTTATTTCTTGGGGGCGGGAGGGGCTGCATTATCCGCTTTATCCGACTTATCCGATTTGTCTGTTTCATTGTTGTTCGGGAGTTGGAGCTTGCGGTCGCTGTAACGGCTTCCTTTTCCGTATCCGTAACCATAACCGTAACCATATCCATAACCGTAGCCATAACCATAGCCATACTTGTATCCATAGCCGTAGCCATACTTGGAGTAGGACGACTTGGGAACGTCCACATTATTGCAGATCAAGCCGGCGAGTTTGATATTCAACTGGAGCAGACGGTTGCGTAGATGCATGAGAACCGGCTTCGGCAAATAGAAGATACGGGATACGAGGATGAGCGAGACGTTCGGTTGAGCGATGAGCAACGTGTCGGAAACGGCGACAACTGGCGGCGTGTCGATGAACGTGATGTCGTATTCGGTCTGGACTTTTTCCAGAAGCTTCTGGAAGCTTACACTGCCGATAAGTTCGTTGGGGTTGGGGGGCAGAGGACCTGCGAGCGCGACATCGATCTTCAACTGGTCGATATGAATGACGACATCTTCCAGTTTGCAGTCACCGACGAGGACGTTACTGACACCTTGACGTTTCTTGACGTCTTCAGGCAGGAAATCCTTCAACAGACGATGGAGACGCGGCTTGCGGAGGTCGAGTTCAAGGAGGAGGATACGCTTATTGTCACGTGCAAAGCTTCTGGCGAGGTTGCATGTCGTGAAGGTCTTTCCTTCATGCGGCAGGGCACTGGTGACGGCGATGATTTTCGTATTGCGCGTCATCATGGAAAGGTTCAAGCTTGTACGGATATCCCGGAATACTTCATCCACAGGCTCTTCACCATTACTTTGCAACAACTTGCCTTCAGGATCACTAAAGAGCGGGATGGAGCCGAAGACGGGGACGCTTTCATTGAAGGCCTGTGTGATCTGGCTGATATCCGTGACTTTATTGTTGATGGAGACCAAGATGAAGGAGATGAGCGCGGCGAATGCAAGACCGCCGAGGAAGGCAAGACCGAGAACTTTCTTGGGTTGCGGGAAGACGGGTTTCTTTTCCGGCTTCGCATCGTTGATTTTGCTGATGTTGTAGTTGCCGATGGTCGTGGCGTCTGCGATCTGCAGTTCGTTGATACGACTGGTGATCATGGTGATTGTTTCGTCCAGCTTGTCGCAGGCGGCTTCGCGCATGCGGTAATCGCCACCGATTTTATCCAGTTTGATGAGCTCCTGCTCTTTGTCGTTGATCTGGGCCTGAAGGGATTCGCAGCGTCTTTGTGCGCGTTGAAGCTTGAGTTTCAAGCCGTTGAGACTGACATCGACTTGTGCTTCGGAGGCGTCTTTGATCATCTGCTTGACTTCTTCATGGACCTTGACGGCCTTGTGCTCCATACTATAATTGGTAAGGAGTTCCGGAAGTTTCATCTGATGAGTGAGGAGAAGATGCTGGAGCGTGGAGAGGTTGCTGTTGCCATCCGGAATCAAGTAAGGGAGCATAACGACGGCATTGGCGCGGTTGTTGTTGACTTCATCCAGCGTGGTGGAGATTTCCTCACAATCCATCTTGGCATCGAAGAGTTTGGATTCCAGTTCATTCCGCTGATTGACAAGCGTGTTGTAACTCTGTTTCAGATCATAGATGCCTTGTTCTTCCTTGAATTTCAGGAGATCTTCCATGGCTTTGTCGCGGTTGATCTGAACTTCCTTCAACTGGTCGCGCAGCAGGTTGGCACCAGTGCTGGAAATCGTGATTTTCCGCCTGTACATGAAATCCACATAGACTTCCGCGACGGTGTTGGCGAATTTTGCGGCCGCTTCCGGATTGAGGGATTTGACCGTGATGTTCACGAGATTTGTTCCGGGGATTCGGACAATGGACGGGATGCTGCAGCTGTTCGCCTCTTCTCCCAGCCGTTCATAGACTTTGGAGAGGACTTCGCTTGACTGGAGGACCTGAATTTGGGTTTTAATAAACGCTTCGCCGGCAATGCCGTAGGACGGATCGGCGATACCTTTCACGTCCAATGCGCGCATTTCATTGCTGGCGATCATCATTTCAGCGGTGGAGCTGTAAATCGGGGTCGCCGTCCGAAGGAACAGTATGCCACCGGCAAGGAATAGAATCACAGCGGTTGGATATAGCCACAAATATGGCCGGACAAATGTCGCGAAATATCCAAACAACGTCTGAAGAATATTGTCCTCATTCTCGGCGGAGGGCGAGGACATCTGCTGCTGCATTTGTTGCGGGATTTGCTGTGGTTGCTGTTCTGACATTGATGGCTCTTTGCTTGTTCGTGCGGTATGGTGGATCGTTGAAACCAATAAACGAAAGAGTGGGGAAAACTACCAGATGGACTCCTGGACGAAGATAATGTCGCCGTTGCGGAGCGTTTCGTCGCGTTCCATGTTTTCAATGGAAGTATAGAGTTTTTTCAGGTTGAGCTTCCTGATTTCCTTGTTGCGAATGAGCGTAATATCGTTCTGCTTGGCGACTTGTGTGAAGCCGCCTGCGAGGGCGATGGCCTGGGAGGCGGTGATCGTTTTGTCAGGCGGGAGGGTGAGCGGACCGGGCTTTCTGACTTCGCCGAGGACATAGATCTGTTCGGCGGCGCCGACGAGCACATAGTCACCGGGGGCGATGCGGACGTCATTTTCATAATTGCCAAGGACTTGCGACTTGAGCGAAGCGGAAATCATGTCCCGTTCGCCTTTGGCGTTTGCGCGAATGATGCAGATATTGCCTGCGTCTGCGCCCGGTTTCATATTGCCTGCGCGGATGATGAGTTCGGAGACGAGCGGCGGACGCTGCGTGTCGATGAAAATGGTGGTCGGATTGCCGACTTCGCCGGCGATGAAAACTGGCGGGGCTTTCGGAACGATGAGCGTGTCTTCCGGAAGGAGTTTGAAGTCGTCACCGCCGGACTGGCGGGAGACGAGTGCGCTGACGTCGATCTTATGGCGGACAAGCTTGCCACCGGAACGTCTGAGGACGGCAACATTGTTGAGGTCCGCGCTTTCCGTGAATCCACCGGCCGCGCTGAGGGCCTGCAGGGCGGTCATGCGTCCATACGTGGGAAGTTCCATGGACTGCGAGGATTTGACTTCACCAAGAATATAGATGCGGCGGGGGCCCCAGTCTTGAACAAAGACATCGACATGGGGATCCTGGACTTGCTTGGCAAGGCGTTTTTCGATTTCCTCTGCGATGGCGCGGGCTGTCAGGCCGCTTGCCTTGATGGTGCCGCAGAACGGATAGCGGAAGGTCCCGTCTTCCTCGATGCGAATGACCTTGCTGAATTCCGAGACGCGGAAGACTTGGATGGATAGGACGTCGCCCGGCTGGAGGGTGGAGGCTTTCCAATCATCAGCATTCTGAGCCAACGTGAAACAGGAAATAAGAAGCAGGACGAGTGTCAGGTTGCGCATAATGGTTATTCGTGGATTTTTATGACGTTTTATGATAAAGGAAAGAATTTTCAATAGGTGAGTTTGACTCCGAGCCAGATTTCATTGACTTCGTAGTCTCTGGACGGGAGGTATTTGTATTTTGTATGCTCGTATTCGTAGCCGAGATAGGTGGAGAAGCGTTCGGAGATTTTATAGTCCAGATTGGCGAAGGCGGTGTACTCCGTGGTGTCATATAGGGAGTTCCGTTCGTCTTGGACGTCTACGCTCACGCCAGGCGAGAAGGAAATTCTGCGGGTAATCTGCCAGGTGGCACGGAGGGAATTGAAATATGCTACACGTCCGCCACGTCCTGAACCCGAATCTTCCCATTCAAGACTGGAAATATAGGAGAGGAAGAAATTGGAGACGGGATAATAGCGGAATGTCAAGTTGGCGACAGGTTCCCATTCACCATCGCCTTTGGTGTTTTTAGAACGTCCCTTGTATTCGGTACGGGATAAACCGCCGCCGAGATGGACGGAGAATTGTTTGCTTTGGCGATAGTCGATAAACGGCGCTATCGTGTAGGTTTTGGAATCGTCATGCGATTTGTTATTCGTATACTCGCGTTCTTTATAGGAACTGTTGATACCGAGTTTGATTTTTTCTGTCAAATTGTAGTATGGCGCGACTCCGAACGTGTATTTCTGGTAGGAATGGTTCTTGAATTCGGAATCTGTGTAGCGTCTGTTGTCATATTTCGCTGAAAAAGCTACACCCCAATGGGCAAATCGAAGCATATCATAGGTCACGCCAGCTGTATTGTCGATACGCTTGGCATGTTTTGTATTGGACGAATCGAATTTTTCATTGGCGCTGCGTGACGAGAGTGTGAACATGAGTCGGTCTTCGCCGAAGACGTCTACGCCGCCCAAGATAAACGGGGAAAGGTTCCATTTGAATTCGTTTTCATCATGGGAGTCCTTGTCGTAGTATTCGTAGGAGATATCTCCGACAAGGCCGTATTTCCCGTTTTCGTAGTTCTTGTACCAGTCAAGGGAGATGCCGGCTTCATTGATGAAGGAACCGATTTTGTTGGTCGCGGAATCATGGATGTTGTCGTTGTAGCGGATTTCCTCGAAAACAGAGAGAGTGAGTCTGTTCGGGATAGCCGCCGCGGCCGTCTCAAAATAGTCGCTCAGGAATGACTGGGCTTGGAGTTGAGACATGCAGATGCCTGAAAACAAGACAGCTGCTACGACTTTGAATGAACGGGAAATTCTCCTCATATCCATGTTGTCGCCCCACAATGGTAAAAAATAAATGAAAAAAAAGGCTGGATTCCGGGATAAGAGGCCGGAAGCCAGCCTAAATGATTAGTGCAAAACGATTAGCGAGCGTTGACCGCGGGGTTGGTGCTCAGTGTGGGTTTTTCGACGGCGGCTTTGGGAATGTCTTCCTTGATGACAGAACCCGTCGTGGTGTCGGTTTCAATAATGGCGATGTTGTACTTGCCACCGGCGGCCTTGGTGACGGAGACATTTGCGAGCGCGTTGAGCTGCGCAACAGCGGCGGCGGCATAGCTCTTCAGCGTGGCGGTGTTGAGGGCCGTCTTGATGGCGTTCAGGATGACAGCCTTCTGTTTCTCTGTGGCGGTGTCGAGTTTGCTGAGCAGGTCGCAGGTTTCGGTTAGGTTACCGGACTTGATTTCGGCGGTGGCGATTTTCTTGATGGCGGTGGCGCTGTCGGAGACAGTCAACGCGTAGGCGCTGACGGAACCGAGCGCGAGGAATGCGACGAGCAGTGTTGCAATGTACTTCTTCATGACTCTACCTCTTTTTGTTTTTGGGTTGTGGGAACTGGTTTATACTTTTGGACAATAAAAAATCAATCATTTACAATTAATATAGTTTTGTCTTTTCAATTGGCAAATCTTTTTTTTGTTTTTTTTTGATTTTTGCAAGAAAAAGCAATCCGGGGATATAAGCTGAAACAAACGTTTTCATGCGCTGACCAGTCTTTGGAGGTATTGACCGTATTCCGTTTTTAACAAATTCTCAATGGAATCAAGGACTTGGGCCTTCGTCATCCATTTATTCATAAAGGCAATTTCCTGCAGACAGGCGACCTGAAGCCCCTGGCGGGTTTCGATGGTGCGGATGAAATTGGCGGCGTCCAGGAGGGATTCATGGGTGCCCGTGTCAAGCCATGCGTATCCTCTGCCGAGGCGGACGACGCGGAGATCACCGCGTCTGAGGTAGGCGTTGTTGACGTCCGTGATCTCCAATTCCCTTCTGGCGGAGGGCTTTAGAGATTTAGCGATGCCGATGACATCGTTGTCGTAGAAATAAAGGCCTGTGACGGCGTAGTTGGATTTTGGATTCTGCGGCTTTTCCTCTATGGAGAGGGCTTTGAAATTCTCGTCGAATTCGACGACGCCGAAACGTTGCGGGTCTCGCACGTAGTATCCGAAGACGGTGGCTCCGGAGGTCTGGGCGGCGGCGCTTTGGACGAGATCTCCCAAGTTGGCTCCGTAGAAGATGTTGTCGCCGAGGATGAGGCAGACGTTGTCTTGCCCGATGAATTTTTCACCGATGATGAAGGCTTGCGCGAGGCCGTCGGGGCTCGGTTGGACGGCATAGGAGAGATTGACGCCGAAGCGTGATCCGTCGCCGAGCAGTCGGATGAAGGCCGGTTGGTCTTCAGGCGTCGTGATGATGAGAATATCCCGTATGCCCGCGAGCATGAGGACGCTGACGGGATAGTAGATCATCGGTTTGTCATAGACGGGCAGGAGCTGCTTGGAAACTCCCATGGTGGTGGGATGCAGCCTTGTTCCTGCGCCGCCTGCGAGGACTATGCCTTTCATGGAAAATGTATTCTTTTTTAGGATTCTATATTATTATATGGTAAAGGAAGGATGGCGTTTGACAGCGCTGTGGTGATCGGTCACGCCTTCCCGCCAAGCCGTTGGCCGGCGTATTTCTTTTCACGGATGGGTTTCCACCACCATGCGTTGTCCAGATACCACTGGACGGTTTTGCGGATGCCTGTGTCGAAGTTTTCCTCCGGCCGCCAGCCGAGGTCCTTCTGGAGCTTGTCCGAATCGATGGCGTAGCGGAGATCATGTCCGGGGCGGTCTGTGACGAAGACGATTTGGTCGGAATATTTGCCTTGCGCTTTCGGGCGGAGGTCGTCGAGAATGTGGCAGATGGTATTGACGACTTCAAGATTCGTCCGTTCGTTATGGCCGCCGATATTGTAGGTTTCTCCGGGGACGCCTTTTTCATTGATGAGCCAAAGAGCTTTGGCGTGATCTTCGACATAGAGCCAGTCCCGTACGTTCTCGCCTTTTCCGTAGATGGGCAGTTGCTTGCCGTCCAGCGCGTTGAGAATGACGAGCGGAATCAGTTTCTCAGGGAAGTGGAAGGGGCCGTAGTTGTTGGAGCAGTTGCTGATGAGCACGGGGAGGTTGAACGTGTGGCCCCATGCGCGGACAAGATGGTCGCTTGAAGCCTTTGAGGCGGAGTAGGGGGATTTGGGATCGTAGGGAGTTGTCTCCTTGAAGAAACCTGTTGCGCCGAGGCTGCCATAGACTTCGTCTGTGGAAATGTGTTGGAAACGAAAAGCTTTTTTGCGGTCATCAGGAAGAGGGCGCCAGTATTCGAGGGCGCATTGAAGGAGATTGGCGGTTCCAAGAACGTTGGTTTTGACGAAGCAGAGCGGATCATCGATGGAACGGTCCACATGGCTTTCGGCGGCCAGATGCATGATGGTGTCTGGCTGAAAGTCGTTGAAGAGGCGTTTGACGGCGACTGGATCACAGATATCTGCCTGTTCAAAATGGTAGAGCGGTGATTTTTCGACGGATTGGAGGCTTTCCAGATTGCCGGCGTATGTCAGTTTGTCAAGATTGACGACTTCCGCAAGGCGATTGCCGACAAGATGCCGGATGAGAGCGGAACCGATGAAACCCGCACCGCCTGTCACGATGACTTTTTTCATGTTTTCTCCTGAAGTTATTATTATATTTTATAGTAGTATGCGAATGAAAAAGCGGTGCAATCAGCAGTAGTCTTGCTCCATGCAATGGTAATGCGAGAGCCGGATATTGTTGTTTTTGCAGAACATGACCAGTTCGTCTCGTTCCTGTTGATGGAGATTGTCAATGCAGACGACGATTTTTCCAAGATGGTGCTTCTCATGGAGTTTAGCAAGGTCTTGTGGCGTGCCGAGCACGCGGAGCCCGTAGCAGAAGCTATGACTGTAACGTGGGTTGCGGTCGATGAAACCGATGATTTTTTCTTGACAGGCACAGTCGATACCGATCGTGGCGGCGTTGACATACATACGCCCTTCCGGGCAGATTCCGTAGAGGAGCGTCGTTATGACGGGGGCTTTGTCCGCATAATATGCGGAGACATGCTGTTTAATAAGCGCTATTCGCAACGCATGGAACAACATGCGTTCACAGATGATGGCAGCGTCGGCCATGCCGACGGCCGCTGTGAATTCGCGAAGAGTGAAGGGGTAGAATTGGAAGATGGCATTGAAAATGCCGGATACGGCGAATGCGATGATGACGATGAGAAGCAGGCGGAAGTATTCTTCCGTGGACGGATAATTCCATAGGACGGAGTAGGTGCGTGAGATGATGAGAATTAGGAAAACAGGGATGAGGAATGCTGCGGTTTCAATGGGGTCGAGGCGGTTTCTGGCGATGATGAAAGCGGCTGTGCAGACACATGCATCCCAGACGGGGTTCAGAATGTTGAGCAGGAGTCCGAAGCGTGGCTTTTGATAGTTTTTGAAGATGAATTCAGTCGAAAGCCATAGCTCGATAGTCGCGTAGCGAACGATGCAGATGGCGAGGCTGGCGAAGACGATGATGAGTGACAGCCACCACAGCCTTTGGGGGATGAAGAAGATGATGATTCCGACGAACGCCATGATGATTGCCAGCAAATAGATGCTGGAGACGGTCTTGGGCTGGTTTTTGTAGTAGGCGAGCAGGCGGTGATGGAGATGGTTGCCGTCAGCCTTTGTCAGGGCGGCGAGATGGCGCAAGATGCGTTTAAAGAGAGGAAGATGATGGTTCGGGTCATCTTCCACGGGGGCTATGATGCGTCTCCAGACTGCGAGGAAAATGTCCAATGCGGGAACGCAGCAGAGCAGAAGCGGCATGACGATGGCGGAAATGCTGGTGATTTTTGATGTGGCGTTGAGACCCGCGATACCGAGTATGTAACCGATGCACATGCTGCCCGTGTCGCCCATGAAGATTTTGGCGGGATGCCAATTGTAATAAAGAAATCCGAAAAGCGAACCGGTAAAGATGAGAAGAATCAGGGCGTTGAAGCGGCATCCCGTGAACCATGTGATGAACGCAAGGGAGATTGAGGAAATGACGCCGATGCCGCCAGCCAGTCCGTCCACGCCGTCTATCATGTTGAACGCGTTGATCATGGTGGTAATCCAGAAGATGGTAATAAAAGCATTGATCGGCGTGGCGATGTGCCATTGCCCTGGTAGGTTGATGTGGACGCCGAGATACCATGCGATGGTGGCCGCAATGATGTGGAAGAGAAATTTCACTTTGGCCTTAAGGCGGAATCTGTCGTCGGCAATGCCCAACGGGATGAGGATGACGAGCGGGATGAGAAGCTTGATGGAATGCCAGCTGGGCTGGCATGCGCCCATGTCGTGTCCTAGAAAGGCGTAGGCGAAGACGACGATGAGAAATGCCGCCATGATGGCGATGCCGCCGCCACGTGGGCACGTCTTTTCATGAATATGGCGGTCGCCCGGCATGTCAAGCATACCGGTTTTAATGAGGATCGGTATGATGGCATGCGTCATCATCAGCGACAGCAGCAAAGCCGTCGCTGGCAAAATCAGGCAGATGACCAACGTTTGGATGCCTTCCTTGCTCATGTTGATTTGGTTCTTGTTGAATGCAGAATAGTCTCTTTATTTACATAATATGGCTTCATTTTACTGTTTTCATAGAAAAGAGTGTAAAAAAAGGTGAAAAATCGTGTGTGGCGACAGGGATGGAAGCATTGCGCTGCCATCCCTTGGGAATTGTGATGCCATCTATTTGGATATGAAAATAATGGCCATATAGACAGTTTCACTCCATGAAGTGTCTGGAAATAATGGTATTTTTACAAAAAAACTATATTTTATATAATAGAGGGAATTATTCAATGTCGAGTAAGAGACGTATCCATGCCCAAAGAACATCAATCTGAATACGATTACCCTCGTCTGCACCTGCCGGGCGAGTCCGGTCATCACCACCATCACCACCACCATCATTCTTCTTCGTCGTCATCGTCTGCTTCATCGTCTGCTTCGTCAGAGCCGCGGCACCATCATCATTCGAGAACGTGGGATATCATCCAGGAGAAGGCGAGCAAGGTGTTCCATACGATGGCGAAGCTTCCGTTCGCCTTTGCTCTTGGGCTGGTGATTCTCATGCCGTTGGCGTATTTCGGCGGTGAACGCTGGTGGATGCCGACCGTCTGGCTGGGATTGATTTTGGCATACGCGATGTGGGGGCTTTCCGTCTGGTGGTGCGGGAAGGACTACGCGCATGTTAAACTTTCTGCATGGGGGCTTCTGTTTCTTATTCCGCTGCTGGTCGGCGTGCTTCAGCTGGCACCTGTCAAAGGATTGACGAAAATGCTGTCGCCGAAGGCGTTCAGCCAATGGGAGAGCATGGCGGAATTGGCGAAGGACATGGAGACTCCTGAGCTAGAGCCGGAGGAGTCGGATGACGCAGAGGCGGCTGAGGAGGCTTTGAAGGAAGCTGAGAAGCTTGATTTAAAGCGCGGGAAGATGCGGACGCGGATAAGTGTTTCACCCGATGACACCAAACAGATGTGCAGTCTGTTGGGCATTTGTCTCTTCTTGTTCATTTTGCTGACAAGCAAGTTGCATCATACATTCCAAATACGGCTCGTGCTTCTGGCCATTGTTGTGACAGCGCTGGGCAACGCGATATTTGCGTTTGTGGAATCATTTGGGACTGTGGCATCGGGAGTGAACCAAAGAGAGACGTTCAACGGCATCTTTGGCAACCGAAATCATTTCGCGTTCATGATGATGATGGGAGTCATGTCCACAGTCGGCCTGATGGGCGTCCTGACGGGGTCGAAGCGTCATGGCAGCAAGCTGGAAGCATGGTGGACGAAACTGCAGGCCCCGTTGGGCATCATCCTGTTTGTGCTGTTGACGGCGATGGTCATGAGCCTCTCCCGTGGTGCGTTTATTTCGACCATCATATCTCTGCTGGTCTTCGGCGTGTTCTGGATGTTCAGCATTCGTGGGCAGTCCATGCACATGCGTCAGAAGACGTTCGCTTTGCTGGCGGTGGTGGCGGTGGCCTTTCTGATCGGCATGCCGTTTGTGTTGCAGCGGTTGTCTGAACGCTACGAGACGTTGGTGGCTGAAGATCTGACGATGGACGCGCGTGTCGCAGTGTGGAAGGATACGTGCCGTATGATTGGCGACTACTGGCGTTTTGGCGCGGGACTGGGCGGTTTTGAAACATCCATCCAGCCGTACGAGGCTGGCCGTTTCACTGAGGCGCGCATAGGCCATGCCCATAATGATTTACTGGAATTGACATCGGAGGTCGGCGTTCCGGTCGTTTTGCTTATGTTAGCCGTGGCGCTTGTGATGTGGTTCCGTTCCATGTACAGGATACTTCATCATCAGGAGAGGACGTATAGATGGGCTGGATTGGGCGCGTGTGTGGCGCTAATAGGCATCACGTTGCATGAATGTGTCGAATTCAACCTCCTTGCTTGGTCCAACGCTTTGGTTTTCACGGCGTTGCTGTCGGTTGTCGCAGTGTGCGGGAGCAGCCGCCACCGTCATTTGAAACGTGACAAGACGGAGGAGGAAAAGGCGAAGGAATCTGCGACGAATCGTGAGAAGCGGCGTCAGAACCGCCATGACAGATGGCGTTGGCGTCTTGCGCTTGTTCCGTTGTCTCTGGCGGTTCTGGTCATTGGGTTGCCGGTCTGCTGGAAGCGGATACGCGCGGGTTGGCGGTATTCGGATTTTCTCGACGATCTGCGGCAGCCGATTGTCGAGGGAAAGCCTGTGAAATTTGACTGCGAACGCCGTATCAAGATGTTGGAAGGAATCAAACGTTGCTGGCCGGACGACCATTACGTCCTTTGGCGCAGTTCGGCCGTGAAGGGGGAGGCCGCGGATGAATACAATGAAGCATATTGGCCGGATGCCTGTGTCGAGAGTGCACGAGCCGTGATGACGGCGCCTGGCGATGGCGATGCGGCCTTGCAGTGCGCGATCTACTGGGAAGCCGCGAAGGATTGTTCGCAAATCACGCGGACGCGGCGGCTGATTGTGAAATTGTACGACTGGGCTGTGCAGTGCCAGCCGACTCTGGCGGAGACACGCCGCCGGGCAGGTATGGCGGCCTATCGCGCCTATGTGCTTGCGGAGGGAGCAGAAGATCCGCAGGCTGCGTCATTTAAGCAAAAGGCCCATGATAATCTGCTGGCCGCTTTGGCATATGGCAGCAAGTCATATGACATGATATTCCCTGTTCTTGTTGATCTGCTTGGCGGAGTGAAACAGTTGGCGGAAATAATTCCAGACAATTTGGAAGCGCAGAAGTCCATGGTGCGTCTGCTGTTGCGTCGCCGACTCTTCGACGAGGCCCTGCAGTTGACGGATCGTCTGCGGAAAATGGATCTTGAGCCAAAAGAAGAGCTGGAGATGCTCAAGACGAAATGCACGATTCTCGAAATGTCCGGACGTCATGAAATGCGTGCGGAAACTTGGCGTGAGCTGGTCGCCTTCCAGGAGGCACAGCTTCCTTTGGATGAAGCATCTGCAAAATTCGCGGATGGCGAACCTCGTGAAGCCCTCAATCTTCTTTTGAAGAAACGCAGCGGTATCGTTCTCTACCCGCGTGAGATTCTGCTTGAGGCTCAGTTGCAGTCTTTCCTTGGCAAGTACGAGGAGACGATTGATACGCTGATGCGTCTGGCATATATCGATGGCCCGGTCGAACATGAGATCATCGATGAAGCGGAGAAGCTTCTTGGTGGTTCCAACAGCTCTTGGAAGGAGGCGGTTGCATTGCGTGTCCGTTTCCTGGAGATGGCCTTGCGTGTGAAACGTGGTGTAATCGGCGAAAATCTCGCGAAAGATTTGGAAACATTGGCGAGAGAGCATGAAATGGCGCGGCCGCAGTGGCTGCAACGTCATTTGATCTCCTATTACGCAGGTCTTGTCTGGGAAGGAATCGGCAAGAAGGACGAGGCGATCGCCGCCTACCGTAGTTGTCTGGAAATTTGCCCGAACCATCTGTATTCGCTACGTCATATGGCGGCGTTGTCCTCGTCGTCGCTCAACAAAGAGGAGGTTGAATTGCTGGATTTGGCGACGCGTCGGCAGTCTCCGATTGCGATGATGTCCCCCGGTCTTCTTTGGATTGGCATCAATTCGACGCCGGATACACTGACGGCGCTGCACATGCCATTGCGTTTCGAGTATTTGATTCTTTGCATTTCCGATGTGATGAGTCATTTACGCGCCTCAATGACGTTTGGCGACAAGCATGGCGCGGTGTTCTTCGACCGTATCGAATCGCATGATGGCATGGAATACACAATGCGTGTCGGCGAAGTAATGCGTGTGGTACGCAATGAATGGCAGCCGATCAATCTGACATTGTCGACAAAGCGGCGGATGCTCGCCAATGGCGATGTCGCGATCCATTATGGCGGATTTTCGGTTAAGGCCTTCACTGTGGACATTCAAGGCGTGTCCAAAAAGCGTCATTCAGAGAAATGAGCCAACTGCTTCTTTATGCCGTCCAGATCAAGCAAATTGTTCAGGCTGAATGAAAAGTAGCCTGGTTTGTCGGGAGCGGGACGAAGCGCGACGACCAGATGGTCCGTCATCTGGATGTCCATGATTTCGGCCGCCATGAGCAACGTGTAGGTCAATTGGATGTCTTCTGCGGACGGCGTAGGGTCGTCGGACGGATGGGTATGGCATAGGATGAATGAGCGGCATGCTTCCCGGACGGCCGGGCGGAAGATTTCCCGTGGATGTAGGAGCGCCCTGTCAAGAATGCCGATGGAAATCAGTTCGTCTCGGATGAGGCGGCTTTGCGAGTCCAGCAGGAAGACATGGGTCTCTTCCTTTTCACGCGACTGGATGACGTCGCGCATGTAGTCGGCGATGAAATCCGGATTGTTGAAAAGCGGGCGCATGGCGAGACGGAGCTTGACCAGCCGTTTGGCCAGCGTGAAGGCGGCGCAGAGTCCGACGGCCTTTGCTTCGCCGATGCCGCCGATTTCGCGGAGTTGCTGAACCGTCGCGGAACTTAAGTCCAACAAATTGCCGTCGAACGTGTTGAGTAGTTCGTTGGCAAGTTCGATGACATTTTTTCCCTGCGTGCCAGTACGTAGCAAAACGGCAAGTAGTTCGCTGTCTGTCAGCGAATCGGGCCCTTGGTTCTGGAAACGTTCGCGCGGTAAGTTGTTGTTGTCCATTGTTATTGCTAATTATTTTTTCGCTAACCACTAACCGCTAACCATTGGCCGCGCAGGAGCGCAGCCCTCCCGCCAGGCTTCGATGGTCTGGCGGACGGTAGGGGAGGCGCAGAGCGCAAGCAGTTCCTGCTTGCGGGCGTTACGAATGTCTGGCGGAAGCTGCTGTCCGATGGCCGCCGCCGCATTGCGTTTCAAGACGGTCGTTCCCGTATGGTCGAGGGCGGTTCCTTTGATGAGCCGTGTGATCGCGGCAGACGGCATGCGCAGGAAATCTTCCGCGTCAACTGCCAATGGCTTGACATAGTTTGTTTTGGGACAAGAATTTGTGCATTTTCCGCAACCGTAGAGTGTTGGACCTAGAAGGATTTGCTCCTCCCATGTGAGCGGTTTACGGTATTCGCCGGAGAGCCATGCGCGGCAACGGCGGACTTGGAAGCCTTCGGCATCGCCGAAAGCTTTTGTGGGACATGCTTGAAGGCATTTGCCGCAATGCGGGCATTCCAGCGGAGCGTCTAGAATACGCGTCGGCAGATCATGCTCTGTGAACAGAATGGCGAGATTGATGCCGCAGGCGTAGCAATCATCGTAGATGAGCGAGTTCAATGCACGGGATCCAATGCCTGCAATTTGCGCAAGTGGCTTTTCCAGAACGGGTTCACTATCGACTCCAAGCTCCGTTTGAGCAGGGCCGAATTGCTGGAACAGCAGTTCTTCAAGCCGTTTGAGCTTTTCCCGACCCGTTTCGTGGTAATCTCGATCCAATGCGTAGGGGGCGATTTCCGCGAAGGGGCGTCCATCATGGGCACGTGGCAGTTGGAGTAATGGCGAATTGTCCCGTTCCGGCAAGAAGCTTGCGATGATAAGCGACTTGGCCCAAGGACGTTGCGCAAATGGCGCAACAAGAATGTCCCGTTTGGAATCGATATAGCTCAAGGCTCCTGCATTGCTTCGCAGCCAGTTGTCAAGATGGCTGGAAAGATAGCCGTCTGCCAGGCGTGGCGGTTTCAGGCAGGCGATTTTTACGAAGCCTGCCTGTTCCGCCAATGATATGTAGTCAGAAGGTTGCACGAATTGAAAAAGGCGTTGTTGAAACGGTTAGATTAATTAATTAGTGGAAAGGACAATAAAAATCCATGCAGAACCGTTTTTTTCAATGGAAAACATGGAATATTTGTCATGTATATATTATGATAATAATAGTCTGAGACTTTGCCAGTCGCGAAGGCGATTTTTCATGGCGATAGGACGGATTTTGTTGACAGGAGTGAATAAATGGACAATCATACACCAACGGAAAACAGTCGTGCGAGCGTGGAGGCTTGTTTTAAACGGGATGACATGCGCGGCATCTGGCCAAATGAACTGAACGCCGAAGTGGCACGTCTGACGGGCCACGCCATGGCGGAACTACTTGCGGATAAAGCGGATGGAAAACCGGAAATCGTTCTCGGCCATGATGCGCGACTGGGTTCGTTTGATTTGCTGACGGCGTTTGCACGCGGCGTTGAAGAGGCAGGAGGACGTTGCACATCGATTGGACTAGCCTCCACGGAGCAGGTTTACTATGCATGCGGCCGTTATGCGGATCGTTTCGCAGGTGGCGCGATGGTCACGGCGTCCCATAATCCAAAAGATTATAATGGCTTGAAGATGATGCGTTCCGGAGCGGTGCCGTTTTCTGCGGATGATTTGGCATTCATTCGCCGCCGTGTGCTGGAATTACTGGATCCAGTTCCAGAACTTCCTGTCGGTGAAGAGTTTGCAGAATACATGCTGGGCTTGGCGGGCTTTGACAAATGGAAGCCGTTGGGCTGTGGGCTGAAGATCGTCGTGATGGCCGGCAACGGCGTTGGCGCCGTTGCCTTCCGTCCGATAGCCAAACGACTGGATGCGTTTGGTTTGGAGACAATATTCGTGGAAGATACGCCGGACGGGAGTTTTCCGCGCGGCGTTCCGAATCCGCTGTTGCCTGATTACAATAAACGGTTGGCGGAAGCCGTGATGGCGAACAAGGCGGATTTGGGCATTGGATTCGACGGCGATGCGGATCGCGCGGGATTTGTCGATCACACAGGCAGGCCTGTCGAGGCATCGCACATTCTGGCGTTGGTTTCGTATAGGAAACTGTCATGTTGCAAGATTTCGAAACCAGTGGTATTGAGGAACATCTGTGGATCGCAACTCTTGAAACATCTGTTCCCCACAGGCGGTGATGTCGAACTGATTGATTTGCCAGTGGGGCATGGTCAATTCAAACGGCTGATGCGTCATGAGGCTTTCCAAGATCGTGTTGTTTTCGCGGGAGAACATTCCGGCCATTATTTCCATCCGGATTTCTTCTGCGCGGATTCGGGCATGCTGACGGCTCTGCATTTGATTGCGCAGGTGTGGCAGTGGAAGGCGGATGGCGAGACGCTGGCGGACAAGCTTGTGGAATGGCGTCAAAATTATCATTGGAGCGGCGAATTGAACTATGATCTGAAATCGCGTGAAGACATTCAGGCGGTCATCATAGACGTCGCGAATGAATTTGGCAAGACAATGACGCGCTATGAGATACGCAAGGATGAAGAGTTGGATTTGAATCGTTGCATGCCCGCCGTCGGCGGATATGATGCATCGAAACTGATGGCTCCCGACCTGAAGCTTGTGGAGGACAACGGCTCGCAGGGATGGTGGTTCTGCCTGCGTCCGTCTGGAAACGAGCCGAAATTGCGTTTGAATGTGGAGACATGGAACCGCGATGATTTGAAGGATTTGACGGCGCGTGTCGTCGCGATTTTGAAACGTTACGGAGCTAAAGAAGGCTAATTCCTGGAGCGGCTGTTAGCCGCAACCAAATCATTTATTGAGGAACCACGAAAGTCACGAAAGAACACGAAATTTCAAACCACAGAATACACTGAATACACTGAAAAAAGCCTCGCCGCCGGGCCGATGATACCACTAAGGATTCCATGTTGAAACAAGATGTTGGTCGTGAATGATGCAAACGTCTCCGGCGGCTGCGGCGGTTGTGAAAGCGCTTCGCGCGACAGAAAAGCGCTTGGAAAAAAGCTTTGTCAAAAAACAAGAGAATGAACAATAGTAGTATAGTAATATAAGGAGAATGAACAGATGGATATGTTGCTGATGGCGTCATTGATTTGGCTAGGCGAACAGGTCGCCCCTGTGGATTCGTATTATCGTTTCCGCAAGAGCTTCCAACTGAAGGAAACAAAGGAAACCATGCTGCGGCTGTCGGCGGATTCCGACTATGTCGTTTATATCAACGGCAAACGAATCCATGTCATGCAGTTTCCGGATTTTCCGGATCGCAAGACATTTGCGACCGTTGATGTGACGGAATTTGTGAAGCCGGGCGACAACACGATCGCAGTGTTGGTACATCACATGGGACAGAGCTTTTTCACGCATTACAAATGCGATCCGGGCCTGATGGCGATCGTTTCGCAGGCGGGAATGCCTGTCGCCGTGACGGATGCGACATGGAAATGCAGCATGGATCCGGGCTATACACAGAATCGAAAGGTTATTGTCAGCCCGCAGCTAGGCTTTACCTTTGAATATGATGCACGGAAAGAGGCCGATTGGATGGAGCCTTCTTTCGATGATAGCGGCTGGGAGGCGGCGACCGTCCACAAGCGGCCGACGGCCAACGGCCATTGGGCATCCATGGAGGAACGTCCAATCCTGCAATTGAACCAACTGCCGCCCAAACCCGTGAAACTTGTCTGGCAAGGCTGGCGGATGAAAGCAGCGGGCGTCCCGTTCTTTGGATCGCGATTCGTTCAGGAGGCTTTCGATGTTCCCGAAGCAGAGCGGGCGGGCGTCAACCGCTTGAAGCCGTCACTACGGCCCGATGGTCCCGCATGGCGTTTCAAAAAGCCGCCACAGGCAGGTATGGAGTTGGCCTGCACGGTGGATTTCGGGAAGGAATCGACGGGATTTATCACGATTGACGTGGAAGCGGCGGCTGGAACGGTGGTGGAAATCCATCATGGCGAACATCTGGACGACGGCCATCCGCGTTCCGTCATCGGACCGCGCAATTTCATCGATCGATATATCTGCCATGACGGCCGCAATCAGTTCACCTATCCGCTCCGCCGCATCGGCGGTCGCTACATGCAGTTGATCTTCTCTGAATATGGCGAGACGATGCCCGCCGTCTATTACGCGGGCATCCAAGGCGTGTACTATCCGTTGCCGCAGCCAACCTATTTGGACACGGCGGACCGTATGTTGTCCAAGATGCGCGACGTCGCCATTAACACGTTGTTGTGCTGTATGCATGACCATTATGAAGACTGCCCGTGGCGCGAACAGTCGTTGTACGCATACGATTCCCGCAACCAGATGCTGTACGGCTACTATGTGTGGGGCAACTACGATTTCGCGAAAGCGTCGTTGGAACTGCTTGGCCGCTCGTATCTTGGCAACGGCTATCTGGAAATCTGCGCACCGGCGGAATCGTCGATTACGATTCCGTCGTTCACGATGGTATGGATTCCATCGCTGCTGGAGCTTTACATGCATTCCGGCAGTCTGGACGAATACAAACGGCAGAAGGAAACAGTCAAGAAGATTCTGGAATCCGCTTTGGCGCGAAAGTCCCGCGTGGAAGGACTTTACGAGCCCGGCAACGAGAAGCGGATTTGGAATTTCTTTGAATGGACAGGCCGTCTGGACCGTTGCCCCGCATTCCCTGATTCGCTCTACAATATATATATGTACGAAGCGTTGGGCGCGGCGTCGAAATTGGCGGCGGCGGATGGCGATGAAGAGGCCTCCGCACGCTATGGCGCTGCGGCGAAGGAACTTGGAGCCGTCATTGAAAAAATGTTCTGGGACGAAAAGAAGCAGTGCTACGGCTATCTGCTGCCGTCCGAAAATGCGAATCAAGAGGATTACGAGCATGTTCAGGCGTTGATGCTGTTCAACAATCTCGTGCCAGAGGAGAAGATTGATGCTGTCGTGAGATCCATTATCGGTGGCAAGTTGGTCGCCTGCACCTACAGTTCACTGCCGTATCTGGTTCGTGGCATGGCGGACAAGACGCCAAAAGCGCGGATGCACATCTACGATCGTATCTACGATGAATTCAGTAAATGGACGATCAATGGCTTCACCTCCCTGCCGGAGACGCCGACTGGTCCGGACGATTTCTATTGGGCGGGGTCCTGCTGCCATGGTTGGAGCGCGATTCCCGCGTATTACATCAATTGTATCATACTGGGCGTTCGTCCGTTGGAGCCTGGATTCAAGAAGTTTGAAGTGAAGCCGTATCCGGGCAGACAGCGCCGCGCAGGCGGGATGATTCCCACGCCGAACGGCGACATTCAAGTCATGTGGGAGAAACGAAACGAAGACGATCCTGCCAAGATGGGCCTGTATGTGGAAGTCTTCTATCCGGAAGGCACGACGTTTGTGACGGATTCCTATCCAGAGTTCCCGATTCTGGAAGTTGTTCCCATGAAATACACGCTGGATCAAAAAAGCAAAATGCCGACCGGCGTGCGGCTTGAACCTAGGCGGAAATAAGGCAAAAACTCTAGGCTCCTAGAAGGCTAGAATTCTAGAAGCCTAGAGGTCTAGTTTTAATAAATAAACAGCATTTCGCGGTATTTGGGCAGAGGCCAGAGGTCGTCATCGACATCGAGTTCAAGCGTGTCGATGATGACGCGGAGGGCGCGAAGGGCGGCCATGATTTTCTCCGGACCGTCATGAAGAGCCGCCGCGAGACTGTCGTTGGCTTTGGCAAGCTGGTCGATGCCATCGCCGATTTTCTGTGCTTTTGTCTTCAGACCGGCCGTTCCCGCCTTGAGGCCGCAGGCCTTGGCGTTGGCAAGGGCGGCGGCGAGCCGCCCGAACTGCTGTTCGGCGGCGGGAGCGATCATGCTTCGGGCGATTTCGAGACCGATTTCGCCTTCGATGCGAATCTTGCGGTGATAGACTTCCTGGAACACTTCGTAACGCGAATCGATTTCCGTGTTCGACAGGACACCGTATTTCTGGAAGAGCGTTTTGGTGGTGGTTTTACGGAAGTTGTCGATGGCGGGGAGGGTGCTGGCCAGATTGGGAAGGCCGCGACGGGCGGCTTCGTCCAGCCATTCCTTGCCGTAGTTGTCGCCGTTGAAGATGATGCGGCGGTGTTTGACAAGACTTTCGTGGCAAAGCTCTTGCAGCTTCTTGTTGAAGTCCTTGACGCCGACAATCGGTTCGAGCCTGTCGGCGAAATAATCCAGTGATTCCGCGACGATGGTGTTGAGGACGAGATTGACCTCCGCGCAGGATTGGCTGGCGCCCGGTGCGCGGAATTCAAACTTGTTACCTGTGAAGGCGAAAGGACTTGTGCGGTTGCGATCCGTCGTGTCACGCGGCAGGACAGGAATGGAATCGACGCCGATGCGCATTTTGGCGGGCTTGCGGTTGCCGACGGCGACGCCCGAACCAATGCGATCCAGTACTTCCGTGAGCTGTTCGCCAAGGAAGATGGAGATGATGGCGGGCGGCGCTTCGTGCGAGCCGAGACGGTGGTCGTTGTCCGCCGTGGCGGTCGCGGCGCGGAGCAGGTCGCTATGGATATCAACGGCGCGGATGATGGCTGTGAGAAGCGTCAGGAAAATGGCGTTTTCCTGCGGCGTCTCGCCTGGATCAAGCAGGTTTTTCGTGCCGTAGGAAAGCCCCCAGTTGTTGTGTTTGCCGGAACCGTTGATGCCTGCGAAAGGCTTTTCATGGAGGAGGCAGACGAGTCCGTTTCGTTCAGAAACTTGTCGTAAGACCTCCATAATGAGCATGTTATGGTCGATGGCAAGATTCTGGTCTTCAAAAATCGGAGCCAATTCGAACTGCGCGGGAGCGGTTTCGTTATGGCGCGTCTTGGCGGGAATGCCAAGCTTCCACAATTCGTTTTCGACTTCCTCCATGAAGGCGAGAACGCGTGGCTTGATGGAGCCGAAATAATGGTCTTCCAACTGCTGATGTTTGGCCGGCGGCGCTCCGAAAAGCGTTCGTCCCGCCTGGATGAGATCCGGTCGTTGCAGATAGAATTTTTTGTCGATCAGGAAATATTCCTGTTCGATGCCGAGCGTGATATGGACATGTTCGTCCGGCAGGCCGAAGCAATGCATCAACCGTTTCACGGCATGCGCTAAAGCCTGCTGCGAACGCAGAACAGGCGTTTTCTTATCCAGAACTTCGCCTGTATATGAGCAGAAGATGGTTGGAATGCAGAGCGTTGCGCCGTTGGCGTGGCGTTTGATGAAAGCGGGGCTTGTCGGATCCCATGCTGTATAGCCACGAGCCTCAAACGTGCTGCGCAAACCGCCGGACGGGAAACTGGACGCGTCCGGTTCGCCGACGATGAGCTTCTTGCCGGAGAACTCCATGATGACCTGTCCTTTTCCGGCAGGCTCGATGAAGGCGTCGTGCTTTTCAGCCGTGCCGCCGTTGAGCGGCTGGAACCAATGCGTGAAATGTGTCGCTCCTCTGGAGACGGCCCATTCCTTCATGGCCTGCGCGACTTCGTCGGCGATGTCCGGATCGAAGGGGGCTTCGCCTGAAATCGTCGCAAGAAGTTTAGCGGCAGTTTCTTCTGAAAGGAAACGCCGGATGGCGGCTTCTCCGAAGACATCCTCCGCATAGTGTTCCAACGACGCGGCGGCCGCGGGCATGGGGGGACGTGCCCGCAGTTCGGCGACGGCGTTGACGGCATGTTCGCGATTGCAACTGCTCATGATGGCATTCCTTGAGACAATGTCTCAGTAGAGATCCGCGACGAGCGGGAAGTGGTCGGACGGATAGAGGTCGTTCTCACTGTCGTCGAAGACGAAGAGGTTGCGGACGTGGAATTCGTTGTTGACGAAGATGTAGTCGATCGGGCCTTTGTGCGGCGGTTCGACGCCGTCTTTCATGACGCGGTAGCCTGTGAACGTATAGGTCGGGCCGACGAGCGGCGTCTCCGTGATTTTCGTGGAGTTGCGCATGAATTTTTCGGCATGCGCGATGACTTCGTCTTCCGGCAGGACGTTGAAATCGCCTGTGAGAACGACTGGGCCCTTCGGGGAGATTTCCTTCATCTTCTGGAAAATGAGCTTGATGCCGTTGATCTGGGCAAGCTTGGAACGGTGGTCCAGATGTGTGTTGAAGTGGGTGAATTCAAGACCGGTCTTCTTGTCAGTGAACGTCGCCCATGTGCAGATTCGCGTGCAGGCGGTTTCCCATGAACGGGATCCTGCGACATCCGGCGTCTCGGAAAGCCAGAAGGTCTTGGAACCGTGGCAGATAAAACGGTCTTTGCGATAGATGATGCAGGAATATTCGCCTTTTTCGACGCCGTCTTCGCGAGCGACGCCTGTGTAGGCCCATGAACCTTCCGTCATGATGCCGTCGATTTGCATCTTCATGGCCTCTTGAAGGCCCGCGATGGCGACGTCATGGCGATTGAGCAACGCGAGAAGGCGCGGCAGGCGGGAGACCCAGTCGTTTGGCGGCTTGTCGCACGGGTTGCGGATATTGTAGGAGGCGAGACGCAGGAAGGATTCGGGGACGTTGCTCATGATGGTGCCTTGGTGTTTGTGGTTTTTGTGAAAAAACGAACGATAAAATAAAATATGTTAATTTAATGCGGAATGGCGATTTTTCATTCAATTGCTTTTTGGCAAAATGACGTTATTCTATGGTATAGGTTGTTTTCATGTGTTTTTTAATTGAAAATCATCAATGAAAGGAGTCAAGATGTTTAGAAAGATCATGGCGATGGCGGTGCTCATGTCGTTCTGCGCGATGGCGCAGGATGTCTTCATGGGCGACTACAAAGGCACGTTGAAGGACGCTGAAGGCAAGGAAAGCGCACTCTGCGCACAAGTCTGGGCGACTGGCAAAGGCGGCTATCAGGCGGTTTTCACGGAGACGATCTACGAAGCGCCGAAACCGAAAGTCCTGCTGAAGGTTGATGGCAAACTGGATGGCGACAAAGTCGTGTTCAATGACGGTGGCGCGACCATCGCCAACGGCGTGTTTGCGGGAAATATCGCATTGGGCGCAATTAACATGAAGTCGTTCAAGCTCGTGTCGCCAACGTTAGGCTTGCAGCCTCCGGAAGGCGCTGTTGTTCTTGTCGGCCCGGGCAAGCGTATGTCGCAGTGGCGCAACGCGACACGTGCGGCGGGCATTGTTGATTTGAACAGACGTCTAGCCCGTGCCGTCAATTGCGTCGGTTATTTGAGCAATACGATCATCAGCGACAAAGAGCAGAGCGTCATTATGCGCTCTGGATCAGATGACGGCTTGGTGGTTTTCCTGAACGGCCTGAAGGTTTATGAAAAGAACGTGCCGCGCAGTCTTGCGACGGATGACGACACGATTTCTCTCAATCTGAAACAAGGCGAGAACACGCTGTTGCTGAAGGTTTCGCAGGGCGGCGGCGACTGGCAAGCCCATGCCCGCATCTGCGGCGCGGACGGAAATGCCGTTCCCGGAATCTCCTACAAGCTTCATCCGCAAGGACTTGCCATGGACAAGAAAGGCGCCATCATGGCGTGGAACATCGCCGGACCGTTCACCGTACAGGGCAAAGATGGTTTTGCGGCCATGAAAGCAGCGTTTGCTCCTGAAACTGGCGAGGCCGTCGAATGGAAACTTGTGGAAGACCGCCGTATGGGCGGTGAACGTTGGGGCGTCAGCGAAGACGGCGGCACGCTGGAAGTCCGTCGTGGCGGCGGCAGCATCATCAGCGGTCCCGAATACGGCTCCTGCATCATGCACGTCGAATTCAAAACGTCCTACATGCCCGAAGCGCGTGGACAGGGCCGTTGCAACAGCGGCGTCTATACGCAGGGCCGCATCGAAATGCAGATTCTCGACAGCTATGCTCTCGAAGGCCGCGACAACGAATGCGGCGGCATCTACCAGCAGAGCCGTCCGATCGTGAACATGTGCCTCCCGCCTGAAACGTGGCAGACCTACGATATCGACTACACGGCGGCGAAATTCGACGCCGAAGGCAAGGTGATTGAAGACGCTATCCTGACGGTCAAGCAGAACGGCGTCATCATTCATGACCATCTCCGCGTCAAGCCGACGCCTGGCGGCCTCGGCGGAACCGCCGTGCCGAAAGGCCCGCTCATGTTGCAGGATCACGGCAACACGTTGTGGTTCAGAAATATATGGTTTAAGGAAAAATAAACGGTTTTAAGCTTGTGCGCCCCCGCTGATGAATTTCGGCGGGGGCGCTTTTTTATAGGAAACACTTTGTTCTGGATATTCTGGAAGTTCTGGATATTCTGGAATGGCTTCTTGGCTGGACAATCCAGAACATCCAGAACATCCAGTAAATCCAGAATGCCTAATTATTTGGCACCAGTGCCAGATGGAAGCCGTAGAGTCTGTTTTGGAAGACGTCAAGGCGGCGCCCAAGCCCTGAAAGACGCCCTTTGTATTGGATGACGGCGAGATTCCATTCGGCGTCCGTCGGCAGGGCGAAATGATAGCCTAGCGGGAGCTGATTCGCAAAATGGCTGTTCAGACGACGGCAGAAATCGTTCGCTTCGTCAAGACCGACGCCCAGCGTGTTCAACGGCGTCTGCATCAACGCCTGCCATTGGGATTGCGTGATTTCCTGTTCCGTCAGCCAGAAATCTTTCGGAATGGTGATTTGATAGGATGGGGCGGTGGTGCTTCCATACAGCGACACTGGCTGGTAGCTTCCGGCGTTGACTTTAACCAATTCCAACGGAATGTTTTGTGGAAGGAAAAAAGTCATTTTTGCACCGTCGAATTTGATTTCGGTGGGCTGTTTGACGATGTGGACGATTGGCGATACCGCCGCGACAACGGCGTTTTTCACGGCTTTCACAAGATGGATGAGGCCGCCGCCGATGATGCAGACAATCAACAGCATCAACAGGAAGAAATGGCTGCAGCAACAACCCCGTGGAGCCTTGCGTTTGGGTGTTTTTTGTGGTTGATCCTTCTGAAAGAGATTCGGCGGATTGGCGGTTTTGTTGCATGGCGGTTGATGCACGGGGCGTGATGTCGCCGTCGTGGTTTTCGGGGGGGGCGCAACATGGACGGCTTGCTTGGGCTTCGGTGCGTTTTTGTCCGTCGGCGTCGCCATGGGAATTGGTTTCGCAAGACGCGGGCCGATTTGCGTCGAAGCGATTCGCACGACCTGCAACCATGAGGGGAAGGCATCGACGAGTTCATCTGGTGTCAGATAACAGTCGTTCCTTTGCGCGACATGGCGTTCCACGGCGGTTCCAAGGCTATGTTCGAAGCTTTGGAGCTTCTTTGGCAAGTCATTGTCTTCCAAGGAGGTGAGACTGTTTTGATGAATCCAGTCATACATGCCGACGGCGTTGCCGAGCATGTTGAATTTCAGCGTCAATTCAACCGTTGCGGTCTGCGGCTGGCCGTTGCATTGGACGTTTGGAAACAGCGTGGCGTTGAATTCCAGCGGCGTGACGAAGAACGAATTGGGCCATTGTTTCGTATTGCGGCAGGTCTGACGACCGAAAATCTGCCTGCCGGCGGCGTCCTGCGCAAGCAGATAGATATTCTGCTCCGCAAATGGAATTTGCAGAGATTCGATGTCGGAATTGCTTGTGACTTTTTTCAGAAGAAGCATGGTCGGACGATAGTTGAGGCGTGGTTATTCTTCAAGACGCGTGGCATAGCTGAGCATGGCCAAATCGTAGATGACGTTCGCGATGAATGCGATGAAGAAGAGGGCGGTCAGGGCGGGCGTCGCGAAGGAGCCGCCGATCATGAGGAAGGCGAGAATGCCGCCGATGGCGGCGTATAGTATGAGAACGACGGCGTTGGCTTGGTTGGAGCGTCTGGCGGCCGTGCTGCGGAAGAACGGGAAGGTGATCATGGGAAGGAGAAGGGAGATGAAGAGAAACGCGAGAATCCGCGCGTACAGCGGAACGGTCGCTTCATACGCTGAGACAGACGGGGCGGCTGTTTGTTCCGTAACAATGGGCGTTACTGACGTGTCTTGAGGCGGTTCCGACACGACGGCGTCCTGCGTCGATGAAATGGTTCCCGTGAAGCTTGTCTGCATGGTCTGCGCGTCGATGAGATGGAACTGTCCGTTGATGACGGCGGAATCGTCATTTGTCGTTTCATAAGCCGTCAACTGGCCCCAGATGACGAGATCCGTTCCAGCCTGGGCGGTGGCGTTTGTGGCTTCTTCCAGCGTGGCGTGCGTCGGAATGCGGAGATGGAGCTTGGCGCGGATACGGTCGATCAACGGGACTTCCTCCAAATCAAGAATGCCTGTGGAAAGGATCTGATTGCGGAGCGAGTCTGAAACATAATTGGTCGGATCGTTGTCAAAGTGCAGCAGGATGGCGGTTTTGGCTGAACCGCGGTTCGCGCGGATATCCTCCATCATGCGTTTGACGGCGGCATCCGCCACTTCCTTGCGGGAGGCGGCGAGCGGCATGGCGGACGGCGTCAGCCAATACCATGCCGTCACGCAGAAAAGACAGGCGAATACAACGATTTTGACGATGTTGAAGACAAGTTTGAACATAATGGCGACCTCCTTTTTGAAAGGCGATGAAGTTTTTGCATAATACTAATATAGACATAAGTTGAGATTTTCTCAAAATGTTTTATTTTAGAAAGAAGTATTTGTTGATTCATATAAGTAATAGGGCGGAGAGAGAACCGCAGGAAAAAAGACGATGAACAAAACGGAAAAACAACATAGCAGGACATGGCAGTCCGTCTGCGACGAATTCTTTTCGACGCAGCAGGCGAGCTATCAGGAGTCGCCGTGTCCGTTGCCGTCGATGCGTCTTCCGCTTTGGCTGCGGGCGTTGTTCTATCGTCCGGCGGCGGATGCCGCCGCGTTTGACGACGCGGAGATGGACATCACGGAAGACGTGTTGTTCCATTTTGCGAAAAACGGTCGAAAGGATGTTCGTTTGAAGGCGCGCGTCCATCGGATTCCCGTCGGCAAAAAACGCTGTTTCCGTGTTGTCAGCGCGTTTCTTTCGCCTGAAAGCGAACGGCTTGCGGATGGCGGCGATGTGACGATCCTGCGCGAATACGTTGAACGGAAATACGAATTGTTCCGTCGTGAGGAAGGCCTTCCGACGTTGCATTATTACTTTGTTATCGGTTCCGAACGGCCTTTTGACCAAGGCTGTCAGGCGTTGGCGCGGCCGACGGTCGTGCTCTGCCATCCGCTTGAATCCGGCCTGTGGGATTTCCGTCTGCCGCGTGGCGACATCGACATGCCGACGGCGGAATTCCTGCTGCATGTCCTACCGGGCATGCGCGAATCGTATGCTGACGCGATGGCCACGGAAATCGACCATTGGGACAAAAATAGTTTCATCACGCAAGATACGCTGCGCGAACGTCTGCGGCTGGATCCTTCGACCTACCACGGCTTCCTGTCGCGTTGGCTGGACACGCTGTTCGCACACGGCGGTTATGGTCGCGATTCTCGCGGCTACATCTATGGGCCGGGCATGACGTTGCCGCCGCGCAAATGGGCGATGCATTGCCGCCGTTATGATTTGACTTTTCTTAGAGTGTTGTTGGATAATGCGTTATGCTTCTTGATGATCCTGCTGATCATCGGTTTGAATGCGTTATGGATTACCGGAAACATGGGCGACAATAACTGGATTAAAGCCGCATGGCTGTTGCCGGCTCTGTTGGGGCTCGCCTGCCAATGGAATATCTGGCGATTGCGAAACCGCAGTGTCAGATGATGGAAGATTAAGATTGTCAACAATTTAACATAAAGGACTGCAACAACTATGGTACTGCCGGATTTTCTCATCAGACTGCTGGAGATTTTGCATTTGAAGGATTCGGAAGAGACGAAGCTGAAGAAACGGATCGCACAATGCGATGAAAACATCCGCTCTTTGAACCAAGGCCTTGAAGGGCAGGTTAAAGTCATCAAAGATTTGGAAGCGGAATTTCGCGAATTGAAAGCGCAGTATGACGTCTCGAGCGGCCCCGTCCGCGAGACGCTTGCCGTTCGCATGAAAAACATTTTGAAGCAGCGTGAGCGCATGGGCGAACAGCGTCAGATGGCCGAACAGCAGATGAACGCCGAAATGCTTGTCCGCCATAATCTTACACTCCAGTTGGAGCACCGCCAGCATCCCGACAATCACGATCTGGAAGAGATTCGTGACGAGAAATTGGATATCATCGATGATTTGAAAGAGCAGGCGAAGACCATCGAAGAGCTTGAGAAGACGACGATGAAGAAGTCGTCTGAAAAGGACGAAGACTTCGAGAAGGCCTTCCAGGCCGCTGAAGACGAGTTCAAAGATGTGGATTTGTCTTTCTCCGCGCCGAAGCCTGAAAAGAAGGAAGAAAAAGAGAAGGATGAGGCATGAGTTCCGGCGATGCCGGAACGCTTATGGCTTATGGCTTATGGCTTATGGAAATACAATAAAATAAAAAGGAGTTGTCATGGGATTGTTTGATTGTTTCAAATCAAAGTCGGAGCGGGAGCGTGAACAGCGCCGCGAACGTCGCCGCAATGAACGCAGGGTGGAGCAGGACATCGAAAAGTTCGACGAAGCGATCGCCAAGCTGACGGAAGAACGCACAAAAGTCTGGAATCAAGCCCGCGAACTGTTGAAGAGCGGCCGTCGGGCGGAGGCTCAGCGCACGTTGCTTTTCTATAAAAAGTACGACATCGCCATCAACAAACTGGAAAAACAGAAGGTCTTCCTCAAGAGCCAGGCCTTGCAGGTCAGCACGGCGGGCAACGTCAACACGACGTTGAACGACATCAAGACGATGGCCGCAGACCATGACATCGATCCCGACAAGCTTGCGGAAAGCCTCGACGATGTCGAGATGATCGCGGAGGACATTCTGGATTCCGACAAGGTCATGAACAAGGCTTTTGACAAGGACTTGGACCATATGGCGCAGGAAGTCGCCGCCGGTGATATCAGCTACAAGGACGATGAACTGATGGCCGCGTTGGAGAACGAATGCGCGGCGGAAGTGCTCGGCCCGAAAGTCGCGGAAACGCCTGTGACGGACAAGCCGGTGAGCCATGACGACATCAGCGCGGGCGCGGAGCGTCTGAAGAAAATCATCAGCGAGAAGTGAAAATCGTTGTCGCGCATGGAGTTGACGCAACATGAGCAATTTCAATTACGAAAAGAAACTGGAGCATGAGAAGGCGGCGGAAAAGGCGTTGTTGGAAGACGATTTCCCGTCGGCGTTCTATCATGTCGCGGAAGCGGCGAAATTCGCCTTAGCCCTTGCGAATCAATGTACAGGGCGCTTGCGTGATGCCTATATGAGCAACGCGAACGAACTGATGGACCTGGCGGAAAAATGCAAGGCTAAATGCGCGAAGCGAAGCGGCGGCGAGAAGATGAGCGTGGAAGGCGACGAGTCGAAAAAGCTGAACGACTGCCTCGTGGAGCGTCCGTCCGTCCGCATGGCGGACGTGGCGGGCATGGATAATGTGAAACGGCAGATTCGCCTGCGGATGATCGATCCGCTGCAGCATGCGGAGGAGGCTCGCAAGCATGGCCTGAAGGTCGGCGGCGGTATCCTGCTGTACGGTCCGCCCGGAACAGGCAAGACGTTTATCGCGAAGGCGGTGGCCGGCGAACTGGATCTGCCATTTTACACAATCACGGCGGCGGATATCTTTGGAAAATACGTCGGCGAATCGGAAAACAACATTCGCACATTGTTCGAAGAGGCTCGGAAAAATCCGCTGTCCGTCGTATTCATCGACGAATTAGAGACGATTTTCCGCAAGCGGACAGGTGACATTCACGAAACGACGCAGAAGGTCATTTCCGTCATTTTGCAGGAATTGGACGGCGTGAAGGACGGCAAGAATCCGTTCCTGCTGCTTGGCGCGACAAATGCGCCGTGGATGATCGACGAGGCGTTCATGCGGACGGGCCGTTTCGATGTGAAGGCGTATGTCGGTCTGCCGGATCTCCCTGCGCGCGAACAGATTATCCGCAACGCTTTCAAGCATGTGGAATATCCCGTCGATGAAGACGCCATCCTCTATTTGGCGTCCGCCACAGGCAAATGCAGCGGCGCGGACATCAACGGCATTGTGCAGTCGATTCGCCAGACGGCATTCGAACGCCATGCGGACCGCTACACGATTGAGCTGTTCCGTGCTTGTACGCAGCATATTACGCCGTCGTGCAACGAAGAGACGTTGCGCAAAATCGAAGAATGGGAGAGGCAGAACGAAATCAAACGGGAGTAGGTGGGACGGAACATGTCGAAGAAGCACAAGGCAGAAAACAATCAGGCGTTGACGGTGACGGGGCATGAGCCCTCGTCGTCGTTCGCCGTGACGTTGATGCGCGGCGAAAACGGCCGCGTCCTGCTGCCTGTGAAGACGGAATTGGCGAACGACACGGCGGCGCAGGAAGCGGTTGTCGTGCGCGTTTTGCCGCAGGGCGTCCGCCGCGAAGTGTTGCGGCAACTGCAGGCGGAAGAGGAACGCCGTTCACCTGTGCAGTGGGCGTTGATCATCGCCGTTCTAGCGGTTTCATTGACGATTGTCTGGAGGTATTTTCCCGTCCAGCCGCCGATGGAGTCGCTGGATACGAAGATGGAGATCGAGACGACGGACATTCCGCGGAATAGCGAGTACTACGGTCTGTATGTCCTTTCAAAGGAGCGGTTTGAAGCGCAGAAATATGCCAAATGCGCTTCGGAGCTTGCGCCGAAGATTCCGGAGCTTTTGGACAGGCGTGAGCAGTTGGGCGAAAGCCATGACCGGCTGTTGTACTATTTCTTCGAATCCGTTCGCGTCGGTCGTGTCGATACGACGACGAAGCGGATGGCGGAGAAATACATCGATGTGTTCGCTTCCTTGAACCATGACGAAGTGAAATGGGACATCATGCGCATCAAGCTCTGCGCGAAGGAATATTTGAACGTGGAATTGCTCCATTCACGTCTCAGCCAAGGCCGCTACAAGCATATCTGGCAGCGGAAGCTGAGCGAAAATGAATTGTGGATCCATCGTGTCCGTCCACTGGTGGAAAGCGTTGAACGGCAGGCAAATGCCACTGACAGCACGGAGGAGACGCTGGAGAATCTCTATCAATTGAAATATTCGCTGGCGTGTCTGTTGACGGCGCGTTGGATGTTGGAAGGCGGAAAGGGAAAGAGCGTGTTCCCAGACGATTACGGCGATCCAGGCGTGGCCAGCCGCGAAGAGGCGATGCGGATCTGCCGCGAGACGGAGGACCGCTACCGTCCCGTCGGAAAAGTGAAACGGGAGCTCGTGGAGTATCTGCGGTTGCGGAAGTTCATCGCGGAGACGGTGATGGCGCAATCGAAGAACATCAATCGTTATTATTGGAATGGCGAGACGCATTCCACGAACGAGGCTTTGCGCATGGAGATCACGATGGTGAACACGCGGTTGGAAAAAGGCGTGGGGCAATAGGATACGATTTATTGGGAATCACAATAATTGGTGATTCTGGATGTTCTGGAGAACTGGATGTTCTGGAGAAGGCGATATTCCAGAATATCCAGAATATCCAGAATAACCAGAAAACATTCCGCTTTGCATTGCGTAACGGATGATACAGAGAATATAAAAAGTAGAAAAACAAAGAAAAGACACAAATGACGCAGCAACTGGTGACAACGGCAAGACGTGGATGGGACTGGATGTTCCAGCCGCGGCATCATGCCAACGGCATATCGAGCTTCAGCGACAAGAAGTTCTATGTCGTGCTGTTCTTGTATCTTGCGTCGTTTCTTGTATTCGCGCATGATCCGTTCTTCCATCAGCATGGCGCGTTTGTCTATCAGCAAGGCTTGGTGACGTTGCTGTTGGCGGCGGTCATCGCCGCCGCCTTCAACTGGGAGATGTGTCTTTTCGGCAAGCCCGTGGGGGCGAATCTGTTGTTGCATGTCATACAAGTTTTTCCGCTGTCGTTGTTTATGGCGAGGATTACGGCGAAGGCGAGCGTTCCAGACGAACCGGAATCGCTTTTCGGCTACGCGGTGGAGATGATGAAAGGATGGTCCCACCGGCTGTTCGGTGATGTCATCAGCGAGATTCCTGTGTGGTTGACGGATTTGTTCACGAACTGGCGGATCTGCATCCTGCTGGCGTTTGTGCTGTTCTTCCTGTGTTTCCGCAACTTGCCGCTGAAGGTTGCCGCCGTCGTCTGCGCGTTGCTTGTTCCATTCGCGAGCGTCATCGCGAAAGGGCCCGTCGGTTATCTGATACCGGGCATGATCCTGCTTGGCGGCGGCATGGCGATGCAGTTCTGCCGTTATGACAAGATTCTCTATTTCGAGAATATCTTCCATCGTCTGCGCGCCTCAACAAGTCTTGATTCAATGCTGGCGGCAGTCATTCTGCGGACAATGACGGATTTGCAAAACCAGACACGCATGTCTGAAAAAAATCTGCTCAGTCTCGTGCGGGCGGAATACGACCCGGAAGGAAAAATGACGCCCGCCGATCTGCAAATCATTGCCGGCGAAGTACTACAGCGAATGGTCTATGAATACGATCTGGTCGTCATCCGCGGCGACGCGGAAGGACTGTTTTTGCAACCGAACGCGCTGTTGCGTTGCCACGACAGCTTGCTGACGCAGCTGGCCGTCTTCCCGCGTGTCGTTTTGGCGTTGACGGCGGCGACCGTCTGGGTGCTGCTGCCTGTGGATTTGATTCCGGATTCGCTTCCGTTTTTGGGCATGCTCGACGATGTGACGGTGGCGATTTTTTCCGGAATCGTGCTGAAGAATTCGGTGGAGGGGCATGTTCAGCGTCGGCAGTGATTTCAGCCGTGGCATCGGCTATGTGTTCAAAGGCATCATGGGCTTTTGGAAGCGACCACGCCTGTGGGTTTACGCGATTATTCCATTTATCTGCGTAAAGGTCTTGTTCGCAGCTATTTCGTACTACGTCCTGCATTCCCATGTGCAACCGTTGGTTGAACGATTGACGGCAATCATTTCCGGCTGGGGGATGGAGACACTGGCCGTCGTGGCGGGCTTCGTTGTGCATTGGGTGGCGGTCATCGCGTTTTTTCTGTTCATGGCGTCCATAACCAGCATGCTGTTTGAAGTGTTTGGCGGCGTATTCTTTACGTATATGGTTCGACGCTACGAACATATCGTGTATGAACGGCCGCTGGAGCCGCCTGTCACATGGCGGCAGGATATTCTGAACACGATTGGCTGTGTCGTCTATTCTGCTGGAACAGTGATCTTGAACATTCCGATTCTGCTGTTGGGCTTTGTGTTTCCGTTTTTCGCGCATGTCTTGGCGGCATGGCTTGTCGGATATCGCTATGGCATCAGTTATTGCGCGGAGTCAGGCTTCAACAAAGGATGGTCCATTGCGTTGTTGCAACAGCGCTTCGCAGGGCACCGCACCGTGCTGCATGGCTTTGGCATGATGGTTTTCCTGTTGCTGATGATACCGTATATATCCATCCTGCTGATTCCGGGATTTGTCATCGGCGGGACGATTCTAGTAAACGAGGAGCAAAGGCACTAGTAGCTCTAGAAGCTCTACAGATCGGGGAGGCTGTTTTGGGGGCAATTTATGGCAAATCCATGTTTAAAGGATATATTCTTTACAATGAAGTGGTGAAAGAAGGTATTTTGCTGGAATGGAATATGGATAGACAACATAACATGCAAGGCTTGATTTCGGATAATGGCTTTCCCGCGCCGACAGAGGAGGAGCTTCGGAATATCTTCGCGGCGTCTTGCGTGGAAGCCGCCGCACGGGAAACTGGTTGTACTGCGGCGGAGATGTATCGCCAGATGAAGGAGGCCAATCTTTTTGCTGAATTGATCTACCCATGTTATGAGACCTTGCATACGCAGAGCCGTCGAATTGTGACGGAAGATATTCTGACCGCCCTGAGGGCACGCCAGAAAAGGACGGCATCATGAGAGTTTATCATGGCGGCACAATGGTTGTTGAACATCCGCTTGTCCATGTCGGACGAAGAGGACTGGATTTCGGGCTGGGGGTCTATGTGACGGATATCCGGCGGCAAGCTGTCGCATGGGCGGATCGTATGGCTCGTGTGAGTAATGTTCACGGCATTGTGAACAGTTATGAGCTTGATATGGAAAGAGCCCGGCGTGAGTTTTCCTGCAAAACTTTCCCTGAATATGACGAGCAATGGCTTCAGTTCATTGTTGAAAATCGTTTGGGCATGGACAGTGGAATGGCGTTTGATTTGGTGGAGGGCGGTGTCGCCGATGATCGTGTCATCGATACGGTGGAAGCTTATATGGCTGGGATGATGCCGCTGGAAATCGCGTTGCGCAACCTTGCGATGCATCGTCCGAACAACCAGATATGCATTCGCAACCAGCGTATTATGGATACATGTGTTGAATTTGCGGGCAGTCAGGAGATTTGAAGCCTTATGCTTAGCGATTTATTGATATGGAACAAAATCGGGCGGATCGTCACGTTGCTGTCAAAGCGGCTTGACATCTCCGGCGAACGGGCCTTGGATATCTTCTATACATCCAAGACCAATGAACGACTGCATGATCCATCGACGTTCCTCTATGGATTTTCTGATTTGTACATCGTCGATGAAATCATCATGGAGCTGCAGAGGGGATAGAAGTTAATGCTGAATGCTGAATGCTGAATGCTGA
>JAFZIJ010000217.1 GCA_017554445.1 Victivallales bacterium
GGGTAACGACGGCGTCTCGCCGTCGGGTGTGGCGGCGGCGTCCCGCCGTTGGGTAACGACGGCGTCTCGCCGTCGGGTGTGGCGGCGGCGTCCCGCCGTCGCAAAAAAACACTCAGACAAATTGCATTTTCCAAAAACGGAAGTATTGTATATTTCTTCTGTTTTCCGCGACATCCATCAGGCCATTGGCCAGACAGATGCGCAATATCCTAAGACGCAAAGGAGGTGAATAAAAGCATGCCGTCAGAAATCAAGTGCCGCAAAGGTGAACCCGTCGAAAGAGCTCTTCGCAAACTTAAGAAAAAGCTCGATAAGGAAGGTACGATGAAGGAACTCCGTAATCGTCGCCACTACGAGAAGCCGAGCGAAGTCAAGAGACGTGAAGCCAAGCATCACTAATCGCCTCCTGAAGACATGAAAACGCCGCCATGACACATCGTCACGGCGGCGTTTTTTGCTTCATGAAACCATGCTGGCTGGAAGCCATCCGTTCCCTTCGTTTCTACCGCAAAAGCCTCACCGGCCCAAGCAGGCCGGACGGCGTCAGCTGCATGAAATAGGAGAAATGATCGCGGACTTTATTGGCCAATGTGTTCGCCACTTCTATCCGCAAATCATTCTGCCCGACTTTTGCAATCCCCTTTAAATCATAGCGATACGGCGGACAGACACGCAGTCCCAAATCCACGCCGTTCAGCCAGACATGCGCCGTCTGCCCCACGACGCCCAAATCCAAAACCGCCGTCGTCTGCTCCGCCTTAAGTTTCAGGCTTCCTTCATAACGAACGACACCAGAGAAACCAATCTCATGGTCTTTACCGGTCACGTTAAACAACTTATCCGTCGTCACATACGGTTTGAAAGCGCTCAAATCATCAGCGTCAGCAAGAGAAATCTTGAATTTCGGTTTCACTTCACAGGCGGTATTCCATTCGTGTTCTGGTAAAAATGCCTTCCATTCGGCGTTTGTCATCGCGCCAAACACAACTACACACGATTCATACGGTGCCAAATTCAAAGGTACTATACCAGTGGCAGTTTTGCCGCGGAAGACTTTTTCCTCCAACACATCCAACACCAGATAATCACCACTGCATGGAACAACCACCTTCGTATCAACGACATCCGTTGTCGATTCATTTACAAAATAGAAAATATCCGCCTTGCCGCGCTTCCAATGCGAATGGCAAAGTGTCTCAATGTCCTCTTTGGCTTCGATATCCGCCAGTCCGGCCTCTTTGATAGCTTTCGCCAAGCATTGCAACGGAATAACTTCCGACAGGATGAAACAATCTTCGGGGGCTTGGTCGATGAACCAAATCTTCAGTCCTGAATCGACCAATGCCGCCATCGCATCCAGCAGAGCCGCAGGAAGTTCTGGCGATGAGGGCACAATCAGACAATCATAGTGATTGCCGTTGACAACCAAGCGTCCTTTCTCCACAGTGGCGTTGTTCACCAGATCATCCGCTGGAACGATATCGAAATCCACATGATTGTCCATCAGAATACGGGCTGGTTTCTGCGTGAGCATCGCGCCGTCCAAATCACGGCTCATCCATTCAGCCTCAGCATGATAGAGCAAGGCAGCCTTAGCCTCGTAATGTGCATCGTCCAGCAAATGGCACATACGGTTCGTGTAACCCATGATTTTCGTAAAGCCTTCAAACTGCGGGTCATGGCCTTCCGCGCCAAAATGCGGAGGGCAGTCGGGATCCGGGTAGGCGGGCGAGAAGGCATGCGGCACGAATTGATTGATTCCGCGCACCATCAGGAAGTCCATGAGCCATTTCATGAACGGCGAGCCCTCCGCCCAGCCGAACGCTCCGAACACTTCGCACATGGCCCGTCCTTTGAAGGCGGGATTCAGATGCGCCGCGGACGAACACAGCTTCGGCAACACATAATGGAAGAACTCCGGATTGACATAACCTCCTGAACACGAGGCAGTATGCTTGAAATGCCCCATGCCGGGCATGACTTGATGCAACACGACGTCCATGCCGCTCATGTCCTGTCCATCCTGACTGCGGAAATAATGGCCCGCACTGCAGCCAAGCCGCGCATGGGCGTTCATGTCTTCAATGATATGGCCGATGTATTCGACGCCGCGTGCACGGCACCAATCACCCAACTGCCGCACAAAGCAGTCGCGATAACGTTTCGTCACCAAGTCCATGTACGCCAGGCGGATAGCTCCTGTCGGCTTGCCCATGTCATACCACAAGGCTGGTAGCGACGCAAGCCCTTTTCCGCCCAATGCGGCGTCCATGCCGCACAACATGTCGTCATGCCACGGCAGGCCAAGCCCGGGCATGCCCAAACGATGGTTGTACATGCCGCGATCAATTTCCGTCGTGCCGAACCACAAGTTTCCAAGGCTCGGTTCGTCTGAGAAAAAGCCCGCCAGCGTATTGCCGAAATATTTCTTATAATGCTTGTAATGAGGCTCATAGACGGCCTCCAACAAAACGGCGACCGATTCCGCGTTCATCATGTCGATATAGAATTTCTGCCCCGGATTCACGCCCGCACGGGACTTGTACAGGAAAAAGACACGCCATACTCCGCGCGGCACATCCCAGATCAATTGGCCATCGACGATTTTGTCCGACAGATCAATCGCCTCTTCCGAAATCGTTTCGTCCAATTCCGTCCGCTGATAGGCGAACACGCCCAGCAGATGGCGTTCGTCATTGTCCGGTTGCACAAGCAATGCGCTATCTGCCATGGGGCCAACGACATCGACATGCCGTTCCGTCAAATGCCATTTGCGCAGTTCCGGATATTTTTCTTTCAGCAAACCGTTGGCGTTACCCGTCGGGAAGTGATTGTCATCCAGAATCCAGACCTTCATGTCGCGCTTTTTAGCCTCCGACAGAATCAAATCCATATCGCGCCACCATGTTTCGCCGCAGAAATCGCGATGCGGACGCGATTCGACGCAGAACGCCCTGCAACCGCTTGCCGCGATCCGTTCAATCTGTTCAGGAATCTTGTCATAATGGTCGCCATGCTGCCAATAAAACGGCAACAGATGATTATCCACTTTTCCGTCAAAATATTCGCGTAATTTCTTGTCCATTTTCCGATTACAAATGTGGTTTCATAAATGTGTTCAACAATGAAACCATAACATTGCCCATCTTTTGAAAAAATCAATTATTCCCTACCTGCAACTCATCATCATCATCTTGTTTTTTCCTATGAAACCATTACATTAGATAATGGAATATCAGCAATGAATGAAACATGCCCAATCCCTTTCCAGACATATCGCCGCTCAGGCAGGCCTTCGCGCATTTTCCGAACATCGGCCCAGCCCGTCTGAAAATGCTCCGTGAGGCCGGCGTCCGCTCATGGGAGGACATCGGCCCATTCCCGCCACCCGGTCTGGATGCATGGAACGCCTTCTGGCAGCCCATCTACCAGACTGCCATCGACTGCCGGGAGGCGGATGCCACTAACGACATTCCGTTCTTCATCGAACGGCTCGAACCAATGGACCGTTGGCGGCTTCTCCACAAGCATTGGAACCAATGCGCATTCATCGATATCGAAACCGCCGGACTCGATTTTGACGCGGATATCACCGTCATTTCCGTTTTCTACCAACATCGCGTCCGTTTGTTCGTTAAAGATGAAAACATCGACGAATTTCCGGACTATCTCTTGACACTTCCGTTCATCGCCACCTACAACGGCAGTACTTTTGACATTCCGAAAATCATACGATTCTTCAACCTACCGCCACTTTCCGTCCCGCATGTCGATCTCCGTTGGCTCTGCCATCGGCTCGATCTCACGGGAGGACTAAAACCAATCGAACATCAGCTCGGCATCGTCCGCCCGACGGACTTGCAGGGCACCGACGGAGACGACGCCGTCCGCCTCTGGCAGGAATGGCAGTCACGACATGACGACATGGCGCGATATCTCCTTTTGAAATACTGCGCGGCGGACACGCTCTCCCTCCAACTGGTCACTGACCGGATTTTGGAGCGAAACGGCTGTCCAGTCGATGCACGGCCACTGCAATCCGCCATCTGGGGAGTTCTGGAAGATATCCCACGGCCGGCCCAAGCCGTTCAGCAGCAGGATACGAAACAATCGGAAGAGCCTTCGCCAAACGAAACGCTCTCTTCCCTGCAAGGCCGCCTGAAGGCCCTTCTCAACCGCAAAAAACGATTCTGAATCCATTCAAATCCAACATACCAATAAAATATAAACAATCAACAAGCAAGCAGTCCAAACATGAGAAAAATCACAACGCTCCTCCTCTTCGCACTTTTCGTCAGTCTCGCCAATGCCCAAGTCCAGCGCGCGGATGTCTGGAAAACCGCAGCCGACAACCCGACGCTCGCTATCGATGCCTTTAACGGCGACCCCGCGGCCCGCCAGAAGTTGGAGCGGATGTTCGCGCTTTCCGGATGGTTCAAAGTCCTGCCAGAACAAGACGCCTCAAAGGCCCAGTTCAAAGTCCAGGCCGCAGGAAAGGAAAACCAATTCGCGTTGAATCTCCAAGGCGGCGGTAAATCCATCAGCTGCCAGAAGCAGGCTGCAGACATCGACCAAGCCGCCCGCCAAATCGTCGACGATGTCCTTAACCAGCTCTTCAACGTCCAAGGCCTCTGCGACCGCAAAATCGCCTTCGTCTTGCCAGACAACCAGAACCGCCGTGAAATCTGCACATGCTATGTCGACAGCACTGGCTTCGAAATTCTCACGAAGAACGGCGCCATCTCCACGGAGCCCTGCTGGGGCCATGCCAACGCCATGGTCTATACGCTCGCGAAGAACAATGCGCTGCACATCGTGCTCGTCGATCTTGGCAAGCATGTCCAACGGATCATCTCCTCCGCCCGTGGTCTGAACAGCTCTGCGGCCCTCTCCCATAGCGGCCAGTTCGTCAGCCTCGCCCTCAGCCTCGGCGACCAAGTGGACCTCTATTGCCACGACCTCGCGTCCAACCAGACGAAACGACTCACAAACGACCGCTATGTCGAATCCTCCCCCTGCTGGTCTCCTGACGGCAGCCAAATCTGCTATGTCTCCGACATGCCCGGCAAACCCGCCCTCTTCATCATCAATGCCACAGGCGGCAGCCCGAAACGACTCCAGCTGGGCGGCGGCGAATGCGTCTCGCCCGACTGGTCGCATGTCTCCAATAAACTCTGTTTCTCCCAGAAAGGCTCCAACGGACACTATATCATCAACGTTCTCGACATGGGCAAACAAGGCGCCATCGCTGAAAACGTGACGCTTGCCGCCGGCGACTGGGAGGCCCCGTCATGGGCGCCCGACGGCCGCCATCTCGTCTGCACGCGCGCCACAGGCGGACAGCGTGAAATCGTCATCGTTGACACATGGCTCAAGACCTTCCGCCCCGTCACCAACAAAGGCTCCTACTCCCTGCCCGCATGGCAGCCCGCGCGTTAATTCTTTGAAAACCATCATCTAAAGAAAGCCTCCGACCATCATGCCGATGTTCGGAGGCTTTTTGCATTCTGCGACCACTAACCACTAACCACTAGTCACTAAAGCCGCCGAAGGCGGCTGCAACTGCTTTCGCCGCCGGCTTGTCGTTCAAATCAAAATCAATCAAGCTAGTGTTCGCAGGGCATGGGAAGCAGTCGTGTCCCATCCAGATGATGATGCCGCCGCAGGACGGGAAACGACGTTTGCACGACATAATGGCGTATTTCAGCGCCTCCGCCTGCCGCGACTGGCTCCATGCGACGTATTCCTCCACGCTCGCCGCCGCGCGACCGTCGTGCTCCGCCTTGAAGACATGCTCTTCCCGCCACCACGTTGTCGGATTGCTCCAAATCGGAGCTTCGCCGACAGGCATAACGTCCTCTTTTCCAGCATATTTACGGATGATTTCCGCACTGGCCGCTCCTGGCGCGCCAACCTCCGAACGGAACAACGCGTCATCACCATCCCAATACGGCTTCCAATTGTCTTCCAGACGGCCAATCGGCTGCCACGGGCCATGGACATCATGGTGGATTCCTTTCCCATAATCCTTCGCGTCCGCGTTTTCGGACGCGCCAGACGATGAAGCAGGAAGCCATGCGCGACCACCATCCAATTCCGTAACAACCTCCTTCAGAACAGCTAAGACGGGTTCAGTCCCATCGCAGACATGATGCTGCTCCCAGAACAATTCGTTTCCACCGCACCAGATCGCCAAGCATGGATGACACGACAGCTCTGCCACATATTCCTCCGCAATCAACCGCGCCTCTTTCAAAACCTCCGGATTGTCCGGCGGGATATTGTCGATGCCGGAGCTCGACAGCGGAAATTCCTGCCACACAAGAATACCCGCCTCATCGCATAGATCATAGAAGAAATTGCATTCCCGCGATGCGCCGCCCCATACGCGCAAGATATTCACGCCCATCTGCTTGTAGCGTTCAATGAGTTTCCGATAGCGCATTTCATCGACATCCGCGTAATTCGGCAGCACAGGCGTCCAATTGACGCCTTGCAGAAACAGCGGTTTTCCGTTGACGGAATACACCCACGGCAACGCACCGACAGGTGCGTTTGGAGAGGCATCGCGGCGGATCGTGCGGAAGCCGATCCGCCGCGTCAATGGCTCCACGCCGTCCGTTCGCAACGTCAGCGTATAGAGCTTCGCTTCACCGCAACCATTCGGTTGCCACTGTTGCATTCCATTGATGGCAAACTTCTTGCCATGTTCAAAAAATGACAGCGACTCGGTCGTTTTCCATACCACATTGTCAGCATCATGGATTTTTAAATCAACGACTTGCGACGGCGGAAGATTCACGCCCCGCAACCGAATCGTCAATGAATCCGCCGTCGTATCGCAACCGACAAGTTCCAATCGCGGTTCGGAAACCGTCCGCAAAAACACGTTTCCCGCGATGCCCGCCTGCACGATTCGCGGACACCAGTCCCATTGGTAATAGAATCGCGGCTTCGTCATGCCGATGCGGCTTGTCCAGCCGATCTGGCCCTGCCAGTCCGGCGGCAACGCCAAGACGATTTCCAGCAAATGGTGGCCAGATTTTTGCGGAAGTTGAACGCAATGAGTGCGATGCGCCCCCGCGAATTCGCCGACGATCTTTCCGTCCAGCAACACCCATCCAGCGGCATCCGGCCGTTCGATGACCACTTCACACGGTTCGTCCGGCAATTCAACATCAGTCGAATACATCCAATGGCGGTTCTCAACCCATTCGCAATCACGGGCTTGGAAACCGATGTTCCAATCCGGCAGCAGCCTTGCCCGCCGTAATGCCAGTTGCACAGAGCCTGGCACAATTCCATCCACGCCGCGAATACAGGCCTGATGGTCGTTGCCTTCCGCACCGCGCGGAGCCCACTGCCATACAAACGGCATCCATCCCGTCAGACGCCACGGATTGTAGTTCAAACACTTATTCATCTGTTTACCCTTTTCGTCCCTTGCGTCCCTTTCGTCCCCATATTATGTATAATCTACCACCGTCTTTCAATTTCGCACAACCGATTTTGGAGATATATTATGTTTGTTCACACAATTCATCCTTCAACAACCGTCATTTCAAATCATGCACACCACCACCATCTCCATACCACTTCCAAGCGGGCAGTCGCTCAAATGCCCGCTGATCACGTTGAACACCGTCATTGTCGGCGCAGGAGCCGCCGGCCTCAAATGCGCCCTGCGTCTTCAGGAACTCGGCATGAAGGACGTTGCCGTCGTCGTAGATCGCCTTGGCAACGGTACTTCCAACAATTCCGGTTCGGACAAGCAGACTTACTATAAGCTCGGCATTTTCGGAAACGAACCAGACAGCCCCATGGATTTCGCCAAATCCCTCTTCCAAGGCGGCATGATGCACGGAGACACAGCCTATGTGGAAGCCCTCGGCTCCGCTCCGGCTTTCTTCGATCTCTGCCGCATCGGCGTTCCGTTCCCGCATAATTCATATGGCGCATATGTCGGCTACAAGACCGACCACGACCCACGCCAACGCGCCACATCCGCCGGGCCGAAGACCTCCCATTACATGTTTGAATGTCTGTTGAAGGAAGTTCAACGCTACGGTACCGCCATTTTTGACCGCCATACCGCCGTCTCTTTACTGACGGACAAGACGCCGGACGGCGAAAAGCGCGTCATCGGCCTGCTCTGCCTGAACAAAGACGATTTCTGGAAACCTAACTATGGCCTCACGGTCTTCAACGCGACGAATGTCGTTTTCGCAACTGGCGGTCCGGGAGAACTTTACAAGATCTCCGTCTGGCCTCACGGGCAGGTCGGTTCCCATGGTCTCGCCTTCAAGGCAGGTGCCGCCGGAAACAATCTCACAGAGCTCCAGTTCGGCCTCGCCTCCACGAAATTCCGCTGGAATCTCTCCGGAACATACCAGCAGGTCATTCCTGACTATTTCTCGACAGATGCAGACGGTGTCTCCAACAAGCGTTTCTTCCTCCATGATTATTTCGATGACATGTCATCCATGGCCACCAACATCTTCCTGAAAGGATACCGGTGGCCGTTCCATGCCGCGCGGCTCCAGAATGGCGGCTCTTCCATCATTGACATCGCGGTCCATCGCGAAATCGCCGCCGGCCGCCGCGTCTTCATTGATTTCATGTGCAATCCCACACCAGCGGCAAACATGGAGCCATTCTCCATCGACATCTTGCGGGACGAAGCGAAGCAGTATCTACTGAAATCAGGTGCCACGCAGGCGACGCCATACGAACGGCTTATGCACATGAATCCGCAAAGTATCGAACTCTATGCGGAACATGGCATCGACCTCCACCAGCCGTTGGAAACTGCCGTCTGCGCACAGCATTGCAACGGCGGCCTTTCCGTCGATCTATGGTGGGAATCCAACCTCCGCCATTTGTTCCCGATTGGCGAAGTTTGTGGAACGCATGGGGTTAGGCCAGGCGGCAGCGCCCTCAACGCCACGCAGGTCGGCGCCGTCCGCGCCGCGCAGCGCATCGCGAACGTCTATTTCCAGCCGCCGCTTCCTCAGGAGGAATTCGCGCAACGGGCCGCACAGCAGATCATAGACATGCATGAATTCCACCAAAATTGCATTGCACCCAAAACAGACGCCCTCAACGCAAAAGACATCCGCCCGCAAATCCAGCGGCGCATGACGGACAGCCATGCCTTCATTCGTTCCTATGAAACCGCCTCCCGCGCCCTCCGCGAAGCGAAACAGCTGATGCGCGACATCGAGATTCTCGGCATTCGCGCGACCTCCCCGCAGGAACTGCCGCGGATCGACGAAGACCGCGCTCTCGCCCTCACATCCGTCGCCTTCCTGCAGAATCTCGTCACCTACATCGAACAAGGTGGAGGCAGTCGTGGAGCCTACATGATTTTGGACGAAAAGGGCTCTCTCGCAGTGATTTCCAAACAAGGCACGGATCTGCGCCACCGTCCGGAAAATCTGGAAAAACGCAATGAAATCCTCCAAGTCCAGTTAAAAGACGGCACCATCAGCGACTTCACCGTCACGCCCATGCCCGTCCGACCACTCCCGCAGGACGACTCATGGTTCGAAACGACTTGGGCCGATTGGAACGCCAACAAAATCTTCCACTGACTACGCTTCGGTTTTGTCATTCCCCGCACCATCCTTTTTCGTTTCAGCTTTAAGTTCCGCGATGCAGTCGTCCCAATAACCGCCGATTTCATTCGTTATAGTAATGTGGTCTTATAGCCACATCCTATCCGCAACAAACATCATCCATATCCATAAAAGGCATCCACACCATGTCCGAACAGGAAAACACTAAAAGCCAATCGTATGAAAACGAACTGACGACCTTGCATACGGAAGCAGACCTGATCGCAAGAGTCAGGCCCAGCGACGCATTCCAGCCGCCAGACGACGACGATGATCTGGCAGCCATGAAGGCAAGGCAAATTCCCATTTGGCTCAATATCCTTTGCTTCATCGCCGTCCTGACAATGACCAATCAGATCAAACTGCCCATCATGAAAGGCGTCATTGCCGTGGCGGACATCGGTTTTCTGATTTCCTTCATCGCCGTCCTCCTGCATCTCTTCCTCAAACGCAAGACCATCCACATCCCATGGATGGCTCCCGCCGCCATCGGGCTCTTCGCCATCGCCAACATCCTGTCGCAGCCCGGACTGGACGGTGCCATCGAAACAGCGCAGCTCGCCGAACAGCTCTTCGGCGGACTCGTCCTCTTCGCGTTCATGACGGAATACATGCCGCGTACAACGCTTGCCGCTGTCACGACGGCATTTTGTCTCAATCTCGGTACCGCAATCACACAATATTTCCTCTACGGCTACTATATGACCATTGCCCCAGCGGATATCAAGGCACTTGAATGGGGCATCGGCCCCGCCATGACCGGTCTATTCAGAAGCCGCATGGCCTTCAGTTTCTTCATGGCTGTCTCTCTCGCATGGTGCATTCCGCAGTGGTTTGCCGCTCCTGACAAGCAGAACCCGCGCAATCTGAACATCTTCGGCCTGGTTTTCGCTCTTCTTGCCATCGCCTTCTACTTCATCCCGCACGCGCAAATGTTGATCATCGCCATCGTCGCCGCCATCATCGCCGCCTCCTTCGTCTCATCCCGCGCGGCAATCTGCACTATCGTCGCCATCGCCGTCTCGCTTCTCGTCTTCTTTACCATACAAGATCCGCTGCCGCAAGCCACATTCTTCTCCACCATCTCCCCCCTGAAAGGAGCGGATTACGTGGCGGACGCCACTGTCCTCTTCAACCGCAAAGAACCTGCCCAAGCGGAGGATGTATCCGAATTCTCCCATGAACTCAAATCCTGCCATTACGATTTCATCGCCGCCCTCCGCATGGCGAACCGCCGTCCATGGTACGGCATCGGCTCCAGCAAATATCAGACCAACATCCGCCGTTGCTATCAGCCCGACCTTCCTTCCCCGCCCGGAGTCAACGATATCGAAACGGACACGCAGGCCGCATGGGGAATCCTCGCCGGAACCGTCGGCTTCCCCGCCACCATCGTCTTCGCCCTCCTGCTCCTGACGGCATTCGGCGCCAATCTCAGACGGGCTGATTTCTATACATTGAATTTCGGTGCCGCCATGGCTCTCGCCGTCTTTTTCGTCGGCATGTTCCTTTCCGACCCGCTGACACGCGGCCTTGGCTGGTTCCTCGCCCTCGCTCTCGCGTCGTCCACGCTCCCGCGGCCGGACGCCCCCTGCGATTGCGGCAAAACTGGATTCTTCAAAATCCTCTACATCGGTCTTGCTCTCGGCGTTCTCACCGCCGCCGTCGCCTGCCGCAAGACGGATGCTGATCCGCTGGCGGACGCTCCGGTTGTCAAACCCGCCGCCGCGCCAGTTGAAAAGCCTGTGGAAAAATCGGCCGATCCTGCTGTCAAACCCGCCGAAACAGCCACGCCAGCCACGCAGCCCGAAGCCGCAAAACCAGCCGAACCTGTTGAAGAAAAGCCTTTCACGCCTTCTGACAATGAACTGCTGAAAGTCTTCAACGCCTCCGCCGCGACACAAATCACAGCCCCGATGGAAAAAGCGACTGAAACTGGTGCTCCGGATGATACGATTCTCGTCATTCCCGACGGCAAAGGCGTCCCGCCGCAAGGCAAGCAACCTGAACTTGAATACGGCGGATGCGTTTTCGAATTCGAAACTGCGGAGGATTTCAACGCCGAAATCTGGCTGAACGTCGTTTGGGACGGCTCTTGCGGCAACACGATCGATATCCGTATCGATGATGAAAAGAAATCCGTGACTGTCGGCAACGACGGCACTTACAATGCCTGGCACTGGATGAAGTCGCCGAAGTCCTACAAGCTCCGCGCCGGGAAACACAAGCTCTACATCCTCAACCGTGAAGACGGCATCAAATTCGCCCAGGCCTTCATCACCAATGACAAAGACCTTGTCCCCCAAGGCTTTGAAGAAGAATAGCGAGCGCTTTGCGCGCCTTAGGCTTATGGCTTATGGCTCATGGGGTTAGTGGGGTGCGCTTCCGCATGATTTAAGCCACAAGCTATAACATCATCTGTCGCTTTAGTCTCTTTAGTCCCTTTCGTCGCTATTAAATAAATTTTATGAAAAAACTCTTCTTTTTCACATTTCTTTTGATCGCCGCCCTCTTCGTCCACGCGGAGGACGCGGCGGAAAGCAAGGAAACTGATCTGGACAAAGTCTCGCCTCAGGAATTCCTGCAAGTCGTCCGCGATCCGTTGCGTACAGATGCTTGGGGCGAAATCACCGGCCGTATCACCTATTCCAATGCGGATTCTGCGTTACGTAAAGGCGTCATCCGTGTCCGTGTCACGTTCTCCAAGACCTCCATGCATGCGCAAATCGTCCTCAATGACAAAAACGTCTATGCCATGGAGCAGAAGAATCCGACGGACGGCAAAAAGGCCACGGTCACATTGGATTTGCCTGAAAAGGAAGAGAAGCCCGGCCTCTTCGATTTCGGCATCGAGCCAGAAGATCTGACCTTCGCGTTCATCTATTGGGACTTTATTGAGGAGATGCCGCGTAGCGAAAGCCGACAGCGCGACTGTCGTGTCATGAAACTAGCGGATCCGACTGGCAAAGGCGGCCATGTGCTCGTCTGGTTCAACACGAAATACGGCTTTCCGTTGGAGGCCCGTTGGTTTGAAAAAGGCGCCCTCTCCCCATGGCGGACACTCCAGCTGAAAGGCGCCAAGAAGCACGCCAACGGCCTGTGGTTTGTCAAAGAAATGCGCCTCGAAGGCGCAGACAAGAAATGGAAAACGCAGGTCAAATTCGACCATGCTGAAATCAATTCCGTTGGCGATTAGCCACCGACTTTGGCTTAAGGTTTATAGCTTATAGCACTAGCCACTAACCACTAACCCGAATATTTCATGAACATCGACGTGAGACGAAAAATCATGATTTTCATGGATGATAACATGATATTCATAAAAAACAGGTCTATCCGGACCATTTTTCATGATTCGGGGCACACCACCCCCTTTCCCCCATGGTGA
>JAFZIJ010000218.1 GCA_017554445.1 Victivallales bacterium
AAGCAATTTGCAAAAGCTTCTACCATATATAAGGTATTGAAAATAGAGGAAAGAGGTCTGGGCGCTCTTACGCTAAAGACGGTTGGTCTATCCACCTTTGGATGCATTTCGCTTGGGGTATCTTATAAATGTGGATGTTTTTGAGGTGGCGGGGGGTGTCGAAAGCTGCGATGCCACTGGTATTCTTAATGAAAGATTGCGGAAGATTTATGAAATCAAAAATATGTTTGATGTTGTTGGCGGCGAGTATGTTGCCGTTGTCGGGAATGAGACTGGATGTTCGGGATTTTGGCGCGAAGGGCGATGGCGTGGCGGATGATTTCGCCGCCATCCAGCAGGCCTTGAACAAGGCGGAGGAATATCGCAATGCAGATAAGATGATCTACGCCAACAACTTGGGGAAGATTTCCAGTTGGGGCGTATGGGACGGCGGCAATCCGGAAGTCTTCCTGCCGAAAGGAACGTATCGCATCAGCCGTCCATTGGTCGGACAGAAAAATGTGACGCTGTGCGGCGAAGATGGAAGCGTCATCGAAGGTGCTGATTCGCAAATGCTTCTGTTGTATCTGCATAGTGCGTTCCGCTGTACGGTCCGCAATCTGACGTTCCGCAAAGGCGGAAGCCACATCTGTTTCTGGACGGCGAACCAGAATACGGCGACGATGCTTTTTGACAATTGTCGCTTTGAGCAGTCTTCCGATGCGGCCATTTTCACGGAAGCGTGGGGGAACATCAGCGCGAAAGGCCCCGAAACATGGGACAAGCAGAAGTACCGTTCGCCATACGAATTGACATGGGAGGACGGTCTGCCGAAACTGACGCGCAGCCATTGGGAGCATCGGGCGCCCAATTCCACCATCGTCAATATCCGCAACTGCGAATTCATCGATTGCGCGGCGGCGTATCGCGGCTCGACGGACGGGCAGAATTTTCACAACGTTCGTTTCCGTTCATCGTTGCCGCAGACTTTGCCGATATGGGAAGTCACTGGGGAATACTCCTTTACGGATGTGGAGACGACCGCCAATCTGCCGAAGGACTATCCGCATGCGTGGATTGTCTCCACATCGGGGCAGTTTAGTCTAATACGTGTCAAGGCTGTTTCGACGACGGAATACGGCGCTCCGCTTCTGTCCATCAATCAGCCGCCGCGCAAAGAGCGCGTCTGGAGCGCCGTTTACAATACGATTATAGAGGATTGCACGGCGGATGCCGCCAATTCGCCTTTGAACGCATTGGTGGACATCAAACGCGTGTTGCCGTCCCATGTGACGGTTCGACGTTGCCGCGAAGCCCGTGGTCGGGCGATTGAACTGTTTCATTTCCAAGAACCTCCGAAGACAGAGGCGGACTTGCTGGAAAGCTGTTCGGCGGCCTGTAAACTGCCGCCCGTCAACCTTACATATGCCATCTGCATGGAAGGCAACGGCGCGGAAATCAAGGCGGAATTGCCAGACATTCTCAAGCCGTTCGTTGTGCCGCAAGTTGATCAAAATGTATCCGCCATTTTCCCGAAACTGCCTGAAATGAAGCCTTTGCCGAATATGACGGGGCTTCGTCGCTTTGACGCGGCGGATTACGGCATCGGCATGAAAGCGACGGCGGATGACACGGACAATCTGCAACGGCTTTTCGACGATGCGGCGAAAGACGCCATGCCGTTGATTTTGCTGCCGGGCAGGCGGTTCGAAATCACGCGGACGTTGAAACTGCCGTCGAAGGCCGTGATTTACGCGCAAGGCCAGACGTTTATCGCCGCAAAGGATCAGACGTTCGATCTGCTTGCGGCGCAGGGAGATGTCAATCTGACGTTCTTCGGGATCGGCCTTAGCGGCGGTCGTCATCCGCTTGTCGTGGAAGGCAACGGAAGCGTTCTTTTCGACAATGGACGGATTTACGACACGATGGACGGTCTTCTGCTGAAACGTCTGGGCGACAAGCCGTTGCGTGTCGCTGTGCAGTCTTCGACGCTCATCACGCCCGTGTTGGCGGAAAACCATGGCGCAGAATTTGACGTATTAAGCTGCTGGTTCGAGCTTGGCGCGATGCTGAATCGTGGCGCTGGCGTTCGCAACTATCAGGGAATCACGCAGTTCTGCAATATTCTGGGCGTTCCGGAAATCTTCAGTGAAATGCATGACATCCGTCCGAACTGGCCAGGCGGACACGATCTCTTCTGGGTGGAGAACCACGACGTATTCCGTTCGTATCACACACGTTACGGCGGTGAATGGAGCGGCCTGCCAGTCGTGAGCAATTTTGGCAAAGGCAAGGTGTTCATCGAAGGAAATGCGGCGCATTTCGTCAACAAAGAATCCCGCATGTGTCTGATTTACAATCATGACGATGAGGCGACGGTGGTCGTCCAGCAAGTCGCCAGCATGCACAGGCTGTTTGCGGACGAGACATTCTGCCGTGGCATTTTGCCGAAAAATCTCCATGTCTGCGGGTATCTTGGTGATGGATTGTCACATGCAAATCGTTGATTATAAACCACGAATTCACACGAATGGACACGAATTTTTGTGGTCCACTGAATACACGGAAGAAACAGAAATGCCTCCCCGCAGGAGCCGACATTCTCCCAAGGATTCATTGATAAAACAAGACGTTGATCACGAATGCACCAAACGGCTGCCTGCGGCTCGGCGGTTCGTCACGCTTCGCGCAAGCGGAAACAACGTCATACGGAAGCTTGAAATTCATAATCTGTTGGCTCGGCAGTATGAATCCGCTTCGCGGGAGGGACGAGACATTCTGCCGCGGTATTTTGCCGAAAAATCTCCATGTCTGCGGATATCTTGGTGATGGATTAGAAAAATAAGATTATATTAATATTCATATTAAATGTATTCAATGAATAGGGTATGAAATTGATTAAGGAATTTGCAATGAACAGAAGAACAATTGGAACAACTGTGACGTGGTGCGTCGCATGGCTGGCGGTCTTGATGTTGTCGTCGATCGCCATGGCGGATGTGAAAGTGAAGGATGTTGCCGTGAAGCCGCGGTGGCCGTGGAACGGGCTGGTCGATATCACGTATTCCATTGAATGCGATGAGAAGGACGACGAGGGCAAGCCAAAGGGCGTCTATGTTGAGTTCACGGCCATTGATACCGATCGTAATCGTGAAATCGTCATGAGGACGTTGACGGGCGACGGCGCGACCGACGCCGTGAAAGATGGCGGCCCATATACGGTGACATGGGATGCGGACAAGGATTCGCCGAAGCTTCATTCGGCCGCATTGCAAGTGAAAATTCATGCCATCACGGGCATACCCTTCTATCTGGTGGTAAACCTTCAGACATGGAAGAGGCGCTACAGCCTGCGCCCGCCAAATTTGGATGATGACATTTGCCGCACGACAGAGCTGTGGCTGCGGCGAATACCGGCTGGCACCTTCCTAATGGGCTCTCCTGCTGACGAGCTGGGAGGCAACCAACGGTGGGAGAAATTGCACACGGTAACGCTTACACAATGGTTCTATATGGGCGTCTTCGAATGCACGCAGAAACAATGGGAGCTTGTCATGGGAGGAAATCCGTCCTATTACAGGGGGGCGTGCCGTCCAGTGGATTTTGTTTATTTCAGCGATATACGTGGAAATACCGACACGGCTGGCGCTGGATGGCCCAAATACGGTCATGCCGTTGATGACACGTCGTTCATGGGGCGGTTGCGGGCGAAGACGGGGCTGATGTTCGATCTACCGACGCAGGCGCAATGGGAATATGCCTGCCGGGCGGGTACGCTGACAGCCCTTAACTCTGGGAAGAATTTGACTAATGGCACGAATGACGACGCCATGGATGAAGTCGGACGGTACTATTACAATCAATCGGATGGCAAAGGCGGCTATACGAAGGGACACACGAAAGTCGGCAGCTATCTCCCGAATGCCTGGGGGCTTTACGACATGCACGGCAATGTCGAAGAATGCTGTCTTGATTGGTATGATGCATATCCTTATTATTCAAACACAACGGTTTATACGGATCCAGTCGGGCCAGGCGGACCGGATTGGATGGGGACACGTATCAGGCGTGGTGGCAGCTATGCCGTCGGTGCGTCAAGTTGCCGTTCTGCGGGGCATAGTTCGAGTCCGCCTACCGGAAGCAACAGCAACCAAGGTTTCCGTGTCATCTGCCTGCCGTAAACGTGTGAAAACAGAACCAATCTATGCTTTTTTAATACTATGAATATAAAAAACACTATGAAAAGAAGCTTTTTGCTGTTGTGTCTTGTTGGGATGGCGACCTTCCTTTGGGCGGAAACATCGGAGGACATCGCCGTTTCGACAGTCGTACGCTGTGATTCGCGTACGACCTTCGGCGGCCGGATACTCCGTGGTACGGAACGCATCTCCCCTGTCGCTACCGACGATGACGCAAATGCACGACTGTTCATCGATGGCAACATGACCAACGGCTGGACTATTGGAAATCCACAGTTTGATTCCACGGCGATCCGCAAGGACGGTTGGCATCGTTTCGCTCTGAACGAAGAAACGAACACCGCTATGACGGAGCTTTTTGTGCTGAACGACGACGGAATCGTCATCCATGGCGGCGTATTGGAGGCGAACGAGACATGGACGACTGGTAAAGTCCATGTCATCCGCCATTGGGTGCGTGTGCCGGAAGGCGTGACGCTGACCGTTGAAGCGAACGCCATCGTGAAGTTCTGCGAAGACACGGGGCTGCTAATCGACGGCGCCATTGTCGCGAACAAGGCGGTTTTCACATCCATTTCCGATGATACGGTGGGCGGCGATACGGAGCAGAATGGCTCGGACGGTGTTCTGGGCTATGGTCTTTATGACATCACGGGGGATGGCGACATGAATGGTTTGGCGAATTGCGATTTGCGTTATTCGTCCGTCTTGCCAGTCAACACGACGTGGAAGTCTGGAGATATCATCCATATTTTGAATACACTGTCCGTGCCTAATGGTGTGACGTTGACCATCCAGAAAGGCGCTATCGTCAAATTCGCGACAGGGTCGGAACTGAAAACCACTGGTGGCGTTATTGTTGACAAAGGCGCGATTTTCACCCATCTGGCGGACGACTCCGAAGATGTGGGTGGCGACACGAACGGCGACGGCGATGCCACAATCCCTGTCCATGATGCATATGAATTGGGCTTTGATCCATCTCTTGACAGCGATATCCGTTTCAAGACGCTGATTTATAACGGGGGGACAATAAACGCCGATGAGACAGTGACGCTGGCGGGAGACCGTGTCCATTGGGTGACGGGCAATATCACTGTAAAGAATGGGGGGAAGCTGGTCGTGCAGCCCGGTGCGATTGTGAAGATGGGCGGCTGGCGGTTGCAAATAACCGTGGAGAGCGGCGGCATGCTGGAAGCCATTGGCAACCGTGTCCACCCCATCGTTTTTACGTCTATAAAAGATGATGTCCATGGCGGCGACACGAACGGTGATGGCGAGGAAACGGCGCCAAGCGGTGGTGACTGGAAATACATTTATGTTCAAGGCAATGCCAGATTAGCCTATTGTACACTGATGTATGGTGCGCCGTACAATGAAACGGGCATCGTTGAAACGGCGGAAGACGGCGTGCTGGAGATGGACGGATGTATCGTGGCCCATGCCACATACGACGGCATCTGGAACTGGGGCGGAAGCATAACAGTTCGAAATTCCATCATCACGGATGTCGGGCTTGGCGCGGCGCCATACCTTGGTGTCAAGAACGAATACATCAATTGCGTCTTTTATGAAACTCAACACATAGCGATGTATTGGAGCAATTGGTCAGGCAATGCTGTTTTCACGAACTGCGTGTTCAAGAACATCGGCTCGGACTGGCTTGACGTCAATGGATATTCAGAGGCTTATGATGTCGTCAAGTTCCGGAACTGCCTCTTCCATAACGACAACGGCTATCCCTACCAAACTTTCCAAAAGGCCGGTTACGACGGCAACATCTGGGCGGATCCACTTTTCACGGATGCCATACATGGTGATTTCACATTGAAGGCGGGCTCGCCGTGCATTGACGCTGGCGACGGAACTGTCGCCCCCGCAAGGGATTACTGGGGGCGGCCGCGCATGGACGTCGTGAAGGTGGCGGACACCGGCACGACGGATGAAGGCGGCGTCTGCCCGGATATCGGAATCTACGAGATGCAAGGGGCCTACAACGGGCCATGCGCGAATCTGGCGGTCTCGGCGGTTTCCGCACCGTCGGAAGCGATGTCCGGCGGCAACATCACGGCCAGATGGACCATTACGAACGAAGGCGAACTCGATGCCGTCGGGCCGTGGCGGGATGTAGTTGTGTTGCAAAGCGTTGACGAGGCGCTCGGCGGACAGTTCGCCACAATCGGCGAGATGGTTGTGAACAATACGCTGAGGCCTTCGGAAAGTATAACCGTCGAACGGACGTTCACGTTGCCGCCGCTGAAGACGGGCAACTGGCGTTTGGGTGTCACAACCAACGGATATCGCGACGTCTATGAAGTCAAACGGGCGGACAACCAGTCGTTTGCGGAGGACGTGACGGCGGTGACGCTGCCGGTCTGGTCTTCAACCAATAATCACTATAATGTCAATGGTTACGGCGAAGCAAGTTTCGCTTTGCCGACGTCCGCCGCGGCGAGAATCGTGACGGTGACTCTGCCGCCCGGCGCGAAGATGTCCGCCTACGGAGCGGACGGCTATCTGCCGTCCGCCGCGAGTTCGGATGCGAGGAGCGTCACGTTGTCCGATGGGACGCTGTTGCTCCATGTTCCTGCAAATTCGTCAGAAATATACGTGACACTGGCGAATGAAGGCGGTGTGGCAGCGACGGCGACGGTTTCCGTGG
>JAFZIJ010000219.1 GCA_017554445.1 Victivallales bacterium
GGATGGTCTTTGATGAGCTGGCAGTTGGTCATGGCGCCCCATGTGATGATGTCCAGCAGGATATGGATGTTCCGCTGATGGGCCTGATCGACGAAACGGCGGAGCGATTGGCGGGCGGCCTGCTGGTCGGTCGTCTCCGCATAGGCCGGTTCGAGCAGATGGACGCCTTGGTTGCCGTAGCCGTTGCCGCCGGGGCCTTTTTCAAAAACGGGGCAGAGCCATAAGGCGTTGACGCCGAGCGATGAATAGTGGTCAAGCAATGGGAGGGCCTTGTTGAATGTTCGTCCGAGCGAAGCGGTTTGCAGATGGACTTCGACCAATACCATGGATTTCACCCAATCCGGCGTCATGAGCTTCCCTTCCGCGTCTGATGGCTCAAGCTTTACATCTTTGCTATAACGGTATTTAGGAAGCAGACCGAAGTTGTCCAGACGTTTTTCTGTGAATTTGTAATGGATGTCCGTTCCTTGCGGAACGGCGAACGCTGTCGCTGTCGCAAATTCCGTGACGAGCGTATTCAAAGCTCTTTCGAGAGCGACGGCGGAGCCTGCCTCAATGGATGGTTGAGTTGGATTCTGGAATGAAATTCGATAGTCGCGCGGTTCGAAAGACGGCGTGTTGGGATTCACAAGTATCTTGGGCAAAGGCGATTGCGCGTCTTCTGGAAGCTTCGCGTGGTATTTTTGTTGCAAAAAGGACTGCAATCGAGCAATGGTGGCTTTTGTCTGGTCATCTGCATTTTGCGGGATGGCGAAGGCGAATTTTGGCTGGGCGTCAAGAACGATGGGAATCATGTTTTTCTCCAATGCAAGGCTGAATTGGAAAGCCGTCATGACGGCGAAGGCTGCCAATGTGATTTTTCCTGTCATTTGGTTTTCCTCTGATTACGTAGTTTAATAAAATAGTGGTATAGTAAAGACAACATGAAAAGTATGTTTTCAAAGAAGAAAAGTCAAGTCGCCTGAACAAGAAAGGCGAGAAAAAGCCATTGGCAAGGAGTTTTTGAAATGCAGGAAACGAGCAAGAAGATTTTTGAAGCCGCGAAAGACCATTTGCTGATCGCCGCCCATCGCGGCACGGCCGGCGGCAACATCCCGTGCAACACGATTCAGTCCTATGAGGCGGCGTTGCTGCAGGGCGCGGATATCATGGAGATTGACGTGTCGGTTTCGAAAGACCGCAAACTGTTCGTCTTCCATCCCGGAATGGAACCCGCCCATCTGCGTAGCAGCCGTTATATCAAGGACATGACGGCGGAAGAAGTCGCGCAGTTGCGTTTTGTGAACCAAGACGGCACGCCCACGCCGTGCCCCGTCAGCACTCTGGACGAAATCTTCGATCTCTTCAAAGGACGCTGCTTCATCAACGTCGATAAATTCTGGACGGCGATTCCGGAAATCACGGACTGCATCCGCCGCCACGGCATGCAGGATCAAGTCATCGTGAAGACCTCCCCGAAGGAAGAATGGTTCAAGCAGATTGAAGACTACGCTCCCGAACTGCCGTACATGCCGATCATCCAGAGCAACGACAAGATCACGGACATGCTGTTGACGCGCAAACTGAATTTCATCGGCGCGGAAGTGCTTTTCGACAAGGATGATGAAGAGACGGCGTCGGATGCCTACATCGAGAAGATGCATAAGCATGGCCTCCTGCTGTGGGTCAACGCCATCATCTATAATTACAAGAAGCAGTTGTCGGCAGGCCATTCGGATGACGTGTCCATCATCGGCAAGATGGACGACGGCTGGGGCTGGCTGGCGGACAAGAAATTCGACATCGTCCAGACAGACTGGATGCTGCCGGTTCGCGAATACTACAAAGGCCGCGGCATGAAGGTCAAACAGCTCTGAGGTCCCGCATGCGTCCCGCCGTTGGTGTGGCGACGGCGTCCCGCCGTCGTACGCGGGCATGCCCGCGTAATTTTCCGCGTAGGCGGGATGCACACGCGCCTTTCTTAAACAAAGGATTCAAATTGCAAAACAGTTCGGAAAAAATATTGATTCTGGCGTCCAATTCGCCACGGCGGCGCGAACTGCTTGCCGAAGCTGGCGTGCGGTTCGAAATCCATGCCTACGAGACGGATGAACGGCGGCTGGAAGGCGAGACGGCGGAGTGTCTCGTCCAACGGCTGTCCTGTCTGAAAGCGCGTGCTACGGAGACGCATCATCCTGGGCGCGTGATACTTGGGGCGGACACCGTCGTGGTTCTTGATGACCGGATCCTGGGGAAGCCAAAGGACATGGACGAAGCGAAACGCTTTTTGCATGACTTGTCCGGACGAACGCATGTTGTGCTGACCGGCGTGACGTTGATTGATGGACACGGTCATGCAGATACGTGGCTTGCGACTTCCCATGTGACGTTCAAGACGTTGACGGACAAGATCATAGACGAATACTTCCGTTTGACGAATCCGCTGGACAAGGCGGGAGCGTATGGAATTCAGTCGCATGGGGAGATGCTTGTCGAACGCGTGGACGGTTTGATGAGCAATGTGATTGGCCTTCCTGTGGAGGAAGTCGTCCAGCGGCTGGAAAAAATAGAATGGTGATGACATGCGGGCATTGGTGCAACGAGTTTCAGAAGCGTCGGTAACGGTTGACGGCGAATGCATTGGGAAAATCGGCAAAGGCTTTCTTGTGCTGTTCGGCGTGACGCATAGCGATACGAAAGCGGAGGCGGATTTTCTTGTCGATAAGGTCGTGAACCTTCGGATTTTCGAAGACGACGAAGGGAAATTGAATCGCTCTCTGCTGGATGTCGGTGGCGAACTGCTTGTGGTCAGCCAATTTACGTTGTACGGCGACGCGCGGAAGGGGCGTCGCCCAAGCTTCGTCGATGCGGCACCAGGCAATGTTTCGGAACCAATGTACGAATATTTTGTCTGTAAATTGCGCGAGACAGGCGTGCATGTGGAGACCGGGCGTTTCGGGGCGGACATGAAAGTGGCGCTCGTGAACGATGGCCCTGTCACGTTGATGTTGGAGAAAGACGCGCAGGACGCGGCGAAACGATAGATTAGACACGAATTTTGAAGGTTGTCGGAAGCAATGGAATCGAAGCGGAATTTAGGTTATAAAATTTCGAAGTGGATTAACGGGACGTCATGGACGGACGAGAAGGCGCGCAGTCTGACGGAGCGCCTTTGCGGAAGCTATGCGAATGCCATCGGTGTGAATTACAACGAACGCTGCGGCATGCCGCAACGCGAGGCGATTTTCAACGTCTTGGAACAGCTTCTGGATCTGTTGTTTCCTGGCTACACGGGTAACCGTTCGTTCACGACGACGGAGCAGTATTTCGTCGTTGGCAGCATGGTGAACACTGTTTTCCGTGAACTTTCCTCCCAGTTGACGCATGCCTTGGCGTTCAATTGCATGAAAGCAAACTGTGAAGGAGACTGCTTTCGCAGCGGCGAGGAGATCGCCGAACGGTTGATGATGAAACTGCCGGAAATCCGCGAAATCCTGTTGACGGACGCGCAGGCGGCGTTGGATGGTGATCCTGCCGCTAAGTCGTTGGATGAGATTATCTTGGCATATCCGGGCTTCAAGGCGATCAGCATCCATCGCATCGCCCATGAACTGTATGCGGAGAAGATTCCGTTCATCCCGCGCGTCATGAGCGAATACGCCCATACGATTACGGGGATCGACATCAATCCGGGCGCGACGATTGGCCCGTCGTTCTTCATCGACCATGGCACAGGCGTGGTGGTTGGTGAGACCGCCGTCATCGGCGCACGCGTAAAGCTCTATCAAGGCGTGACTTTGGGTGCCTTGAGCTTTCCGAAGGACGCCTGTGGAGCGATTATCAAAGGACGCAAACGGCATCCGAATATCGAAGACGATGTGACAATCTATTCCGAAGCCTCGATTCTGGGCGACATCACAATCGGCCATCATTCCATCATCGGCGGTAACGTCTGGTTGACGGAATCCGTGCCGCCATACAGCAAAGTGACGGTTTCGCCTGCGGAGTTGTCGATAACGCAACGTAAGGCGCATGTCGTTGAAGAAAAGCGTTAATGCCTCTAGATAGTTGGAACAGAGGATATTCGGTATGAGCGGAAATATTGCGAAAGCCAGTCAGACGCCAATGAGCGGAACGCCGCAGATGGTGGTTGGCGAGGCGTTGTCGTCATGGCGGAAATATTTCAGCGACGAATCGCGCAAGGAAGGCGATGCGGATTGCATCGCCTTGCCGCAGAACGCTGAAGAGGTCGCCATGGCGGTTCGCGAAGCCGCTCGCAATGGCTGGAGCGTGACGGTTTCCGGTGCTCGGACAGGTATTACAGCCGCTGCCGTTCCGGACGGCGGGCTTGTGTTGAGCTTGGAACGGATGAACCATGTGCTCGGCCTGCGCAAAAACGAACACGGCGATTTTTTTGTCCATTGCGAATCTGGCGTCCGTTTGGGCGATTTGCAGAAGTCGTTGCAAACAGGCATGTTCGCGGATTCGGCCAATTGGTCGGAAGAGAGCAGGGCGCTATTGACGGAATTGCGTGAGGCGAAACTTTTCTATCCGCCGGATCCGACTGAAACGAGCGCTTCCATCGGCGGCACGGTTGCCTGCAATGCATCGGGTGCGCATACATTCGGCTATGGGCCGACGCGTCCCTACGTGGAAGCGATGCATGTCATCTTGGCGGATGGTTCATCATTGGATTTGCATCGTGGCGAATGGATGGCTGACGATGACGGTGCATTTGCGTTGCAAATGCCTAATGGGACGATTCTTAATGGGAAAATGCCGTCGTATCCATGGCCGAAGACGAAGAGCGCGGCAGGGTATTTTTCCGGCGGGCGTGATGTGATGGATTTGTTCATCGGTTCGGAAGGGACGCTTGGCGTCGTGACAGACGTTGAATTGCGGCTTGTGCCGCGTCCGGAACGAAGCATCATGGTGATGTGCTTCTGGGCGGATGAAGCGACCGCATTGGCGTTTGTCCATGCGTTACGTGCTGAACGCAAACGGCTTGGGCTTGAAGCCGTGGAGTATTTCGGGGCGGACGCGTTGGATATGCTGCGCGAACGCCGCCGCCTGCTTGGTGCGGCGTCTGGCGTTCCCGCCTGTCTGGAAGACGACATGCGGCATGGCGTGTTTCTGGACGTCGGTTGCAGTGCGGCGGATGAACGTGATGTGTTGCAACGTCTTCAAAAGGTCATCAATTCATTGGGCGGAGACGCAGGAAAATGTTGGTGCGCAACGGAGAACGATACACGGGAACGGCTTCGTCTGTTCCGCCATGCATTGCCGGAAACCGTCAACGGACTGATAGCGCAAATCCGCCGTCAGTATCCGACAGTGACGAAATTGGGCACCGACATGGCGGTGCCAGATGACCGTCTGGAAGAATATGTCGCGATGTTTCATGAGGAGCTTGGAGCCGCCGGACTGCGGTATGTGACGTTTGGCCATGTTGGCGACAACCATTTGCATGTGAATATTTTGCCGCGAAATCCAGATGAATATGCGAAAGGAAAATCGCTTTATTTTAATTTGGCGAAACGCGTCGTCGCGATGGGCGGCTCTCCCGCCGCCGAACATGGCATCGGCAAGCTAAAAACGAACTTTTTGGAGCTGCTGATTGGTAAGAAAGGCGTGGAGGAAATGTGTGCTATCAAAGCGCTTTTTGATCCGCAGGGCATGCTTGGACCGAAGACGCTGATAGGCTAGATGGCTAGGACACTAGAGTTCTAGAAGATAAGTGCTTAGACAGTTCTATCAAGCATCGTCATGACAAAGCAAAATGCCATTTTCTGTGGCATAAGACGATGATTTCTGCATAAGGCCAAGTGTTCTTCTTGCAGCACCATCTGGTCTCGTACGACCGCTTTCCCAGGCTTCGACCGCTTTTTTGGTGACACCGATGCATGCAGCGAAAATAGCCTGTGTCATTTGAGCATTCAGCCGAATAGCCTTGATTGTTGTTGCATCAAATTCAGGTAATGGGATAACTTCCCATCTATGCGTTTTGACGTTTTTTAGCTTGCCTTGTTTGTAGGCAATTGCTTCCTCAAGACTCTTTTTCAGATCTTCAAAATTGCTCATGATTTCTCTCCCAAATTATAATTAAAATCGGTAAACCCCCAGCTCTGCTGGGGGACTCCTGAAGTTTGACTTTTGCGACAGTGTCCCGTGCGGGCATGGTGTTGAAAGTTGAACAATGCAGGAATGGCGCCATATTGTGAGCGGCCCGCTCAAAGCCA
>JAFZIJ010000220.1 GCA_017554445.1 Victivallales bacterium
CAGAACTTCCTGCTCATGCACGCCATGGGCCCGAACGTCTCCGGCGTTATCGGTTCCGCCGTCGCCGCAGGTGTTCTGCTCTGCGCTCTTGGCAATCTGTAACGGCTTGGGAGGGACGCTCTCCAGAGCGTCCGGTCACGCTGGAGCGTGACCCTCCCGAATTTGCTTGAAAATCTCTCAGCCCCGATTATCTTTAATGGTAATCGGGGCTTTTTGCTATACATCACGATAGAAGAAAGACGACAACCAATATAAAAAGAGACTCACATGGAACTGAAACGCTACTCCGGCAATCCTGTCCTGCAGGCTTCGGACCTGTCCTATCCCGCGTCATTGGTCTTCAATGCAGGCATCTGCAAGTTCAAGGGCCGTTATTACATGGTTTTCCGTAACGACGTCGGGTTCTCCTCCAAAGGATGGGGGCGCGGAACCACCTATACGAATCTGGGCATCGCCGAATCGGACGACGGCATCCACTGGATTCCGCGCGACAAGCCATGGGCGGCGCCGCAGGAATATGTTGACGCGGATCCGGAAATCAGCCGTTTCTATGATCCACGCCTGACGGTCATTGAAGACCGCGTGTATCTCTGCTTCGCCGTCGATACACGCCATGGACTGCGCGGCGGCATCGCCGTGACGGATGATTTTGAGAAATTCGACGTGCTGTCGTTGTCGATTCCGGACGACCGCAACATGGTGCTGTTTCCAGAGAAAATCGACGGTTGTTTTGTGCGGTTGGAACGCCCCATGCCCGAATACAGCCGCGGCTATAAAGAATTGTTTGATATTTGGCTTTCAAAATCTCCCGATTGCCGCTACTGGGGTGATTCGCAACTCGTTATGGGATTGGAAAAAGTGCCGTTCGCCAATGCGAAAATCGGTCCTGCCGCGCCGCCGATCAAGACGTCCGAAGGCTGGCTGGCCACATTCCATGCGACGTACAAAGATCCGAATCGCGACCTTCTCGGTTGGGAAATCGCCAATAATCCGAAAGCCATCTGGCATAAGGAGTATTTAGCGGGGCTCATGCTGCTTGATTTGAAGAATCCCGCCAAAGTACTCGCCATTTCTAGCCAGCCAATCATCAAGGCCAGAGAAAAATACGAACTGGACGGATTCCGCGGCAGTGTCATCTTCCCTGGCGGTATGTTGTTGGAGCCCAACGGTGAAGTAAAAGTCTATTACGGCGCGGCGGACACGGTGGAATGTCTGGCCACCGCAACCGTTGATGATCTGCTTCGTTCACTGGACATTACCTTCTAAAAGGAAACAATTATGATCACGGAATTATTTATCATTGCTTCATTGGAAACGCAAATCGTCGCGGAGATTCTGAAACCGCGGCTGGAAAACCACGGCGTCGCCGTCAGGGAAGGCGCCGCCATGACACTTTTTCTGGAAATAGATAAATCTTTGGAAACAGACACTTACGTCATGGAAGACGTCCAAGGCGGATGGCGGCTGCGCGCTCCCGCCTTGTCGGAGCTTTTCAACGGTGCAGGACGTTTTCTGCACGAATCACGCTACACGGCGGACGGCATGGAGCCATGGTCGGGCCGTGGAACGTTCAAACTCTTCAAACCGTTGCGCGCCATCTATTTCGCAACGCATTTCTACAACTTCTACCATATTGCCCCCATGGTGGAAATAAAGGAATACATGGAGGATTTGGCGTTGTGGGGCTTCAATACGCTCGCCTTCTGGTATGACCTGCATCATTTCAAAAATTTCGACGATCCGGATGCCGTGGCCTTCCGTGAACGCCTTTCGGCCTTCGCTGAAATGGCGAGACGGCTTGGTATGAAGCTGTTCTATCTGATTGTCTCCAATGAAGCTTATGCTGATTCACCAGTTGAACTGCGCGCCATCAAAGAAGGCGGCATGCGCGGCGGTTGGTATGATTCGCAGATCTGCCCGTCCAAACCAGGCGGAATGGATTATCTCAAGCAGCAGTTCGAACAGAACTGCCGTGGCTTTATTGCCTCTCTAAAGCCCGACTATGTAACGATTTGGCCATATGACCAAGGTGGTTGCGGCTGCGAACTCTGCAAGCCGTGGGGCGGCAATGCCTTCCTGAAAATCTATGAAGCATTCCGTCCGATTGGCGACAAGTATTTCCCGCAGGCCAAATGGATTGTCGCCTTCTGGTACTGCGACGACACTGAATGGCATCTTGGGCTGGAAAAGGTTAAAAACAATCCAAAGTACTGCGATTTCCTCATGGAGGAGATTCCCGTCTTCAAAGAACGGCCGCCTAAAGGCACGCCGCTGTTGGGCTTCCCCGAAATCAGCATGAACCATCAGCCATGGGGAGGCTACGGCATCGCGCCGCAACCGGATCGCTACCAACAGCAATGGGATGCCAGAAAAGCCGAACTGTCAGGCGGTTATCCATATTCTGAAGGCATCTTCGAAGACCTCCACAAGGCGATGTTCGCGCAATTCTATTCCTACGACCGCCCCGCATGGGAGACGGTCCGCATCTACGCCGCATACCATTTTGGCGATAAGGTTGCGGATCAAGTCGTTGATTTGGTCAAGTTGTTGGAAATGAACCATGATCTGCCGCGTAAGGCGAGATGGTTCCTCGATACGCATCCGACGGTGATGAACTGGCTTCTGCAAAATATCAAGCCGTTGGAAGGCTGGCCGCATGTCAAAAACGCCTATGGCTTGGCCAAAGCGATTGACGCGGAACTGCCGGACAGCATCCGCACCAGCTGGCGGTGGCGTATCTTCATGCTGCGCACTGTGATAGATCTGGAATTCGCCGAACATGGCGGTCTGCCGACCGACGTCTGCGACAAGGCGTTCGCAGAACTGATTAAAATCTACCATTCACCGAACAGTCACGGCTGGGTGAAACCGCCGATCTCCAAACGCTACAAGCCATGAGAGCTAAAAGCCTAAAGCTTAAAGCTTAAAGCAAATTCAGAACCCCTGTCGCGTTAGTCGCTTTTGTCCTTTTCGTCGCTTTATCATGATTAGTATCAAAGACAACCTATTCCTGTTGCAGACGGCGCGGATGTCTTACGCCTTCGCCGTCGGCCGCAACAACAAGCTCATCCATCTGTATTGGGGTTCCCGGCTTGAAGATATCTGTGAAGTCGCGAAGCTGAAGACACAGATGGATTGCGCAAGTCCCGCCAACAGCCTGTTTTATCTAGAATATCGCGGGCAGGAGCCCTACGATTTCATGGAACCCGCCCTGCTCCCGATTTATGACGACGGCGCACGCGGCGCACGGCTGGTTTATCTATCACATGTCGTTGAAAATGAATCGCTTCGCGTTACACTCAAAGATGAACATTATCCCTTGGAAGTCACGCTTGTCTATGAGCTGTTCGGAGATTTGGACGTCATTTCCCGCAAGGCGGTCATCCGCAATTGCGGCGAGACGGACATCCGTCTGGACAGCGTCAAAAGCGCGACGTTGAATCTGCCGCCAATCGCCGGCAACTATCGCGTGACGCATTATTCCGGCGAATGGGGGGCCGAATTCGGCGTCAATCAGTGCGAACTTACGCAAATGCAACTAGTTATGGAAAATCACCGTGGCACTTGCGCATCGCATCAGCATGTTCCGTTCGTAGCGTTGGATGCGGAATCAGCCGTCACGGAAACGTCCGGAGACGTCTATTTCGCCGCCTTGAAGTGGAGCGGCAATTTCAAAATCTCCATCGAACAAGGCTATAGTGGAAACGTCTGTATCACAGGTGGAATCAATGACTTCGACATGGAATGGACATTGAAGCCAAACGAATCCTTCGAAACGCCCGCCCTCTGCTGCGGATTCTCCGCCGGCGGTTTCGAACGGATGACGGAGATTCTCTATGATTGGCAGTTGGACTGGCTTGCGCCACGCGAAAAGGCTCACGCCATCCGCCCTATCATCTATAATTCATGGTATCCCTATCTCTTCGACATCAATGAAACGAATCTGACCGCTCTTATCCCCAAGGCGGCGGACATCGGCGCGGAACTGTTTGTCATCGATGACGGATGGATGCCGAAACGCGTCAACGACAAGGCTGGACTGGGTGATTGGGTAGCGGACAAGTCGCGTTTTCCGAATGGCTTAAGGCCGATATCGGATGCCTGCCATGCACAAGGCATGCTGTTCGGCCTGTGGGTGGAGCCTGAAATGGCCAATCCGGATTCGGATTTGTATCGTGCCCATCAGGAATGGTTCCTATCGGATCCCAAACGTCCGAACTTCTTGAAACGCAGTCAATTGACGCTTGATTTCTCACAAGATTGCGTTCGCGATTGGGCCATCGGTTGGCTGGACAAACTGATTACGGATTTGCAACTCGACTATCTGAAATGGGACATGAACCGCTATCTCAGCGAATACGGCACCGATCATTCCATGCCCATTCGCTATATACAAAATTTATATGCCGTCTGGAAGTCATTGAACGAACGCCATCCCAACGTGTTGTTTGAAAACTGCGCATCCGGCGGCGGTCGTGCCGATTTCGGCATGGTAGAATTCGCGGATCGCATCAATCGCAGCGACAACGCTCATCCTAAAGATGTGATGATTCTCCACGAAGGCTTCTCGCGTCTTTTCGTGCCGAAAACGGCTGGCGGCGCGGGAAATATCGCCAAAGATCCGGACGTTCCCCTGCCGTTCAGAATCCATTTGGGCATGACTGGCTCCATGAGCATCGGCATCGACTTGCTGAAAGCGTCGCAAGAGACGTTGAATGAACTGCGTGCGGCGACGGCTTATTTCAAGATCGTCCGCGCGGATCTGCAGGATTCATACGTCTATCGCATCGCTTCCGCGCGACAACATCCATATTGCATCTGGCAATATGTCCGCCGTGACCGCAAGTCGTTCGGACTGTTTGGTTTCGCGCATGGCATGCGCGAATGGGAGCATTGCCAGCAACCGCGATTCAAGATGCGCGGATTGCTGCCGGATGCCATCTATACGACGGAAGACGGAACCTCCTATACAGGCCGCGAACTGATGTCCATCGGCCTGCAACTACTATTCAAACGACAGGATTACGCAAGTTTCTTTAAGTTTTTTAAGTAACGACGGCGTCCACGCCGTCGGCACACTATGCGAGTTTCATTAAATTAAAAAGGTAATGAATCATGGCTCAAAGCGCGATTACAAAATACACAAAACGGATCATCAATTTGATCATCAGCAGATGCGTTACGAAAGTCGTCAACCTCCTGTTCAATAAAGCCACGGGAAAAAGCGGCACGAAACGCAAATCTTCATCATCGACGACTGCGAAAAAGAAAACCGGCACGACGACCAAGACTGTCGTGACCACGACGACCACCACGACACGGAAGAAATGACAGAATGTGCCATCGGCATGCCGCCGTTGGCGGCGCTTATGGCTAATGGCTAATGGCTTAAGGCTTTTGCTTTCTAGAACTTCCTGAGTTTCTAGAGCTTAGAAGAGACTATAAGCAATAAGCCATAAGCTGTCACGCGAAGCGTGACTTAAGGGCACTGCGCCACCCCTGCCCGGATTCTATCGAATGAATTTCACGTCTTCTTCGAATATCTGCCCTATGTCGGCATCCTTCAGATCCAATACTTGTCCGCCATGATTCAGCGTGACATTCCTGACTTGCAGAAAGTCGATTCCATAACCAGCGGACGCTTGGATGACACTGGCGATATTCTCTGCGTAAATACCATCCAACACAAGTCTTCTGACTTTGGCTTCCGCAATGAGACGAATGAGATTTCCGGTGGGAACCGTCCCTTCCGCTCGATGCAATTCAATATTTCTCAAGATCAAATGGTCGAAATTGAAAAGGAGGTAAATCCACACGGGGGGGCTCTGCGGCGCGTCGTCCATTATGACAAGTCCATCCACAATCAATGTCCGTATGGTCGGGCGTCGATTGTCTTTGAAGTCGTAAAATCCTGCGTAAAATGTCGTCCCGAGATCGAAGCATGAATGTGCGGGTTCCTTGCAGTGGAATCGTATGTTTTTCAGGCTGAAGCATTCGATGCTGCCGCCGACTTGCAACAAGGTGGTCGGCATGGTTCCTCCGTTATCCTGCCGCAAGTCTATGTTTTCCAATGAAATATCTCCATAGTTCCCAAACGTGGTGCTATCAATGAACGGCATGATGCTAACGCCGAAGACGCGATAGGTGCCAGTGACATTGCGTATCGAGACTCTGTCCAGCCGTCCCGTGCCATGGGAAAGCATGCGAATGCCTTGATGGGCATGGTCGAAGAAGACGCCATCGACAAGGACGTCGGTGATGTCGGAAACTCCATCGATTTCATCCGGTGCGATGTTGATGATGTCATCGCCGGTCAGGCCGCGGAAATTGCGGATGGTCAGGAACTGGCCCGGCCCGAAGAAATGCAGTCCGTCCTGGTTGCCGGGGGTGAGCAGTTCGGCCATATCGACGATGCAGTTTTCAATGACGGCGTTCTTGAAATTTCCAAGTGTGAATGCGTAAGTCCTTTGATTCCGCAAGATAACATCTCGCATCAGAAAATTTTCCACTCCATAGAATTCCATCAGGTAAATGTTATGGAGATCCCTGAAACTTGGATCGAGATTGTCGTCGTTGCGCGTACTGGGCATGGGATATTCGCTGGTGGGCAGGTCGTGTTCCTGATGTGCGCAGTTATGGTTGTAGGTCCCGCCGAGCAGACGGATGTTCTGCGTCGGACGGCGGTCCTTCAGATTCCATTCGGCATTGGTCAGAATGGGGCGGTTGGCATGGTCCTGCAAGTAGAAGCCGCAGTTTGCGCCGAGGCATTCGATGATCGTATTGGAATGGAGCTTCAAGCCACAGACGAGAGCGGCTCCGTCCATGACGAGACGGATGCCGCCTTCCGTTTTTGCTTTGTCGAGAAGTGCCTGCAAGGAAGCCGTGACATCGGTTCCCCCGCCGGAAACAACGTCGCTGTCAAGAATCGCGTATTCGCTTGCATAATAGGTGCGCATGATGGGCCTCTCATCCTGTTGTTTTCATTGTTTGGTGATTTTGATGGAATCGATGAGCAATTCATCAATGGAATTGTTGGCGCCAAGCATCAGACGATAGCCGCCAGTGGTGAGCATGTTGAATTCCAGTGAAAAATCCTTCCATTCGGGGATGTCTTGAGGAAGCGCCAGATAGATAAAATCCTTGTTGCCCCAGAGATCCGAACAGATGCCCAGCCTGCCTGCCGCGCAATTCCTGCCTTTCAGACGGAACGTCACGCGGCATGGCGTGCCGGGAGGCGCCTGGAAAGGAACGGTACAGAGACAATAGCAATTTGGCTTGCCGCCATTGTCGTCATGTATGAGCAACGCCTGCCCCCCGTGTTCGCCTTTGCCTGGGACGACAGTGAGAGTATGGTTGGCAGGCGTGGTATGCTGGTGGTCGTAGCCAAGTGGCAGGCCGCCAGCGGGATACATCTCGAAATCCTCCCATAACAGGCATTGGCCGGAAGGCGGCACCGCCCAGACGGGCGGATGTTTCTCAAGACGGACCGTGGCGAATTTCGTCAGATCGCGGCCATGGACAACTGTTCCGCGGAAACGCTCCAGAAAACGCCGCGGGACGAGTACGTCGTCATCGTTGATGGCGATCGCGTATTTGAATGCCCCGAATTTCGGGACGCCGGTGAATTCTGGACCTAATTGCGCCCAAGGGACGGCAAAATCGTAGATGCACTGCTTGTTTTGATAGACGATGTCAAGCTGGCAATCAACGAGATGTTTCCACTGGCGTTCACTCCAGGCGAGCGGTCCTTTGGGCGTCAACGCCAGCCAGAAGCCGGAGACCGGAGATTGGTCAGGCGGGCGGTCTGCGAGCATGAAGAGCAATTGAATGGAATCTTGATGCCAAACACCGTCGTCTGAAATGGTCTGATTCATGACCTGGTCATTGACGATGGCATGGAAATAGAGTTTTTCATCGTCCCACGCCATTGTAGTCGTTGCGGACAAGTCATCGGGAGACCAGCTGTTGCCATAGCTTCCCCAAGCATATTCCTCTTGATCAAGACGCAATGGCGGTGCATCGCGCCACCATTGCACGCCTGTTTTTTGTGGATGGCGAATGGCAATGGTGGATTCAATATCCAGCGGGCCGAGGACGAAAGGCTGGCCATGGTCAGGCAGAAATTGCGCATTCAATTGATATCCGGCTTCGGCGAGACGGCGTGCGGCGCTTTCGGAAAGCCTGCACGTCATGGAGGCTTCGGCCTTTGGCTCGACTTGATAAGGAATCAGCGCCAACGGGGCGCCTGCATTGCCGGCCGGCAGCAATTTGAGATGGCCGCTGACGGCGTTCGTCTCCTGATTATGCAATTGCAAGGCCAAATGACCGTCACGCACTTCGAGAACAGGCATGGTGAGACTGATGGCGGGCAGGTATTCCAGCCAATTGAACGTGGTGACACGTGCAGGACAGCCTTCCAGAAGAACGGCGATCGAGATGTCGGGCGCGTTGGCGCCACTGGGAACCGTTATGGTCAGATCGGTCCATGCCTCGCCATTGGCGGGTACCGTCAATGGCTCCATTTCCGTTGCCTTCCATCCCGCGGGAAGCAATGGCTGTATCTGCGCATGGACGTCACGATCCGCATAGTTGGAGACTCGGACGCGAAGTTTGGTGGGAACGCCGGCGACAAAAGAGAGGTGTTCTTCCAACTTCCCATTGCGTTCTTGATAGAGATTTGCAAATGCCGCATACTGAATGCGTTCACCCCAACGGGAGAAGACCTGGCAGGATTTAAGCAGGATGTGCAGAAGCACACCGCAGGTGTGTGCGTCACCTTCGTCGTGCGCCATTTTCCGCTGGCGTTCCAGCCTGTCCGCCTGCCGCAACAGATAACGTAAGGCCTGGCAGGACAGAAGGTTCGCATGGTCTTTTAAAACCTGTTCGAGGAAAGGTTCCGCGTCAAATGCAACTGACGGGGCGTCCGGTTGGCTGACGTTGCGTCCTGTCTGCAGAAACCAGTCCAGGGCGAAATGGAAAAGCGCCTGTTCCTCGCTTGTGATGGGGGCGTTTCTCTCCTGAAGCCAGTTCAAAAGGGCAAGACGTAGCTTTTCAACGTCGGTCGCCTCCAGATTTAAAAACGGTTTGAAGGACGCCAGCGGTTTTGATTGATGGAAACGCAGAAAACGGTCCTGAAGCCGCTTCGCCTGCGCCTGGATGTGCGTGTCCACAACAGATTGGGGAATTTTGTCAAAAAAGACTGGAAGGCGTGAAATTTTCGGATTTTCCAAAGGATTGCCGAAAGCATCCGTGGCATCGCCGTCGATGGTCAGGGGAAATTCCCCGTCCATGGTTGTCCATTGCACGGCGAACGGTTTCTGGTGGCGTTCATAGACAACCGTCCATATATTGTCTTTGCAAGTTGCGCCGACAAAGCGCGCAAGCTGTCGGCGCATGGCGAAGTAATGCAAGGCGACGACGGCTGGAAGATGGCAGGTGTTGTAGTCACGGTCCCAATTATAGACAACGGCCTGTCGGACGCCCGCGACATCGTTCAGCAGCAGCATGCGCAAATAGCAGGCCGTACGGGCGCGTTCTTCGGCGGGGCCGCCGTTGGGCCATCCGTATTCAGTGTTCCAAAGCTCCTTCATGCCGCCGGATGCGAACACGAGTTCATGCAGCCTGTCCAATTGCTCCAACGTGTGATGGGCTTCAGGAGAGGCGGATTCCGAACAGGTGGAATTATTGGTGTATGGATGCACGACGTAGGCGTCCAGGGAATCACCCAGTCTTCGTGCGCATTGGAAAAGCAACCAGCTGTAGTCGATGGAACCAGTTCCGGAGTTGCCCAGAATACAGAACGGCTGGACCGACCGCAAGGCGGCGGCGCCATGCCGCCCTACTTCCGTGTACAGATACTTGTTGGCACCGTTGTCTTCGTTGCCAAGTTCATGTTCTTCAACCAAACCTGCCATTTCCTTTCCGTAGGCTTTTAAATAATGGCCATAAGCAGATGAAAAGGCAGCCAGATCGGTCGGCGGATAATGCCCCGGATGCGCATACAAGGTCTGCAATGTGCAGGGCCGCACTTTCTGCGAAATCCATGGCATGACATAATCGCGGCATTGCGCCAAGTCGTACTGGCCCTTGGCCCTTCTTTCGCATTCGCCCCAGTTGGGCAGTTCAAACCGGAACCAGCGGCGGCCTAGACGTGCTGAAATTTCCGGGGTGGTGTCGTCCTGGCAACCGCCGATGAAGCCGTAGTGGAATTCGTATTCCGTCTCTTCGTCGGTCAAAGTGGAAACGCAATCAGGCGACATGGACTGCACCGAGATGGCGTGTTTTGCCACAATGACGCCAGCCGCATCCAGCAATGTCCCGCGAAGTTCATAACTGCCGTAAGGCAGTTCGATGGTGATTTTTCCGGCAATGACCGGAAGCTTGACGGTCTTGACGACGGTTTCTCGAAAACGGTCATATGCTTCCAGTTGAACTTGATGCTTTCCGGCTTCGTCGAGCCCGGAAACTGCAATCTCAAGCTGTTGTTCGCCAAAATGATAATAGGGGCAATTGAGCTGGAATTGCGCGGCTGTCAATGACAAGGAGAATAAAAGAGGCAAAAGATATTTCATGGGCGTTGGTCAGAAAGACGGATATGGTTGACTGGTATTGTCGTTTGGAGATATTTCTTATTATATTGTTTTTGTCTGTTTTTCAAGCAAACAAGACCAGTATTCACATGTTGCGATTGGAAAAGTGGTGTTTCTTGCGTTATGTTACGATAATCCAGTTAAACATACAATCGTAACGGATCTCATCCCATGAATATAACCTGTCCACGTTGCGGCCAGCAATTGGCTAAATCCTTCTACCAGGGGAAGATCGGCTTCCACTGTCCGGAAGGTCACGGCCGCGCTGTGACGCTTTCCACAGTCCGTTCGCTCTGCGGCAATCCTGCCTTTGCCAACACGTTGTGGCGCAAGGCGATGGAAAATCATGGCGAATATGGCGGCTCCTGCCCGATGTGCAATCGTCCCATGACGCTTGTCACGTTGCAAGTCGAAGGAAAATCATTGGAATTGGATGTCTGCTGCCGTTGTCAGGAACTGTGGTTCGATCCGAATGAACTGGAAGCATTGCCGAAACCGCCGCCATCGGCCGTTCCCGAACTGCCGCCACAGGCCAAGGAAATTCTGGCCGTGCATGCCGTTAATGAAATGAAGGCGAACGATTTGGCCGAACCGCCTTCCGGCTGGGCATATGTGGCGGGCTTGTTTGGTTTCCCCATCGAAAGAGGCGCACCGACGCTTAATTCCGTTCCATGGGTCACATGGCTCGTCGCCGCGATCTGCGTCATTGCCTTCATTTTCACATGGCAGGATTTGGAAACGGTTGTGAAAGATTACGGACTGATTCCCGCGGAATGCTTCCGTAACAGCGGTTCCACTTTCATCACGTCCATGTTCCTTCATGGAGGAATTGGCCATCTGCTTGGAAACATGTACTTTCTGCTGATTTTCGGCGACAACGTGGAGGACGCATTGGGCAAGCCGTTGTATTTTCTACTGATAATGGCCTCCGGCCTGACGGCCGGCCTGCTACATATCGCCATGCTTCCAAATTCCACCGTCCCGTGCGTCGGAGCGAGCGGCTTCATTTCAGGCGTCATCGCCGCATATGCCGTTTTCTTTCCAGACGTCACGATTTCTCTTTGCCTTCGTTTCTTCTTGTGTTTCAGATGGTTCGGAATTCCTGCATGGTTTGCGTTCGTCCTCTGGATGCTCTTGCAGGGGCTCATGACGCTTATGACGTTCCATGTGGAAGCAGGCGTCGCCTATGGCGCGCATCTGGGCGGCGCCCTATTCGGCCTCGCCGTTGGTTTTCTCCTGCGCAATCGTGTCCGAAGAAATATGGCGGCCATCGAAACGAAAGCGTCATCGGCAATGTACGGAGACAAACGGAAATTTTATTAACATTATATAATTCACCAACTTATAAAAATCAAGGAATTGTTTATGGACAAAGAAAACACCCTCTATCTTGATCTGAAAGACGGCCGTGTCGTTATTGAAATGTTCCCCAACGCCGCGCCAAAACATGTTGCGCGTATTAAAGAACTCGTTCGCCAAGGCTTCTACGACGGCATCGTCTTCCATCGCGTCATCGACGGTTTCATGGCCCAGACCGGCGATCCCACCGGAACAGGCATGGGCGGTAGCGGCAAGAAGCTTCCTGCGGAATTCAACAACGAACCGCACGTTCGTGGAACGGCTTCCATGGCACGTGCGATGGATCCGAATTCAGCGGACAGCCAGTTCTTCATCTGCTTCGCGGATGCTCGTTTTCTGGATCGTCAATATACCGTTTGGGGCAAAGTCACCAGCGGCATGGAATTCGTCGATAAGATCAAAAAAGGCGATTCACGCCAGAACGGCACAGTCTCCAATCCAGACAAGATCGTGAAAATGCAAGTCGCCGCAGATGCGGAGTGACCGCCTTCCGTGCTCAGCTAATTGCTTGACGCTTAAACTACAAGTAAATACTTTGCAATTGGCGCAGGCCAAAAAATGTCTGCGCCATAGCTAATTATAGTTCATCACGAGAGATACCAGCAATTTTCATGATAGACAACTGCGTTCCCTGTTTTAAATCTCGGTTATGGTCAGGAACGGGAATAACCAACGGATTTTCAGGATGTACAAAAATAAAATGCGATCCTGTGGTGTGTTTTAACACCCAGCCATGCTCCTGCAACAACTTCATAATTTTGTCGTGGAGTAACAGGCTTCATAAGTTGACGACGGCGTGTTTTCCTTGTAATTTTGCGGTAGAGGGCTTTGATGCCGTTTGATGACGCATTTGTTCCAAATAAGCGAAGAGGCAGCCTTCGGCCGCATCACGAACCATTTTTTCCAGTTCTTCAAGCGTGTCAGCCTCCGTGACACATCCTGGTATGTCGGGAACTTCTGCCCAATATCCTCCTTGGGGATCGGGATGAATGATATACTCAATCTTAATCATCTTGCTGTTCTGAACTGAATGGTATTATTTTGCAAATTGTAATTGACTTAACATACATCATCATTTTAGTGTTGCAAACTGTCAACAACCAGAAACTGACCACTGACCACTGACCACTAACCACTACGAATCAGCCGCATGATGACAGGAAACAGATAACTGGCGCCGAAGACGCCAAGTTGCTTCGGCCCAGTGATTTCGATTCCTGCCCTCTGCAATTCAAGAGCTTTTCGGTAGGCCTGGATGACCGTTGCCAACGTAACGGATTTCTCCTTTCGGTCGAAGAAGATTTCATTTCCTTTGACGTCGAAGGAGAAATCCAGACCGCGCAACGTTGTGAACGTCTCGCCGGCCAATTCGCAAAAACGTCGCCAAAAGTCCAGTTCATCCGCGAAATACTGCTCTGTCTTGGCGTTTCTTCCCATGACGACTTTCCAACCATTTCAGTCTTCGAGCAATTTGTCACGCCATTTTTTCGCTTCGGCCTCGTTCTTTTCGACTCCCATGCCCTGCTCGTAGCAACGGATCAAAGCCGTATATGCATCCGGAATTTTATTGTCCGCAGCCTGCTTGTACAATTCTACAGCCTTCGCGGCGTTCCTCTCCACGCCAGTCCCGTTCTCATGGCAACGGCCTAACGTTACGAGAGCCTCATGGCAGTCGCGTTTGATGGCTTCATTGTACAATTCGACAGCTTTCTGGTAGTTTTTTTCCACGCCAAGGCCTTTTTCATAGCATTCGCCGAGACTACACCAGGCGATGGCGGCTCCCAATGCCTGCGCTTCACGGTAGTATTTCAAGGCCATCGCATAATCCTGTTCAATGCCGCGGCCCTTTTCATAGCAGTCACCAAGATTATTGATGGCGACCGGCAAGCCGTTGTCCGCCGCGCATTTCACCCAATAGAACTCCATGTCTTCATCCTTCTTTATTCCACGGCCGGAATAATAGCATTGGCTCAGTTCAAATTGGCTCCATTCATCGTTTTTCATGGCGCCTTCTATAAAAGACGCGATACCTTTCCGATAGTTCTTTTCAACGCCAAATCCGTTCATATAGCATTTGCCTACAGCCGAACAGGCTCTCACCATGCCAAGTTCTTTTGCTTTGGCAAAGCACTCAAATGCCCTCTTTTCGTCTTTTTCAATCCCGTTGCCATATTCCAGACATACGCCCAGATTGAAAATGCCATCCGTATCGTCTTGCTTTGCGGCTTTTTCAAACCAGTCAACCGCCTTCTTTTCGTCTTTTTCCAGATTTTCACCCTTCAAATAGGAGCATCCAACGATGACTTGCGCAATGCAATTGCCGTTTTCCGCCGCCTTCAGCAGCCATTGCATGCCTTCTGTCTCCCGTCCCTTGACAATTGATTCTTCAAGATAAATCAAACCGAGATACAGCTGCGCCACCACATGATCCTGCTCTGCAGCCTTCTGAAAATACTGGATTGCCTGTTCCATATTATATGTCACGACTTCGCCTTTCAGATTGATCATCGCCAAATCAAACTGGGCTTTGGCAAAGCCGCCGTCTGCCGATTCGCGCATCCATTCCAATGCGGAATCCGCATCTTTTGCAACGCCTGTTCCATCCAAAAGACATTTTCCGACCATCCAAACGGCCTCCAAATACTCCTTCGCGCCTTCGTCATCCGTCGCCTGACGGAGACATTCGTAGGCCAATGTGTCATCACGGCCTGTTCCCCTGCCTGATTGATAGCATTTCGCCATGTGGAACAATGCAGAGGAATTGCCTTGATCCGCTGATTTTTTCAGCCATTCAAAGCCTTCCTTCCAATTTTCAGATGATTTTTCCGATTTGTCCTGAAGCAAAATCAAACCAAGACGGAGCTGAACATCCGCATCCGTCAAATCCTGTGCTTTCAGTGTTTCGACCTGCTGTTTCCATTCCGCTGTGTCGAATTTCTCTTCGGCCTTCTCATCAGCAAACACGGCCGAAAGCATGCCGATGACCAATAACAATAACAAAATCCATTTTCCGTTTTTCATGTAAGTCTCCCCTGTGTTTTGCCTTTCTTTAATATATTGTATAGACATATCATCAACGCCGAAGTTGCAGACTCATTTGAAAAAACACCGTTTTTTTCCAGAAAAAACGTCATAAGTGACAAAATTACAAAAAATGTCATTTTATTCTCTTGACCTTTTAAAAGTCCGTATTACAGTAATGGTTGTAAGCATCAATCCGCTGTTTTTACCGCTAACAGTAACCTCAAACAAAACAGGTGAAACAACCATGAAATCAATCAAAAAAATCTTCGGCGCCGCCTGCTCCGCGGCGACACTGGCCCTGACGCTCACCACGGCCAACGTGGAAGGTTCCGGATTCAGCATCCTTGAACAGTCCACGGCAGGTTTGGGCCGCTCTCTTGCCGGCATGGCGTGCGACATCAATGAACCGTCCGCCATCTTCTTCAACCCGTCCCTCTCCGCCTGGCATGACCGTCCCGGTATCAACTTGGGCGGCAACTGGTTGCATGTTTCTGCCACGGCGCACAAGAATTCCAAGAACACGGCCGATGGCGAATGCGGCAACGACGGCGGCGGCTGGTCCCATGTTCCGAATCTCGACATCGTCTATCCTTTGACGGATAAAATCGCCCTCGGTTTCGCCTTCTCCGCGACGTCCGGAACCGCCACGAAGTGGAATCCGAAATGGGTTGGCAGATACCAGTCCATCGATACCGAACTGGCCGTCGTCGAAGCGACGCCGTCCATCTCCTACAAAGTTCTCGACAACTTGTCCATCGGCGCAGGCGTCATCGTCCAGTATGCCACCATCGAAATGACGCGTGACAACTATCCCATGGGCCGTCTGAAGCTGAAAGGCGATTCCGCCGCTCTCGGCTATATCGCCGGCGTGACCTATCAGCCGCTTGAAAAGACTCAGTTGGGCCTTAGCTACCGTTCCCGCATGACACAGGAACTCGATCTGGACGGCCGCCTCACCGGAACACCCTACGGCACGCTTCGCGGCAGCGCTGACGCGGATTTCGACCTTCCCGCCGTCACCACTTTCGGCGTCACGCAGGCCATCACCGACAAATGGGAAGTCATGATGGACATCAGCTGGACGAAGGCCTCCGTCTTCGACGAACTCTCCGTCACGTTCGACAAGAAGTCCAATCTCGGACAAGTCGCCTACCAGACCAATGGCTCCTACACGCAGAAGCAAGAGATGAAATGGAAAGATACATGGCGCTTCGCAATCGGTACGGAATACAAACTGACCGATAAATGGACGGTCCGTTGCGGTACCGCGTTCGACCGTACGCCTGTCGATGATCCTGAGCTCCGTCCTTCCTCCATGCCCGACCTCAACCGCTATTGGTTCAGCGTTGGCGCTTCGTATCAGTGGAATGAACACATCCGCTTCGATCTGGGCTATGTCCGCCTCCACTTCGAAAAAGGCGAATGGCGCATGAACACGCCGACCGGCGTCGCCAGCTGCCAGATGGGTTGCTCCACCGACATCATCACCTACGCTCTCAACTACACATTCTGATGTAACGTCATTCATTTGGCTTGCACGCCCCGTCGCATTCTTTCCCCTGCGGCGGGGCTTTTTTATATTATGTAAAGCTTGTCGTTTCAGCAAATGGCATTAGTTTATGGTAACGTTTGTTCTATTGCCATAACCAATCTACAAGGAGCTTTATCATGAACAAATTCTTTCTGCTTCTGACTCTCGCAGGCCTCTCCGCCATGGCGCAGACGACAATTCTCGACCTGTCCTTCACGCCTGACCAGATGAAAGATTACAAACTGCCTGGATTCGCAAAAATTGATGTCATCGACGGAAATCCATGTCTTGCCGTGACTTCCACGGAAAAAGGCAAGATGAATGTCGTGGAAATCCCCTTCGACTATTCGAAATATTCGGATTATTCGGTCGCCATCACCGTCCGTGTCAAATATTCCGATGTCACCCAGCCGAAGGACAGCTGGAACGGTACGAAAATCCAGGCCACGTTCCTTTTGGATTCAGGCCGCCAATGGAAAAATCCGGGCGGAAGTGAATTCGGCACGGCGGACTGGCATCAGCGGGAAACGTCTTTCATCGCCCCGAATGAAATCAAAAAGGAAGGCGGCTCCATCCAGCTCGGCCTGCAGGACTGCACGGGAACCATCTGGTTCGACGATCTGAAAGTCACCGTTGTCTCCCCTGCGGAAATCTACCCTCCGTTAACGCCGGCCGACTATAAATGCGTCTATACGGACCGCGTGAAGCTGGAGCATCTCTATCGTGGCGTCATGTCGCCCGGCAGTTTCAATCCGCAGACGACCATCCAGAAGGATCTGCCCGATTTGAAGTCGTGGGGCGCCAATCTCATCCGCTGGCAGCTGATCCGCCAATGGCATGCGCGCAACAACAATCAGGATCCCGACGAATATCTGGGCTGGGTCAACGCCCGCATTCCGGAAGTGAAGCAAGTTCTGGATAAATGCCAAGAACTTGGTATCAAGGTGGTTCTGGATTTGCATGTCGCTCCCGGCGGCCGCGCCGAAAGCGGACACATGAACATGTTCGAGAAGAAGCTTTTCGCGGATACGTTTGAAAAGGCGTGGATCAATCTCGCCACCGCCGTCAAAGGCCATCCGGCCCTCTACGGCTACGATCTCATCAATGAGCCGTCGCAGCCCGCCAAGAAGCAGATGATCGATTATCTGTCGCTGCAGTATCGTGTTGCGAAGACTGTCCGCAGCATTGATCCGGACACGCCGATCATCATCGAATCGAACGGCTGGGATTCGCCGACGGATTTCACCTATCTGACGCCGCTGCCGATGAAGGACATCATCTACCAGGCCCACATGTACAATCCGGGCGCCTACACGCATCAGGGCATCGGCGGTCGCGCCAAAGGCGTCAAATATCCTGATGACAGCAAGAAATGGAACAAAGAGACGATGCGCAAACATCTTCAGCCCGTTCGTGATTTTGAACTGAAGCATGGTGCGAAGATCTATTTCGGCGAATTCTCCGCCGCCCGCTGGGCCGAAGGCGCGGAAATCTACATACAAGACGTCATCGACATCTTCGAAGAATATGGTTGGGATTGGTCCTACCACGCCTTCCGCGAATCCCATTGCTGGGATGTTGAAATTCCGCCAGAGGGCGGTCAACGCGTGGAGATGACCGCTCGTAAACAAGTGCTGGTCAACGCTTTCAAGAAGAATAAATAACTGGAAGTTCTGGAAGTTCTGGAAGTTCTGGAAGTTCTGGAAGTTCTGGAAGTTCTGGAAGTTCTGGAAGTTCTGGAAGTTCTGGATATCCAGGGAATCCAGAATATCCAGAATATCCAGAATACTTTCTAGCCTAAAAAAGAAAAACGCCTTGCGGCCACAATAAATGGCGCAAGGCGTTTATTTTGGGTGTTCTAGTGATTAGATATTCTCGTTGCGCAGATCTTCCAGCGTGTGGCCGCATTCTTTGAGAATCTTCTCGCAGAGGATCTTCTTGCCGCCTTCATGGCCTGAACGAAGCATCGCTTCCGTGAAGAGCGCGACACGGCTGCCGAAGATGAACGGCACGCGGTTGATGCGCACTTTCTTGCGCAACATCTTCACGAAGTTGTCAACCGGTGAATCCGGATAGTTTTCCGGACGTGTCAGCGGCTCCTCGTATTCGGCCTTGGAAGCATAGTCATACGTAAAGATCTTGCTGCCACGGAAATAGATGGCGCCTTTGTCACCGATGATGCGGACTTCGTCAACGAAACCACCGTAGGGGATTTCGCGGCCGGGATAGTCGGACAGAATGATGATACGGCCCGTGATGCCGTTCGTCAGTTCGACGTTGAAAGAGCCGTTGGCCTCGACCTTCAGCTTCTTGCCGCGATAGTAGTTGTCGATGAAACCTTCAGCGGAGACCGGCAGTTCGTCGAGCATCCACAGGATGATGTCTTGATAGTGGGAGCCCGAGTCGTTGATCTGACCGCCACCGCAGAGTTCGGGAATGCCGCGCCATGTGGGGCCGTTCCAGTCCTGCGCCATGTAGATGTAGAATTCTTTCACTTTGCCGATGCGGCCCTGTTTGATAAGGTCGCGGGCTTTCATGAACTTGCTTTCAAAATGGCGCTGATAGTGGACGATACCGATCTTCTTCTGCTTGTTGCACAGTTTTGTGATTTCGATGGCGTTCTTGGCGCCGCAGACCATCGGCTTCTCGCAGAGGACGTTCAGGCCTTTCTGCAAGGCGTATTTCACATGGTCATAATGCGGGACATGCGGCGTGAAGACACCGACGGCGTCCAGATCGTTCTCATCGATGAGCTTCTTGTAGTCCTCCGGGCCTGTGTAACGTTTGAAGTCGTTGTAGCCGAGAACTTTGGCAAGATTGTCCAAGCGATCCGGATTGATATCGACGGCGGCGACGATCTTGACGCCGAGCGGATGTTTCGCCAATTCCTGAAGGCGGACGGTGCCCATGCCACCGCAGCCGATGGCGCCGAAACGAATGGGTTTGGGTTCTGACATGTGTTTTTCTTCCTTTGTTTTAACCAGTTTGGGTACAAAAACGGAACAAATGCCGATTCTAATTTACTCCATGTTTGCCGTCTGGCAACTATGCTCTGATGCTATTTGCAGATATTATATCATGCTAAAATTGTCTTGTCCAGTGCCGAAGGCGGAAGCCGTCGGGCGCAGGCGGGACGCACCACGCCACTTCCGACGGCGGGACGCCGTCGTTACTTCCGAATGGCCTTCATTTCAAGCGGTTTCAGCGTCAGCGTGCCGCCCTGCTTCGCGAATTTACCGTTGCAGTCATATTTTACGGTCACGGTCTCCATCGACAGATTCGCCACGATTGCCATGCTGGAGCCATCCCGTGATTCGTAGAACGAGACGCCGACATTTGGATTGTCGGCTGACGTATATCCTTCTCCCGGAGCATGGAAGCGATCATATTGCGTGACAGCTTCCATCCATGCGCGGTTCTCCTTGTAAAGACCAATCGTCGCGTCATCTTTAATGGCGACCGTTGCGTGATTCAACAGCGCCGCCATCGCGATCTTGCGGTTGTTTTCCGGCGTACGATTCTCCAGCATGTTGCAGACAGAACGTGGCGCCGTGTTCATGAAATGGACATGCGGCGTGAACATCGTCTGGCTGATGACCGGCTGGACGCTTTCTTCCGTCAGCAACAGAGAGGACATGTTTTCGGCGACGAGCAACGGCACATGCGTCATGTGCAAGTATATTTCGCCGTCCGGTCCGCTCAGGGCTTTCGTCCATTTCAACAGATCAATGTGTTCGTCGATGTCCCAATGGTGTTTTGCAAAATGGCGTGTGTTGTTGCATTCCAACGCCGTACACCAGTCGAAATAGACGCCTTTGAAATCATGGTTGTCCAAAATCTGCTTGATGGTAGCCTTGCGTTTTTCGATCCAGCCGCTCTTCAGACACATGACGCCGCCGAAGACGAGATCACCCCAGCTTGTGATCCAGACAGGGCCGTTCGGCTCGTTGAGCTTCGCCCATTCTTCGCTATGTTCCTTGAACCAAGGCGCTTCCGGATGCATTTCCTTCATGGAGATGTATGGCACGACCTTCATGCCATGCTCCTTGGCCTTCGCCAGACTCTCGTCCATCTGCTTCATGACGGCTGGCGGATACGGCGGATAGACGGCGTCCCGCCAGAAGATGCCGTCATGGCAGTTGTCGCAGTCATTGTGAATCTTAAGCAACGTGTATCCAGCATCTTGCATGGATTGGAAATCAGCGTCCGTCGGCCAGCGATTGGCCGAGCCGCGTTCATAATAGCACATCGATTCGGCGGGGCGGATCGGACACATCTTTTTGCGGATGAACGGTAGCGTCAAGCGGAAATCAAATTCGTAAACACCGTCCAGCGTGCCTTTTTCTTCGCTGTCATAGGCGGAGACGGTGAATTCGTAGGAATGACCTTCCTTATTATGGACAAGCACTCCGCTCTGTTTCTCGCCTAAAGCCTCCCATTGGGAAATATCGCTCATCATGCAGTATTCGATTCCCGCTCCGCCGCGTTCGAACAACAGCAAATACAACGGGACGCGTGAGCATCTGTAAATCTCTTCGTTGTCGGTCTTTAGCGACAACCAATCCGCGACGCCGTTCAGCCCCCACTTGTCATGGCCGCAGGCCCGCATTTCCTTCGCGCCATACGTGTCGAACGTCTTGTCCGTCACTTTCAAAATGATCGGCGACAGCTTGCGCAGATTCGTCAACGGCGTTTTCGCCTCCAACTTGATGCGATGTTCCGCATCGCCCCATTCACCGTAACGAATACTATGTGTGGCGGTTACGCCGGGCAGCCCTGCTCCCGTCTTGAGGCTTTTGAAGCCATATTGCATGACGACGCCATCTTTCTCAAATGCAAGACTTGATGCAAATCCTGTATTTTCAAAGACTTCCAATGAACCATCGGTATTTTCCAACACAATCTGGAACGACATCGGAGCCGTCAGAATGTTATCCGACGAATCGTTCAAAACATACGCTCCCGTGAGTGTGCCGCCTTTGGAATCATGCTCCCAGCGGATGAATTCATTTTCAAAGGATTGAAGGCTATTACGGCCATTCCAATTGCTTTTAACGGGCGTGGGGCGCGGCGGAAACGACTGTGAAGCGCATCCCGCCATCAACAGACATGTCAAGCTTAATAGCATGTTTTGGGCAAATCCTTTCATTTGAAGTTCTTGTGGGTTTTATGCCTGGCAAAATCATTGTAATATTTTCCCAAATAATGTACAACATGGAGCATTAGTTGCAAGCAAATGAATCGTGCCCAAGCCATGCGTTCATTTGAAAAAACGTCTCGAAAAACTATTGTAATATGGAAAAACGTGGAGAAACATCAACCAGACGCCAAGCCTTAGATGTTTCACGCAAGATGTTTTCCGACAATATCTTACCGCCCTTATCATGTCAAAAAGCAAATTCTTCCTTCTTCGTCTCAGCCTGCCGCAGCGCATCGTCATCGGACTCGTCATCGGAACCATACTCGGTCTCATCGTGCCAAAGGCCAACTGGATCGGCATTCTCGGATTGCTTTTCGTCGGTTCGCTGAAAGCCATCGCCCCTCTACTGGTGTTCGTGCTCGTCATCTCCTCCCTCTCCCGCAGCCAGACAGGTTTCGACCGCCGTTTCGGATTCGTCATCTTCGAATACCTACTTTCAACCTTTCTTGCGGCCGTTGTCGCCGTGCTGGCGAGCTTCCTGTATCCCGTCAAAATATCGCTTAACGTGGCAAACGCCGCGGCAGGCGCCGCTCCGGCAGGTATTTGGGAAGTTATTGAAAAGCAATTGCTTGGCATGGTCTCCAATCCATTTATGGCCATTGCCGAAGCCAATTATATCGCCATTCTTTTCTGGGCCATCATCATCGGCATTTTGACGAAGAAATTCGCCTCACCGGAAACCCACCGCATGCTGAATGACTTTTCGGGCGTCATCAGCCAAGTGGTCGCATGGATTATCAATCTTGCTCCGTTTGGCATTCTCGGGCTTGTCTTCACCAGCGTGTCCACAAGCGGCATGGCCATTTTCGCCACCTATGGAAAGCTCCTGCTGGTTCTGGTCGGATGCATGCTCATCACTGCGCTCATCATCAATCCAATCATCATCTTCTTCATTCTGCACCGCAATCCCTATCCGCTCGTATTCAGGTGTTTGCGTGAAAGCGGCGTCACCGCCTTCTTCACACGATCCTCCGCCGCGAACATCCCCGTCAACATGCGTCTTTGCGAACGGCTCGGGCTGGACAACGATTTCTATTCAGTTTCCATCCCGCTGGGTGCTACCATCAACATGGACGGCGCGGCGGCCACCATTACGGTCATGACGTTGGCAGCTGCCCATACGATGGGCCTCGAAATGACTGTCGGCAAGGCGCTTCTGCTTTCCGTGCTCGCCTCCGTGGCGGCCTGTGGCGCTTCCGGCGTGGCGGGAGGATCATTGCTGCTCATCCCGATGGCCTGCTCCATTTTCGGCATCTCTCAAGACGTCGCCATGCAGGTGGTCGGCGTCGGATTCATCATCGGCGTTGTTCAAGATTCCGTGGAAACAGCCCTAAATTCTTCCGGCGACGCGATTTTCACGGCCTGTGCGGAATACGCGCATTGGCGCAAAATCGGCAAGAGCCTCCCTAAGTTTCTCGGCGGAACCACGCAGACGGATATTTGACAGAACGCTTTTATTTCGGCGTGCTTCCCAGCCAGATGTAATCGATGCGGACAGTGCCCGTGATCGGCGTTTCATCGGCGGAAAATTCGATCCGCAATTGGCGGACGGTTCCTTTCCAGCCTGCGCAACCATCCATGCGGATTTGATACAGCGTGTCGTCATTGTCATTCGGCACAACGTCGAATTCCATGGCGTTTGTATCGCTCCATTCCGTAGCCGTTTCTGTCGTAAAACTCACTTTCATCCGCTTGGAAGTCGTATGATTCTGCATGCGAATTGACAGCACGGGGCATTCTTCAGCCTTCAATCCAAGTTCTTCCGCCGAAAGGATATGCGCGTTTTTCGCATCCTTGACGGCCATCACATAGTAGTCGCCGCAGACGAGATTGACGGGATTCGCGAAGGTGCCCCATTCAGGCTTGTCCGCCTTGAAATATTCTTTGACAGTGCCCAGATCGGCGTCCGTCCAGCCTTCCTTGTCCAGATTCTTGTCAAAGCAC
>JAFZIJ010000221.1 GCA_017554445.1 Victivallales bacterium
AGCGGATTTTCGGGATCGCCGTACTTGCGGCCCATCTTCGCTTCGACGCGGGCCAAAGCCGCGTTCACTTCAGCCTCAAGGGATGGCGGGAAATGGCTGTTCGCTGCAAAATAGGCGTTGCAGCAATCTGTCGTAATGGTGAAACCGGCAGGAACCGGCAGGCCCAAACGGCTCATTTCGGCCAGGTTCGCGCCCTTGCCGCCCAGTTCGTTCTTCATGGAGGCGTCGCCTTCGGTCGTTTCATCGCCGAAGAAATACACATACTTGGTGTCGCTCTTCTTGGTGTCGCTCATTTTCTCTTCTTTCATTTGTTTTTTCTTGACCATTTTCCCGGTCCCGCTTTTTCGTTATGAGAAATCACATCGGATCACGCGGCGAGAAAAGAAAAAGCAATTGGAACATTTAAAGACTTGATAAGATAACTATCTCCTTATCAAAGTCTTGCGCTCCAATCGCCTTTCTCTCCCCGTCCCTTGCCAAGGCTAGTCGCCTTATTTCTTCTTTGCCTTCTTGGCTTCGTTGGCGCGTGCCTTCAGCCTTTCGTTATAGCGTTTGCGGCGGACCCTTTTCTCGGCTTTCGTGTGTTGTTGACTCATGGTGTTCTCCAATGATTTGATGCAATATATGATTTGTTGTTTGAAAGCAAAAGATTAATATAATGCTTCGTTAAAAGATGTCAAATGAATGCCTGCTGAAAGCCTGAAGCTTTTAGCGAAGATTCAATAATTCATCTTTAGATTGATGGACTGGACGTTGGCCGTCGTCGGGCGGCTATGCGCGTCGAATTTCGAATTGCCGGTCATTTCACGGGTGACGCCCATGAAGAGGGAGCTCTGCATGCCGTCGATCTTGATCTGGCCGTCTTCGGAAAGGGTGATGATAGCGTGGACGGGATCGTTGAACATGACCGTATTGCAGGCCAGCCGCCAGCGGTTGAGAATTTCCGGCGGATATTTGTCATGCTTCTTGTCAACCCATTCGTAGTTGGCGGAGTTGAGTTCGAAGTAGATGACGTTGTCGAGAATGCGGAGGAAGTCGCGGTGATAGTGGCCATTGATGCAGAGGCGAACGCGGCCGGGATGGCGCGTGTTCGCCTGATTGATGATGGCCTTGACATCGTCTTGATTGTGGATGCCGTGGTTTTCGCGTTCGTAGCTTTCATGGGAAAAGCAAACGCATGGATAGGGGGAGGTTTCAACAGTGTCGCGGAACCATTCGAGCTGGTCTGGCGGAATCCAGTCGCGTTCATCATTGAATTTGTAGTAGTTGCTGCTGGAGAAATGGATGTATTCTCCGTCATGCTTGAAGTAGTTGGGATCCAAGATGATGAAGCGGAAACCGTTTTTGTCGAAATGATAATATCCGCGTTCCATGCGATAGCATTGGAGCGTGACTTCGTGCGGATTTCCGTCGTCGTCATGGTTGCCGATCGTATGATACGTCGGAATTTTGAAATCGTTGTAGTGATTGACGTAGTCGATGCATTTCAAGGGCGTGTGGGTGAAATCGCCACAATGGATGATGAAATCGACGTTCTCCCATTCCGCATGGGCGAGAATGCGGTCGAGCCATTCCCATGAATCGCGCGGAAACACGCCCGGATAGTAATGGATATCGGCAAAAGCGCAGAATTTAACGGTTTGCATAGTTTTGTCTGGATTAGAAAAGATCGATGAGGGCATCGGCGAACTGCTTCATGCCGAAGGGATTGGGATGATTGATGGCGTTCATCATGAGGCTGGAGTAGGGGATGCCCTGCCGCCAGAGACGGCCATAGCGCATGGCGGCATCCGCCAATGCGATGTTCTTCTCTTTCGCGAACTTACGAAGAGCGACAACATAGCCGCGCGGGTCGTTGTCGATATTCTTTTCAGACGTCAGTCCCATCCAGTCCGGGCGGACATAGTGGGGCGTGAGGATGATCCATTCGGCGCCGATGGCGGTGAAGTCGTTGAGAAACTTACCGTAACGTTCATAGACGATCTGTTCGTTCAGGCCTGCGTCATTGACGAATTCGGAGATGACGAGATCCGGTTTGACGGCGAGAACGGTTTCATTATAATTGTGAATCTGGCCGGCGGGCTGGGCGAGATAGCTACCCGAATTGTAACCGCCCCAAGCTTCCGTGACGAGTTCTATCTGGGCTTGCGGGAACAACTTCTGGAGACGTTCAACGAACTGGTTCTGCCAACGGTTGTGCTGCCAGTCTGGAACAAACGTGCCGACGGTCACGCTGTCGCCCCACGCGAGAATCTTCACCTTTTCGCCATTCTTGAGCTTGGCGTAAGTCTTTGGGATAAGCTTTTCAGCGGCATGCGGGGCGGGACGCAGTTCTTTCGGAAATTCCGTTTCGAGAATTGGGAAGAGATTTTCATCCGTCAATTTCGGAATGCAACCGTTGATCCAGATATTGGCAAGACGGACATCACCGTCAAGCAGTTCCGCCTGAGACGGATTCGCCTGATGCGGCACGCCTGTACGAACGGCGAATGCGCCGTCTTTCGTTAGGACGATGGCGTCAATGCGCAATTTAACATATGTATAATCAAAATAAACGGGCTGGTTGGCTTGGATGCGGCCATTCGGAAGACGGCCGACAGTGCCCCAGTCAGGCGTCAGTTGATAGTCTTTTCCGTCTTCGTAGATGATGGCGTCCGCCTGATCGGAGGATTTGACTTTCAGCGTTTCAACTTTCAGGGCATTGCGTGTCGTGCATTCCTGCGCCGTGATGCCGATCGGCTTTGTGCCGCGCATCCAGCCTCCGGCGTTAGGCCGATAGTCGGCCAACGCCGCATGGCGTTCATTGGCAACGATAAAGGGAGATGGTTGTTCGATGCGGACAACGCCTTTTTTTCCATTGTATGCGACTTCAACGTCAAAATCACCGACGAGTTTCAACTGGGCGGGAGCCGCCAGAACAGATAATGACAACAGAGCCAGATTGACAATCAGCATTTTTTTCATGATAGTTTCCTTTTCTTGTTGAATAAAAATAAATTATGAATTATGAATTATGCATTATGAATTATGAGTATAGATTCTCCAGAGGAAGAGCGGATTTCCGATGACATATCGTTTAAATAAACGAATCGGTTCCTGACGGAGCCGATAGACCCATTCCAGTTTTGCCTTGCGCATCCACAATGGGGCGCGGGGGATACGGCCCGATGCGAAATCCAGCAGTCCGCCGACACCAATGCAGACACGGCAATGGAGCTTGTCCAGATGGTCGTGAATCCAGAATTCCTGTTTGGGAACTCCGAAAGCAACGAGCAAAATATCTGGTTTGGCGGCATTTATGTCGGCGATGACGTCTTCTTCATGTCCTTGGAAAAAGCCATGATGTGCTCCGACGATTCGCAATGTTGGATGTTTTTTCAGCAGATTGTCACGCGCGGCATCCGCTACGCCTGGCTGACCGCCGAGCAGATAGAGACTGTGGCCTTCTTCGCAGAGAAGCGGCAGCATGTCTGTACCGTTGACATTTTCCTTAACGGGATTGCCGACATGTTTTGCGGCGATCTCCACGCCGACGCCGTCCGCCCAGACGCGATCCGCCTGGTTTAGCAAGTCCGCATATTCACGGTTCTTATAGGCGATATTGAGACAGTGGGCGTTGATGAAACAGCAGAAAGCGGGCCGTCCAGTAGGCGATTCGACGTAATGTCGAATCGCCTGCAGGGCTTCCGCCATGGATTCAGTGGAGTAATGGACTCCGAAAATAGTTGCTTGTTCCGCCATTTAGTGGTTAGTGGTTAGTGGCCAGTGGGTAGTTTTATTGTCTAAAGTCTTTTGCTCTCGTCTCTCGTTTCACGTCTCACGTCAAACCGCGCAATGGCATTATCCTTCAACGAGCGATTTATCAATGATGACATGCTTGCGTTTCAGATAGGTCTGCAACGCTTTGATGTCGAGATCGAAGAAGGATGTCGCGTTTTCGTCTTTCGCGAGGAAGGCGGCGGCGACGCCTGCGGCTTCGCCGGAGACGGCGCATGTCGGAATGACGCGTGTGACGTCCCATGTGTCGCCGATGGAGGATATGCAACGTCCTGCGGTGATGAGATTTGTGGTCTTCGTCGCGGCGATGGCGCGAAGCGGGATGCAGAAAATCGGGCCAGCCTTGCGCCAATCACCCGTCATACCGAGCGTGTCGTCGAACCAACGATGGTCGTCCGTGACACGGAGGGTGACTTTACCGGCCAGCCGCCGCGTCATGCGATGCGTCGGCATGGTGGTCGTCATGATGGGATAAATGTCGCTTTGTGGTTTGGCTTCACGGCGTTTCTGAAGATCGAGCATGGAGAAATGGCGCGATTCCAAAACTTGCGCGGTGACTTGATCGGCGGAATCGCCGCGGAACGTGCGGCCGTTCTCAGGAAACGATTTCGTGGCGGAGAATCGCTGTGACCACGGGCAGAGCTTCGGCTGCCCGTCTTCCATGATGTAATACCAACAGCTGCGGACATTTCCGCCGATGGAAACCGTCTTGTCTCCAGCTGCGTAAACGACGTCCGCGTCGCCCGACGCATCGACGACAGTCTGCGTCAGCAACGCCTGCCGTCCACCCTTTGATTCGACAACAACGGCCTTGATGGTGTTGCCTTCCTTCAAAACCGTGCAGAATCGCGTATCGTAATAGATTTTCACATGGTTCTTCAGCAGAAGCCGTTCCAATTTATACATGAAGGTAACAGGGTTGAAACCCGTCTGATAGCGGTGCTTTTTGCGTTCCTCCAAATCGCCGCCTTTCACCCAACAGGCGGGAATCGGCCCGATACGGAGATTCGGCCGCTCTTTTGGCTCGTCATCGACGGACAATTTGATAAGCTCTTCGCAGATGCCGCTGGAGACTTGATGGCCTTTTCCGTCGCAGAGCGGCAGATAGATGACGACGTTGCCGATGGTCGCCAGCCCGCCGAGAGCGCAGAATTTCTCCAGCAGGCAGACTTTGGAACCCGCTCGCGCGGCGGCCAATGCCGCCGACACGCCCGCTATGCCGCCGCCGACCACGACAACATCATACATTCCAAGGACTTCAATGTCTTTTGCAGGTTCAAAAATAGTGGATTTCATGGTATTCAAATACTCCAGCGGGTCCAGAGAAGGGAGGTCTTTTCGCCGGCGTTGGCCTGCTGATAATAAATAGTAAGAATGTCGCCGTTAGGTAGTTCGACGGAGGCGGGATAGCCAAGGTCGCCGCTGGGGGCGTCGTCGCGGAGGATGATCTCGTCGCTCCATGTCTTGCCACCGTCTTTAGAGACTTTCGCGCGTTCGCCGAAGGGGGCGTTGCGGTAGCCATAGACCATGACGATGGCGCCGGAGGAATGCTTCAAGAGATGCGGTGGGGAGCCGGCCGCACCGATGGATTCCATGACGGACCACGTTTTGCCGCCGTCCGTCGAACGGGTAATCATCGATGTGAACGGATTGTGGACGCGAACGGCGCCGAGCAACGTTCCATCATCCAATTCAACGACATGCGGCTCGTGGCATTCGTCATTGATGACACCTTCCGGCAGCGGGACGATTCCGAGCAGCGTCCAATTTTTGCCTTCATCGTAGGAGACGGCGGCCTGGATGGGCGTGTTATGCTTGTGGAGCGTCTTGATACCGTTGACGTCCATGTCCCATTTCTTGCCAAGATAGAACCAGCCGCCGTCTTTCAGGACAATGAAGCCATGTGGCGTATTGACAGGAGCCTGGAACGGTTCGCCCCAATATTCACCATCCGGGCTGACGCGGATCCATGAGCCAATGTAGCGGTTGATCATGCCGTCTGTCCATGTGTCCATGACGACGCCCATCTCCTTACGGGCTTCATCCCATCCTGTTTCAGGATTCTTGAACTTCTGATAATAGAAGATGGTGTTGGATGTAAACCACGTCAACGCAAGACGTTGGCCACCAAGGGAGATAACGCCCGCGTCGCGGTCGTCCAGCGGCGTGTTGTTGACGACGATCGGCGCGGTCCATGTGGCGCCATCATCATGGCTTTTGCAGATGACGGTTCTACCCCACGGGCAGACATGCTGATTGCGGAAGCCGGAAGCGGCGACAATTAATGTCCCGTCCGCCTGTCTAGCAATGGACGGCCAGCCGAAATATCCGAATTTTTCCTTCGGCATGGAACAAATGACGCCTGACGTTTTCATAGCAAATATCTCCTTGTTAATTGAAAAATAAGCGAGTTGACGGTGGTTTTGGTGGATTTACGCCAAATACATTGTATAATAACATACTTTTGTCGTTTGGCTAATAACTGGACAGGGTTTGCAGATGAAAAATACACATTGGATGATTGTTTTGTTGATCGCGATGATGACGACCGTCTTGCCGTGGAGTGTCTTTGCGGAAGGTGGCGAAGAGGACGAACTATCTGGCTTCGCGTTATTTGAGAAGCTTCGGGCAATGAAATTGGAGGCGCAGGCGGCGATGGTCAAAGAGGACTATGTCGAAGCCGCCAAGATTTATCGCCGGATGGCGCGCTATGAAAAGAATCGCGCCCGCAGTGCGGCGTATCTGCTCCGCGGCGCGGACTGCCTGATGCAGGCGAAAAAGGGCCATCGGGCGTTGGAGGAATACACGAACCTTTTGGAGAATTACCCGCTGTACGTCCCGTATGAACATGTGGTCGAACAACTTCGGCAATTAGCCGAGTGGTTCATCGTCGGCGATGGCACATTCCTCGGCATTAAGGACAAAGATACTGGCATCAAGATTTACGAGTTGATCATTCGAGAAGCGCCTGCCGTGCAGGTGACGCTGAAAGATCGTCTTCGTCTGGCGGAACTGCTGGATGGAAGCGGTCGCGGCGAAGAGGCGGTTGTCGTCTATCAGGCGATTTTGCGGCAGGAGCCCGATAACTGGGATGTCCGCGCCAAATTGGCGTTGCTTTTCCTGAAGCTGAGCAAAAACGGCGACGGTGATGGCGCGAAACTGCGGGCGGCTGTCCGTGAGGCGAATCTCGTCCTTCAGAGCAATCCGGATAATCCGCTGGCAAAAGATTTGAAAAAACTCTGCCGTGAAGCGGAATCCGAAGAGGCGGATCGTCTTTTGAAGAATGGCGAGTTTTATCTTCTGCCCGCCCATCGTCGTCCGTCTGCGGCACGCCGCTACATGCATGATGTCATCATGAAATATCCTGATTCGAACGCCGCCAAGGAGGCCCGCCGCCTTCTGAAGACAAATCCGGAGCTACGTGCATTGGAAGAGCAGAACGAAAAAGCCGTTATCATTCCTCCAAAAGAGCCGTCGAGACCTACACCGCCCGCCAAACCGGCGATGACGGTTCAGCTCAAACCGACGCAGCCTGCTCAACCTGCCAAACCTGCACCGGCGGTTCAGCCCAAACCTGCGCCTGTTTCGAAGCCGAATCCAAAGGCTTTGGAACGTGAAAAGGCTAGAAAAGAAGCAGAGCGCATCAAGCAAGAGAGAGAGTTAAAGGAACGACAGGAGATTGAAAAGGCGAAGCGGTTGAAAGAACAAGAAAAGGAACGTCTGGAGGCCGAAAAAAAGCAGGCGGAGAAAATGCGCAAGGCCGCAGAGGCGGAACACAAGAAAGCCGCGGAAAAAGCGGCCAAACTGCAGGCTGAACGGGAAAAAGAGGCGGCCCGCGTAAGGGAACGGGAAGAGGCGGAGCGCAAGAAAGCCGCGGAAAAAGCGGCCAAACTGCAGGCTGAACGGGAAAAAGAGGCGGCCCGTGCGAAGGAACGGGAGGAGGCGGAGCGCAAGAAAGCCGCGGAAAAAGCGGCCAAACTGCAGGCTGAACGGGAAAAGGAGGCGGCCCGTGCAAAAGAAAAAGAGGAAAAGGCTCGCCAGAAACGTCTAGAGGAAGAGCGAAAGGCCCGCCAGAAAGAGGAGCAGAAACGTCAGGAGATTCTCCGTCGCGAGGCGGATAAATCCGCAAAAGAACGTGCCAAGCAGGAGGATGAGGAGCGGTCTCGTATTGAGAAGGCGCGTCAGAAGGCTGAAGGGCAGTTGATGGAGACGGGCGGTGCGAAGCCTGGCGATCATGTCCAGTTGGTTGTTCAAGATCGTAAAAAGCAGGAGGAATCGCGCCGCGAAGCGGAGGAGGAGCTGAAACGGATCCGTGAACGCAACGCACGGATGCTGAAAAACGATCCGAAGCTTCTGGAAGAAGAGCAGAAACGGCTCAAGGAACTGATGGAAAAGAACCGCCGCCGTTGAGTGGCTAGTGGCTAATGATTGAAGATATGAAAAAAATATTGATTGCATTGGCGAGCTTGCTGGTGATGGCCGGCTGCTATCATGTCGGGGTGCCCGGCGGCCGTTCGGTCGCATTTGACGAAGTCATCCTGACGAACAAGACACATGAGCCTTCGTTAGCGCGTCGATTCGACATGGCTTTCAAGGAGCAGGTCAGTGTAACGCCTGGCGTTCATAACAGAAAGAACAAAGGCGACATCCATTATAATTTGGATATTGAACTGGTTTCCATTCGCAACCTGTCCATCGCCCGCGCGGAAGTGCGGGACAAGAAAACTCGTGACGACAAGAACCAGGCCTACCAGACGGTCTTGAACCGTGTGGAGCTAACGGTGAAAGTGAAGGCGTACAATCTTGACCAGCCTGTCCATCCGGACAATCCCGCGTATGAGCATACGTTCATCGGGCAGGGGGATATCCCCCGTATGCATGATCGGGAAGTTCCGTTGCAAGCCGCCTACAGACAGGCCACCGATGACGCCGCCCGCCAGATCATCGCTGCCATAGCTGAACTAGTACCTTGATAAACATGGATTTACGCATAGGACAAGGATATGATATTCACCGCCTTGCGGAAGGACGCGAGCTCTGGCTAGGTGGTGTGCGCATCTTGTCTCCCGTCGGTCTGGTGGGGCATTCGGATGCCGATGCGTTATTGCATGCCATTATAGATGCCGTGCTGGGAGCATTGGCATTGGGCGATATTGGCGGCTGGTTTCCAGATACGGACGAAACATGGCGTGGCGCAGACAGCAAGATGTTGCTACGACGTGTCTTGGAGGATGAACGCGTGTCGGCGTGGCGTCTGGTCAATCTGGATTGTACAATCATCGCGGAACGCCCGAAGCTCATGGCCTACAAGGAGACGATTCGCGCCTCGCTGGCGACTCTATTCGGTTGTGGCATGGAACGCGTTTCCGTGAAGGCGAAAACGCATGAAAAACTGGATTCGCTAGGCGCAGGGGAGGCGTTATCCGCCATCGCCGTCGTCTTGCTGGAAAAAAAGAACGGATAATGACGTCGTGGTGAGAATCCTGTCGTCCATCTTGGATTTTCTGGCTCCGAAAATTTGTCCGGGTTGCGGTCGGACGTTATTGTCGGCGGAAGAGGAGATGTGCGCGGATTGTCTGAACGAATGCGCAATGCTGCCAGAACGACGATGTCCACGCTGTGGCGGGCCTGCAGACGGGTTGCTGGACGAATGCCGCCAGTGCCAGCTGGAGGATGATGACAGGCCGTGGCGGCTTGCGGTTTCCGCATTTCCCTTTGAAGGGAAGGCGCGGCATTGGATTCATGAGTTCAAATATCGCGATGGCCTTCACTTGACGCCGTTTCTGGCGGAACGCCTTGCGGACGCCTGGCAGACATATGGCAAGAATGAGCCAGTGGACGGTATCGTGCCTGTGCCGTTGCATTGGTTCCGCCGTTTGACGAGAGGCTACAACCAGACGGATGTGCTGGCCGGCCTGCTGGGCAGACGGCTTGGGATACCGAAAATCAATTGTCTGCGCCGTATACGCCGTACAAGGCAGCAGGCTAAAATGAACCGCGAAGAACGGCGGCGCAACGTCCGCCACGCCTTCGTGTGCAGGACAAGTCTGGCAGGGCGGCGGTTGCTCCTTCTGGACGATGTCTTCACGACGGGTTCGACGTTGAAGGCCGCCACGAAGGCTCTGCTTGATGGTGGAGCGACGGCCGTCAGCGTGCTGACTGTCGCCCGCGATTTGTGATAAAAAAGATAACGATTTGGATATCATGGACATGGAAAAAACCGAAGAGAAAATTCAAATACCGATTGAATCCGTCACGTCGGACATTCCGGCCGGTAAGACGGTGAAATGCAAAAACTGCGAAGAAGAGCTGAGCCAACGGACGCTGGATTGCAATTTCCAAGTCTGCCCTCATTGCGGTTACCATCATCCGTTAAGCGCGGATCAGCGGATCGCGCTGCTGGTGGATTTCGGAACGTTTGAGGAGATGGACGCAAACGTGAGATCCGTCGATTTCCTGAACTTCGGCAATGACGGCAGCTATGCCAAGAAACTTGTGGAATCCCGTGGGAAGACGGGACTTGACGAGGCGGTTGTCTGCGGGACAGGTTGCATTGGAGACCATCCTGTCTGTATCGCGGTCATGGATTTCCGTTTCATGGGCGCGAGCATGGGATCCGCCGTCGGCGAGAAAATCACGCGGTTGATTGAGACGGCGACGGCCCGGCGGCTTCCTCTTCTGATTGTGACGGCAAGTGGTGGGGCGCGCATGCAGGAGGGTGCCTTGAGCCTCATGCAGATGGCGAAGACGTCCGGTGCACTTATGCGTCATGACGAAGCCGGCCTGCCGTATATCGCGCTTTTGACGAATCCGACGACTGGCGGCGTAACGGCAAGTTTCGCCTCGTTGGGCGATGTCATTCTTGCGGAACCGAAAGCGATGATCTGTTTTGCAGGGCCGCGCGTCATTAAAAACACGACGCAATCTGAGTTGCCGCCCGGCTTCCAGACGGCGGAATTCCTTTTGGATCATGGATTTATAGACCGCGTTGTTCCGCGTAAGCGTCTCAAGCAGGAAATCGTCCTGTTACTAGATGCCTTCATGCCGAAAAAGCGGAAATTCTGACATTTTCACAAGGCGGCGATTTCCACTGAAGGAGTTCGCCGCCGTTTTTCATTGGAAGGATTTTTTGCAAGGGAATGGAAACTGGTTACATTAATTAAATTGTGATTGGCGACGGACGGCCGCTCTCTTCGGAGGGAGGAAAGTCCGGACACCACAGGGCGGGAAGTCCGTTTGAAAAGACGGAGGACGCGGACGATATTCCGCGTCTAGGAAAGTGCCACAGAAAACAAACCGCCGGCCGCAAGGCCGGTAAGGGTGAAATGGCGGGGTAAGAGCCCACCGCGCTGTCGGGTAACCGCAGTGGCAGGGTAAACCCCTTCCGGTGCAAGACCAAATAGGGAACGAAGGTGCGGCTCGTACCGCGCTGTCCGAAAGGATGGCTGAAGTTCCGGGTATCGGTCGCTTAGATGAATGGTCGTACAGCCTTGGCTTGCGCCAAGGCGGACAGAATCCGGCTTATAGTCGTCAATCGCTTTTCAGTCAACAGGGACTTGTGGACAAGTATGAAAACGTACAATCAGATCAACGACAAGATTGCGAGCGGAAAGGCCGTCGTGCTGACTGCCGAGGAGATGAAGGACTACATCGACAAATACGGCGTGCGCAAGGCGGCGAAGGAAATCGATGTGGTGACGACGGCGACGTTCGGGCCCATGTGCTCTTCCGGTGTCTTTTTGAATTTCGGCCATAGCAAGCCGAAGATCCGCATCACGCAATGCTGGCTTGACGGCGTGATGGCCTATTCAGGCATCGCGGCCGTCGATTGCTATCTTGGCGCGACACAAGTTCCGGACCGCGATCCCGTGAATTCGAAGTTCCCGGGCAAATTCGAATTCGGCGGCGGCCATGTCATTGAGAAACTGGTCAAAGGCGAAACCGTCGAACTTTTTGCGTATTCCTATGGTACGCAGGAATATCCGCGGCGCGATTTGCGGACGCGCATTACGTTGGCGGACATGAATCAGGCGATCATGGTCAATCCGCGCAACTGCTACCAAAATTATAATGTGGCGGTAAACTGCTCGGATAAACGGCTTTACACATATCTTGGCCAATTGGAGCCGAACATGGGCAATATGTCCTACTGCTCCGCCTGCCAGCTCTCGCCATTGTTGAACGACCCGCTTTATGAAACAATTGGTGTTGGCTCCGTCGTCTGGCTGGCGGGCGCCCGCGGCCATGTGTTTTCAGAAGGAACGCAACATTGTCCAAGTTGCCTGCGCACGGAAAATGACGTGCCTGCGGAAGGCGCGGGAACGTTGGCTCTGACGGGGGATTTGAAGAAAATGCGGCCGGAATTCGTACGCGGCTGTTCATTCGTCGGCTACGGAGCATCGTTGGCATTAGGCGTCGGCATTCCGATTCCCGTGCTGAACGAACGTGTCGCCAAGCATTTGGCGGTTCGCGATCGCGACATACAGGCGCAGGTCATCGACTACAGCACGGATTATCCGCAGCGGACGGGCAATGTTCTGGGCTCCGTCAATTACGAACAGCTTCGTTCAGGCTGCGTTGATTTCATGGGGAAGAAGATCGTAACTAGTTCTCTTTCATCCTATTACAAGGCCTTGGAAATCTGTGAGATATTGAAAGCCGAAATCAAGGATGGCACGTTCCTGCTATCGCAGCCGCTGGCTCAACTACCTGTCAAACAGGGCATGAAGCCGTTGAACATCAAGAAATAACAACGGTCGGGGGCGCAAATCAACATGATTATTACACAAAAATATTTCCTGCATTTTCCTGTTTGCGAGACAAACACACCGATTATCTACAAGCTGGTGAAGGACTATGATTTGGAAGTGAACATCTTCCGGGCGCTGGTGTCAAGTGAGGGCGAAGGTTATCTGGTTTTGGACGTGAAGGGTGAAGCCGGCTCCATTACAAAGGCCATGGAATACGTGGCGTCGTTTGGCGTGACCATCAATTCGGTCGAAAGAGGCGTCGTGCGGGATGAGACTCTCTGCAACCATTGCGGAAACTGCGTATCCCACTGCAAGGCAGGGGCCTTGCATATCGCAGACTTGAAGACGCGCAAGGTCGCCTTCGACGACAAGCTGTGCATCGCCTGTGGCAAATGCGTTGACAACTGTCCCATGAAGGCGTGTTCCACGGTTTTCTGAAAGTTTTCAAACGATTGTGAAGAACAGGCGAACGTTCCATAAGTTCACATACAAGGACAGCAACTTCCGGCTGTGTTGCCGCGATGTCCTGCGGATGACGGGTGAAATCATCCGCCAGCGAACGATTTTGGAGGATTATATCGTGCGGCAGCCGGAGTTCAGGACATCGCTTGCGCCGTTACGTCCGCTAGTGGACGCTCCGGAGATAGCAGCACGCATGTGCCGCGCGGGCATGGATGTCGGTGTAGGGCCGATGGCCGCCGTGGCGGGAGCCATTGCGCAATGCGCCGCGGAAGCGGCCGTCAATGCGGGAGAAGACGATGTCATCGTCGAAAACGGCGGTGATATTTTCGCTGCCGTGTCAAGTCCGTTGATCATCGGCGTCCATGCAGGGCCGAACAGTCCATTCAACGGCCTTGCATTTCACGTTGAAGCGGATGACACGCCGCTTGCGATTTGCTCGTCATCAGGCACGATGGGGCATTCCATGAGCATGGGGGCATGTGATTTGGCGACGGTTGTCGCCAAAGACGCGGCGTTGGCGGATGCGGCGGCGACGCTGGCCGCCAATATGGTGACGACGCCAGAGGATTTGGAACCAACTGCGGCGAGGATAGTTGCGATACCAGGCGTGCTTGGCGTACTGTTGGTCAAATCTGACCACATGGCCATTCAGGGGATGCTTCCGGAACTGATTCGGAACGCGGATTCGGATACATTACTGAAAATCACCAAGGATGTAAATAGTCAACAATTATAAGCATAGGGGAAAACCATGGTCACAGCATTTGTGCTCATCAGTGTGGAAGACCGGAAGGTTCATGAAACGGTGAAAGCTCTTATCCAATGCAAGGGCGTTACGGAAATCCATGTCGTGGCGGGCGATTACGACATGGTGGCGGTCATCCGCGTGGCGGACAATATGGAGCTTGGCAATTTGATTACGAATAAAATCGTCAACGCGCCGGGCGTCGAACGCACGAAGACACTGTTTGCGTTGGAAAGCCATTCGACGTTTGATTTGCAGAGCATGTTCATGGAATAGGCATCATGTTGGATTTAAAAGAGATACTATCGCAGAAAGACGAACATCGGATTGGAAAGACTGGCTATGTCGCGTTGCTTGGCCGTCCGAACACAGGCAAATCGACGTTGCTGAACACGGTGTTGCACCGCCATTTGGCGGCTGTTTCGCCGAAACCACAGACAACGCGCAAATATCTGCTTGGAATCCAGACAGATGATGATTCGCAGATTCTGTTTTTGGACGCCCCTGGCATCCATTCTGGCAAGATCGCCATAGACGAAGCGATGGACGCCTCCATCCGCCGTGTCATGAAAGATGCGGATGTCGTTGTCTGCATGGTAGATCCGACTCGCGAGCCTGGCGAGGAGGACGGTTTGGCCGTCGATGCCGCTGTCCGTTCTAAAAAGCCTGTCATCATCGCCATCAACAAGAACGATGTGGCGAAGGAAGAGCAGGTTGCCGCATCACTGGAATTCTATCGCCGCAGTCTGCCGGATGCACCGGTAGTGCGGATTGTCGCTTTGGAGCGTGACAAGGTCGAACCGCTCTTAACACTTATTAAAGAACATCTTCCAGAGGGGCCTTTCCTGTATTCAGACGACGAGATGACGGATGTCTATGAACGCGATGTGGCCGCCGAACTGATTCGCGAGACACTATTGGAGGAACTGAAGCAGGAAGTGCCGCACTGCGTCGCCGTGACCATCGATTCATGGAAAGCGGAAGGAAACCGCGTGTCCATTGAAGCGACACTGAATGTGGAACGGCCTGGCCATCGCGGCATCATTCTTGGACAGGGCGGCAGCATGATCAAGCATATCCGTGAATGCGCAACCGCCAAAATAGCAGAGTTTTGCGAGGCCAAGATCAATTTACGCCTGTTTGTGAAAGTCGTTCCGGATTGGCGTAACCGCAAGCGCTTCCTGAAAGACATCCGGCTGATGGAGTGAATGGATTGAATTCAAATTACGGCGTCAATCCGATTTTTGACAAGCCAAATTTGACGATGAATTGGGAGAGGGCGGTTTCTACTTCTTTGCAACGCGCCATCAACTCCTTGTCGGCGACTTTGGGGCGTGGAGGCATCTGGCGGACGTTTTCAAAGACCAACCGTTTGCCTGATTTATGACGTTTTTTGATAGCGGATTGAAATTTTTTCGGGATGACGATGCGCTGCCATTTGTCCGCTTTGATGATCTTTCCCGTATCCTTTTGAAGTTCATAGCTTTCGATGATGATTTGATCCACATAGAAGTTGAGGAGTTTAAAGGCTGGGCGGTGGCTTCGGCCAATGGACGGTGCGCAAAATTGCGTCCATGTGTCCTGCGGGAATTCAAGATCCAAATGGAGATGGCCGCAGAGCGCAGCCAGCACATTTGGATTCTCATTCATCGTGTTGGTGCCCCATTCCGCATCCGGAAAGCACGGCGGTACAAGTGTTTCATGCAGAACGAAGAAAGATGGTTTCTCAGTGTTCAGTGAAAGGTCTTTTATAATCCATTCCTTTGTGTCGTCATAAAAAACGGACGTGATATCACGTTGCGGCGCGACGGCATCCGTGGATGCCATGAGAAAATGGAATCCACCGAAATCGAAACTGTATTTCTGTGGGCCGAAGACCTTTTCGAAGTCCCATGGCCAGTTGTCGCCAGGGATGATGGCGTAGAGTCTCGCTAGTTCTTTTTCAAGGAAATGCTTGAGCCAGAGATGCCGCTTCACGCCGATGGGATATTTGTTTTCTTCTTCTGAAAGGCCTTCGGTATAGTCGCAGTTGTCACCCGTAATCAGCGTGAAATTGGCTTTCAATTCGTCCCGTATCATATTGAAAGCCAATTTGGAAGCTTTGATGCTTGCTTCGTCTCGCAGATGCATGTCACTGACCCATGCCACTTTAAAGAGAGGCTTGCCTGCCTTTTTGGCCCATGAAGGTTGCTCCATGGGGCGGATTTCGAATTTTTTGGCGATCTGGACAAGATCTTGGATGTTTTTCCCGCTGGTCAGTTGCGCCTGAGCTAGACATTTGCTCGTCTTCAGAAGGAAAAGAATAATGGCAAAGAGGACATGGTAAAGGAATCGTCGGATCATTGACTTGTATCAATTAGATGATGAAGTTTCAGCATAATGATTGTCATGTAAATTTACACTCGAATCAGTAAATGACAAGCTATCCAATAAAAGCTTTTGTGAATCGTTCTAGATTCTGTCCAGAAAGTCATTTTTTTTATTATAATAAGGTACTACATTATGGAAATGAAAATCACCGGCATGGGATTGGTCTGCAGCCTGGGCGGAGATGTGACGGACGTGTTCAAGCGGATGTGCGCAGGAGAGTGCGGTTTCCGTCCCATTACACGCTTCGAGGCGGAGCCGTACGCCCAGAAAAAAGCGGGGCAGCTTTCGGAAGATCTTGAAAATGAATTACGGACAGCATTTCCCGATGAAGACATTTCGGCGGCGATGATGAAACGCGCGGGCATGGAAGCCATGGCTCAGGCGAAGACGACCGTGGCTCCTGAACGGCAGGGAATTTTGCTGGCGACCAATTTCGGCCCCATGGAATCGCTGGAGTGGGCATGGCGTGAACGTCTTGACACACAGGCGATGGACGAAGCCAGCTATGAACCGTATGACGGTGTCATCGCCCAAATGGCGGAGGCCTTCAATTGCAAAGGGCCTCGTCTTCAGATTTCCATGTCATGTGCATCCGGCGCGGCAGCGGCCAGTCTGGCGGCGGACGTCATTCGCGAAGGCCGTGCCGACAGAATGCTAGTACTTGCCTATGATTCACTTACCGAATACGCTTGGTGCGGTTTATCCAATCTGCGGACGATTACAACGGATGTGATGCGTCCCTTCGATCCGGATCGTTCGGGAACGATTTTCAGCGAAGGCGCGGCCGCGATGGTTTTGGAATGTCCGGATGCCGCCGCCACGGCTCTCGGTTGGATTTCCGGAGCGGCGACAAACAACAACGCCTTCCACATGACGGCACCTCCTAAAGAAGCCGCTGGTTCGAAGCGTGTCATGGAAGACGCCTTGGCCAATTCTGGCCTGTCAACGGCTGATTTGACACATGTCTGCGCCCATGCGACGAGCACTCACGCCAACGATGAAACGGAAGCGGGGGCGCTCCGTAATTTGTTTGGCGAACGTCTGCTGCAGATTTCCGTGGCGGCGCACAAATCGCAATTGGGACATCTTTTGGGCGCGGCCGGTCTAGCTGAAGCTGTCGTCACCGTTCAAGCCATGCGTCTGGGCGTCATTCCGCCCACGATCAATCATGCGAAAAACGATCCCGCTTGCGAACCGATTGATTGCATTCCAGGCCAGGCGCGCGTCAAATCCTTTGACGCGGCCATCACGAATTCCGCAGGCATTGGCGGCAACAATTCATCGTTGGTACTGACGAAAAACGGCAGCGGCAAATCAAAAGAAGCAAAAACTATCGATAGTCTTTATATACAGTCACTTGCATGGGTTCTGCCAGCGAACGTCGGCACGGGAGCTGAACTGCTGTCCCATTTGGAATGGTTTGATTGGAATGACGATGTTAATGCAGGATTGGCGGCTTTCTCGCCGAAACCATATGTGAAATCTGTGAAAGGGTATTTGGATCCAGGCGGCGGCTATCAGTTATCGGCCATGGCGTTGGCCATTGGTGAAAATGCCGTAAATGGCTTGCAGGAACGGAAAGGCATCTGCACGGCGACGCGTTATGGCGCAACGACTTCCGCTTATAAATTCTTTGAACAGCTTGCGCAGAAAGGGCCGCGTCTAGCCAGTCCGTTGATTTTCCCGCATGGCTATTCGAATACGGCAGGCAATCTGGCGGCCATCGAATTCGGTTACGGCGGCCCGCATATGGTTTTGTTCGGCAATCAAGACGTTCGCGAAACATTGGAATTTGCGGCGGCGCGATTGGCGGACGGTACGGCGGAGGAAATGCTGGTCGGCGCGTATGAAGCAGGCTATACAGCCGCATTACCAGATGGACGGCAAGTCTTAAACGGCGCTTTGGCGTTGAAAGTGGCGGCGACGCCGTCCGATCATGATGTGATGGCCATCCGTCTGGCGGATTTGCGTAAGCTTCCCGCTTCAATGCCACAATTTGGCATGGTGGCCGCTCTTGGGAAATTATTGCAAGCGTTGAAATAAAGCTTGCAAGAATACGACGTAAATAGAAAACGGCGCATGGTGGATTAGATTCCACCATGCGCCATCTTATTTTCCAAAAGACTTATTTTGTTGTGCTTACGGTTGTCCAACAGGCTGTTCAGCAGTCAGCAGGGCGACAAGTTGCTCCTGCGTGAGAGGGGTCTTGGGATAGCCTTTCAATGGCTCGATGGTGTTGAGGAAGGCATCCTTGTCGCCGCGCATGCGGTCGAGAGCCTGGATGTAATCGAGTTCGGCCTGATTCTTGTCAAGCTTTGACATGGTGTCACTTGCGGCGGCGTAGCGTTCTTTGAGAAAAGCTTCGGAGAGGCCGGGCATAGCACGGCCGCCGTTTTCATTGCGCATGAGCATCAGCTGGGCAAGATCGCGATCCAGACGCATCTTGAGAGCGGCGGAACCTTGTGCGGTTTTAAGGGCTTCGTCATAGAGGGCGACGCGCTCTTTGAATTTGGCGATGTATTCGTCTGAAGGTTTTCTGGGGCCGAATCCACCGAAGCCACCACCCATGCCGCCACCACGGGGGCCACCCATACCAGGGCCGGGCATTCCGCCGCCAGGGCCGCCAGGGCCGGGCATTCCGCCGCCAGGGCCGCCAGGAGCAGGACCGCCTTGGGGCTCGACAGCAACTTCACCAGGATTGCTTTTAGCGACAAAATCCGTGATCTGCGGGACCAATGTCCCGAACAGGGCAATGATGGACACGATTAATGCAATCGTGCCGACGTGTTTTTCTGTGAAACTCGATGTGCTCATGGTTTCTCCTTGTTGGTGAATGATTCTGATTTTGATGATCTTCTATATTTCAATGGGACAAAACATGTTATATCAATATAAAGGATCAAATGAAAAAATCCCAATTATTTTTTTAGAAAAATGATTTTTATGAAGGTTGAAATAAAAATGGGCAAGCATTAGCTTGCCCATGTTTTTTACCTATTTACATGAAAACGATGAATGACTATCTATAGCCAATGCCGAGGCCGTAGGCGGTCATGTAGTCATAGCTGCGCTGCAGCGCGATGATCTGGTTGTAGGGTGTATCATCCAGTTCGACAATGACGCTCTGAATGTGATCGGGGGAGGCCGCCATGGCTGCGGGAATGTCCAGTTTGCCTTCGCCAAGCGGACGCATGTGAATCTTTCCCGTACCGATGCCGTCTTTCAGATGGAGCAATTCGATGCGGTCGTTAAAGTGTTCAATGACTTCGACTTCGCTGTTCTTGAAGAAGTTTGTGGACCAGTAGATGTCCAGCTGGAATTTGACTTTCGGGCAGAGTTCCGCGTAAATGTCGTATTTCAGTTTGCCATCGAGATATTCGAATTCATGGGCGTGGTTGTGCTGAGCGAGAATCAGGCCCGCTGCTTCGACTTTATCTGCAACGATGGAGGTTCTTTCCGCCGTCCGCTTAATGGCGTCCAAGTCTTTGAATTCGTTGCCGCCATAACCGCAGATAATGTGTTTCAGGCCGAGTTCCTTCGCCAATGCGATGCCTTCGTCGATGTTTTCAGGGGCACAGGGGATGCCGTGAGCGGACACGATTTCCAGGCCGAGATCATCACAGGCCTTTTTGAAATCCTGTGGTGTCATACCGCCCCAGCCGGCGGGTTCAACGCCCATGTAACCGATGTCGGCAACGGCCTTCAGAACGTACGGCATGCCGAATTTTTCCGCTTCTCTTCTCAACGTGTAAAGCTGAACCGCCAATTTACGTTTGCGCATGATGGTCTCCTTTGTTTCTTGTTGGTTCTCTCGTTCGATGCAAAAATCCGCGAAAATCACTTCACGGTAATCAATTCATATTGACGTGTGCCGATACCGAGCTTTTCGGAATGCTCCAATTGAATCTCCCAGTTCGTCGTGGGTGAAACATCTTTGAAATGGTCGTGATGGCAACGGTCGCGTTCGCCGAGAATGCTTCCCGCGACCAATGCGGGCATCTTATTGACGGCGTCCGCGCAAGCCTGGTCGAGTGCCACGGGATCGAAAGACGCGAACATGCCGACGTCCGAAACAATCGGCGCGTCATTTTCCGGATGGCAGTCGCAGAACGGCGAAACATCCATGACGATGCAGATATGGAAATGCGGACGGCCTTCCAATACGGCCCAGGCGTATTCCGCCATCTTTTTGTCCAGCGAGCCTGGTTCGGAATTGTAACTCGCGCTGATGGCGTCTTTCGGGCAGATGGAAACGCATTGTCCGCAACCGACGCACTTATTGTGATCGATGACGGCCTTGCCTGAACTGAAATCCTGCGCGTCATGCGCACAGATTTTCGCGCAAAGACGGCAACCGACACACTGTTTGGCATCCACAAATGGCTTGCTGTCACAATGTTGCTCCATCTTGCCCGCGCGTGAGCCACTGCCCATGCCGATGTTCTTGATGGCGCCGCCGAATCCCGTCATTTCATGGCCTTTGAAATGCGACAGCGAAATGAACACGTCCGCATCCATGATGGCGCGGCCGATTTTCGCTTCTTTCACATATTCGCCATGCGGAACTGGAACAAGTGCTTCGTCACTGCCTTTCAGACCATCGGCGATGATGACATGGCAGCCTGTCGTATAAGGCGTGAAACCATTGAGATAGGCCGATTCAATGTGCTCCAGTGCGTCTTTGCGGCGACCGACATACAACGTGTTGCAGTCCGTCAAAAACGGCTTGCCGCCAAGCTTTTTGATTTCGTCAGCGACGACGCGCGCGAAATTCGGGCGGAGGAAGGAGAGGTTGCCCGGTTCGCCGAAATGGATTTTGATAGTGGTGAATTTGCCGTCGAAATCAATTTTGTCCATGCCCGCCACTTTCAGCAGGTTGGCGAGCTTGCCCATCAGCCCTTTGCCGAAGGCCTTGGTGCGCATGTCCGTGAAATAGACTTTCGATTTCGCCATGGTGCTCTCCTGTTGGTTGTCGTTTTATAGATTGAAAAACTGTGTAATAACTTTGTGCGCGATACTGCCCGGCGCGGGAATCGTCGGCAGCGTTTCTTTTGTAAACCATCCAAGCTCAACTAGTTCCGTTCCATCTGGTTTGGCCTCGCCGGATTCCCATTCCGCTTCAAAAGCCAACATCAGGCTGTTTGGAAGCGGCCATGGCTGGCTGGACAGATAGCGGATGTTCTTCACCGCGATGCCAGTCTCCTCCATGATTTCACGGCGAACGGCCTGCTCCACGGATTCGCCTGTCTCCACAAATCCCGCGACCAGTCCGAACGTACGATCCGTAAACCGTTTGTTATGAGCGAGCAGCAGTTCTTTTCGATTATTGCGGGTGACGGCGACGATGACCGCCGGAGCGATTTGCGGATAGTACCGCTCGCCACATTTCGGGCAGACCAACGCCAAATCCGTATCGGAAAATGACAATGATGCTCCACAACCGCCGCAGAGGCGGTGCTGACGGCGCCACGTCGTCATTTCACGAACACGGCTGACGGCGTTCATGATGTCCGGGCTGGATTCCGCAAATGCCTGCCGCGTCGATACAACGGATAGGCCATGTGGCAAAACCACGCCATCCAGATTCGCTGGCATGCCGCAACAGGCGGCGCCGTCAATGGAACCGACGACCAACATGGTGGCGTCCTTCGGCAGAAGGTCGTGGACTTCTGCCGCATGCGGCAGACGATTCACGCCGTCCGTTGTGGCCAAGAGCACATCGCGCCCGCTGTAGAGCGCGACGCACTCCTGCCCGGACAATTCCGAAACAGGCAATTCCTTGTTGACCTGTAATATCGTAAACATCTAAAAAAACGTTATTTGGCGAAATCGACGGCGCGCGTTTCGCGGATAACGGAGACGCGGACCTGACCGGGATAGCGCATTTCCTTCTCGATGCGTTCCGCCATGTCATGCGCCAAAACGGCTGCGCGGTCTTCGCTGATCTTTTCGGGCTGCACGATGACGCGCAGTTCACGGCCCGCCTGGATGGCATAGCAGTTTTCGACGCCTTCAAAGGAATTGCCGATTTCCTCAAGTTGCTCCAGACGTTTCAGATACAGCTCCGTTGTTTCGGAACGGGCGCCCGGGCGGCTCGCGCTCAACGTATCGCAAATCTGCACGAGAATCGCCATCAGGCTTGTCTTTTCCACTTCTTCATGATGCGCCGCGACGGCGTTCACGATGTCTTCGTCTTCGCCTGCGCGCTTCAGCAGTTCCGCGCCGATGGCTGCGTGTGTTCCTTCGACTTCATGATCAACCGCCTTGCCGATGTCATGCAGCAGGCCGGCCCGCTTCGCCTTCCGTTCGTCCAGACCGACGGAAGCCGCAATGGCCCCCATCATTGACGCCACTTCGATGGAGTGCATCAACACGTTCTGCGAGAAGCTGTAACGATATTTGAGGCGGCCAATTAGATTGACGATGTTTGGACGCAGACGAGTGATGCCCAGCTGCGCGACCGTTTCCTGCCCAGCCTTCTGGATCTCGTTTTCCACTTCCTTCTTTACTTTGTTCACCATCTCTTCGACACGGGCGGGATGGATACGGCCATCCGCCACAAGACGTTCCATCGTGATGCGGGCGATTTCGCGGCGGACGGGATCAAAGCACGAAATGACAACGGCTTCCGGCGTATCGTCGATCAGAACGTTAACGCCTGTGGCGGCTTCGATGGTGCGGATGTTGCGGCCTTCACGACCGATAATACGGCCTTTCATGTCTTCGTTGGGCAGCGGAATCGTCGAAGTCGTCCGTTCATACGCGCAGTCTCCCGCGTAGCGCTGCATGGCGTTCACCATGATTTCCTGCGCGTCCGCCTGAAGTTTCTGCTTATTTTCTTCCTGGAAACGGCGGATCAGCGTGCCGCGATCTTGTTCAAGGCATTCCTCTAGACGCGCCAACAGAATATCGCGTGCTTCATCCTGCGACATGCCCGAAATTCGTTCCAACTCTTTCAACTGCTGCTGAGCCTTGGCGGCCAATGCGGCCTGATCGGCATTCAATTTCTCTTGACGGTTGCGCAGTTCCTTGTCACGGCGATCAAGATCCGAAACGCGGCTTTCCAACTGCTCCATCTTCTTGTCAACATTATCCTCTTTAGCCGTCAAACGCTCTTCAGCGCGTTGCAATTCACGACGACGCTCGGACACTTCATTGTCGAATTTCTCTTTTGCGGCGATACGCTGTTCGGCCGCGCGGTTACGTGTCTTCTCGGCTTCCAGATCCGCTTTTTCACGAATCATGTTCGCATCTTTTTCAGCTTCCGCTTTGATGGCCTCAGCCTCCTTGCGGGCATTTTCCGCCAAATTGCTGTCAATGGCCACTTTTCTGCGGAAAATCAAACTGAAAACAATGGCGCCCACCGCAAAACTCACGACCGCAACAACAATCAACAAACCTGCACTACTTGAACCATCTGCCTCCGCCAGCGGCAATGCCGCCATGGCGCACATCATACCAATGTCAATCATGAAAACGCTTCCTTAGCCCTCTTTGGGCATAATGCCAGCCACATCCACAATGCGTGTCTCCGTGACAACATAGTCAACCCCAATGTCATAAGGTTCACAAGGAATGGCATCGAATATCTGGCAATCGTATCCAATGCCTGTTTTCATTCCTGTCGCACCGCTTAGCAATCGGTCGTAATATCCGCCGCCGCGGCCTAGTCGATGACCTTTCATGTCAAAGCCCAAGCCTGGTATCAGCCACATCATCCGCCGATCACCGTCATAAGGAGGTCGCAGTCCGGCCAAATCGCCGCGTGGCTCAAGAATTCCGTAATGCCCCATCACCAAATCGGTGGACAGGTCATGCACGGCGACCATTTCATATTCACGCGATGATTGATTGAAACGAGGCAAATATAGCGGCTTGCCTGAACGAAGCCATGCCGACATCAACGATTCCAGCATGGGCTCGGATTTCATGGCCGCATAGGCCGCAAGCGAGGAGGCTTTCGTCGCCTCCATTAGCTCCGCCACTCGCCTGCAAATTGATGCATCCTTTTCTCTATGATCGGATTCCATCGCCTGCAGACGCGTCTTCGCTTCTTTTCTAAGACTCGTTTTATCCATCATAATCCCGCCGTTGTTTTTTTGCCCGGCAGGCATGACCTTTCCGTCATCGCGGTTCTCAACCACGCATTGAATCAGCGGGCCGCTCCCGTCCATCAGGAGTTCCACGCCTTCAATTGACGAATGCAGAATCGCCCGTGCCCCATGAATCCGTCGTCAAAACCCAACTTCCGCACCATCGCCTACCTGAAGCCCAAGACTTGCCGCTCCCGCGGCAATATATGAAATACGATACACTTACATGTATCTGGCTCTCAAGCGGCGATGCCGTCTCTTCTATATATGGACCGATTTTCACAGCGCCCGTCGGCTCTGCTGCATACGCCGTCAATACTTTCCTAGCCTCTATTGAGGCATATTATATAAAGTATGGCATTTTATCGAGTTTTCAATTTTTTTCCTATTTTAATTTTCAATGTTTCATGACCAAAATCAAAAAGACAGGCTACAGTATATGAAACATACGGTTCAAAACGGTGAAAATGACTGTATCGCCATGCGACAATGGCGAAATATTTAACCATGCCACACATTCTTTTCATTTCCAGATTCGCAGGCTTCCAAGGGGGTATCGAAAACTATCAATATAAAGCGGCCTGCCTGCTGAAACACCATAGTTGCAAGATTGATTTCGCATGGTGCGAATCTGGACGGGATTATGCACGTTTTTTGGAAGTTTTTGACAACAACTTCAAGTTGGACGAAGCCTTGTGTTGTCCGGACATCTATGACAGCGTCGTCATCCACAAGCTCTACAATCTTGAAAAGCTTCATGCCGTCCATGACCATTTCAAAAAAACGGCCCTCTTCGTCCATGATCATGACATCTATTGTCCACGGCACCATTACTATACGCCTTTCGGTCGCGCCAACTGCCACCGTTGTTTCAAGACTCTGCGTTGCGGTCTTTGCGCCCTCGCTTCCCATCCAAGGCATTGGGAAGGCGGCCTAACGGCTTATTGCGGAAGCCTTTTCCATGATTTTTCCAAACGGCTGGACTTTTTCAGGAAGCTGCCAAAAGTCGCTGTACTGTCGGAATTCATGCGGAACAATTTGATTCTCAATGGATTCGAGCCGTCGAAAATCACCGTGATTCCCCCCAGTGTCACGGTTATGGAGAAACCATTGAAAACTTCTCAAAAAACCATCAAATTGCTTTTCGCGGGGCAGTTGATTCGCGGAAAAGGAGCCGACATCCTGCTGGAGAATCTTGCGAAAGCCAAATCAGATTTCCATTTGGACATCGCCGGAGACGGGCCGGACCGGCCGCTCCTCCAATCCATTGTCGAACAGCATGGATTGCAGGAGAAAGTCTCGTTTCTCGGCTGGATTTCCGACATGGACGCCGTCTATCGCGAACACGACATCTTCGTGATGCCGTCCCGCTGGCAGGAGCCATTCGGATTGGTCGGACTGGAGGCTGCTGCTCATGGTCTTCCTGTCATCGCTTTCGATTTAGGCGGCGTCTCGGAATATGTCCAAAACGGTGTCAACGGCATTCTCATTCCCGAATATGACAACGATGGATTCATCGCCGCCATCGACAAACTAGCCGCCGATCCGGAGTCGCTTCAGCGGATGGGGCAAGCATCTCAGACCATCGCCAGTGAGAAATTCACGATGGACGTGATGCTTGCGGCTTTCCGCAACTGGGTGGAAGGCTGAAAACGCTTCATTTGAGTGTGATGTCGAAAGTCGTGTCGCAGCTGGCGTTCACCTTATCAAGCTTGAATAGCTGATCAAAGGAATTGACCGTGGTGCCAATCTTGTCCTTTTCTGCCGTTTTGAAGACATCCAGCGCCGCCTTGTCGTCAAACTTTGTGAAGTCGAGTTGCGCCAGACGATCTAGTTCCTTCGTGTTTATGTGGAGACTGAACATGCTGTTGTACTTGCTGCCCTTGCCGGCCTCCGTAAATTTTCCTTCTTCGTCTTCTAAGATAGTAAAGCCTTTTAAATCTAAATTGGCTTTGAAATTCACGAACAACCCGCCACCAGGAGTCATTTCCAACGTAAACACGCGGTCTTTCAAATCCTGTGGCGTTACCAAGATGAATCCAACTTTATTCTTGTTCGGATCAAGCGTCAAGAGATTGCTCTCCGTCGCAGCCTTCATCGTGTCTTGCGAAAGAAGCGACATGACGATATGAGCTTTGGTTTTCGCCGTGCCTTCCAGACCCGCGTATGTCGCGTCCGCCTTACCTGTCACGAATTGCGCGATTTCATCGCACGCCGTGGCGAAATCGTTAGACAACTGCTTGCCGCCTGGTAATTTCACGGCGATGCCGCGAGCAAGATCTTTGTGAAACAATGTGTTTTCTGCTTTCCCTTCCGCAAACCGTTTGCAGTCAGCCATAAGAGTCCAATTGATCATGTTTTTGGCAATCACGCGGGCGTCTTTTCGGATGACTTCACGCGGTTCGGTCACATCCAGGCCGAGTTTTTTATCGATGACGGTCCGCAGTTCAGTGACGCCTTTTCCTGTACCTTGTATGGTATTCTTGAGGTAGTTCTCCCGTATCGCAGCTAGTTGTTTTTGGGCTTCCTGGGCAAGCTCCGTGAAGATTTTGTCGCCTTCAAGCTTCGCATAATTGATTTCCCCCTCGAATGCGACAACCGGAATGTATTCATCCCGCTGGCTTCCACAGGCCATATCAACTGCCTGTTTCAGCTGGTTAAGATATATTTCGTACGATCCCCCCTGATCCTTAGCCGCTGCAATTAGTCCTTTTGACATACCTTTCTTGTCAAAACCACCATTGCTGATATCATTGTATAGTTTTAATGTCTTGGCCGCCGTCTCGCCATTGAGTGCGGTCTGCATCTTTCTTGCGGCGCCTTTGCCACAACGCGCGATGAGAATCTGGGTGGCGAAATCTCGGCAGGCGACTTTTTCATCCGTACCATCCATGAGATTTTCCACATCAGCTTTGTTCATGATGTCGTTGATGCCGTTGCGGAACTGGTTCATCGCCTTGTGGATGCCGTATCCGGAAGAAGAGGTTGACAATTTCATCAACGCATCGATGGGTGCTTCTTTCGTTGCTTCGATGATGGTTCTGATCATTCCCTGCGGAATGGTTTTGCTATTCATGGCCGCGATGAAAAACTTGCCATGCTCCAGAATGGCTGGGTCATCTTTTGCAAACTCGCGCAACTCCCTGTAATTCGCCTTCAGCCCGTCGATTTTCTTCTTAATCGCCGCTCCTGTACGATGTTTTCCGTCGCTACCGACGAGAATGCTGTCCATATTGTTGGTAACAACATCAAGCAAATCTGGATTTTCGATGCAGCTTGTAATAATGTTGCGGATATGGGCATCCATCTGCGCCTTGCCTTCCTCATTGAGTCTCGAGTACTCAGAGTTCACCTTGGCTTTTGCAGTTTGGAAAGCCGTGTCGAACTGTGCTTTGACATTATCGATAGCGCGCTTCACGACCATGATACGACGGGCGGTGAGCGGCTTGCCATGACCGAAGTCCTCTAGCTTCATCGCATTCAACACGGAATCGGGAACCTTGCTTGCACCGCCGAACAAGCTGATGATCGCTTTCTTGAAGTTTTCACGCGTGGCGTTGTTGACGGCTTCCTTCGCCTTGGTACGGAAGAGAGCGGAAAAGCCGCCGACACCACCTTTTGCAGCCGTAATCTTATGTTCGCCAAGATTGGCCACCGTATCGTCCAAGCGGGCAATAGACGTCCCCTTTCCTGCCTGCACCTTCTGGGTAGCGAAATCCACAAAATTCTGGAACTGTTTATTATAGCCGTTTACATAAATTGTCATGGTTGTTTCTCCGGTCGTTTATTATGTATTGAGTATGTCGTTTTTCTACCATTGCTTTCCATCTTCGGCCAGCAGTGGCCGATGTTTGGAATGAGCTATTTCATTCTCTACACAATATTCTCCAGAAAAACAAAATTGTTACATCACCTTTTTATTTTTTTGCGTGAACCTAAAAAATGTGTTTACCTACTGTCATTCGAACAGCCATTGCTCGAATTCCGTCTTAATCCAACGATGACCAAGGCCTGGAATGAGCAGAAGTTTCTTGTCCTTTGAAGGAATTGAATTGAAGGCGGCGATTCCGCCAACGGTGTGGCAGTTGTCGTCGGACAGTCCATGCATGATGCGTATGGGCGTGCAGATAAGCCGCGCAAAATTGCATGCATCGTAGTACGGGCCTGTCTGTTCGGCGGCTGGCCTATGCTCGTCCGTCTGGTCCATGATATGCTCGCTGCCGGGCTGGCGGCCTTCGCGGTAGGCCATCATGTCGCACATGTTCGGAAAATAGACCACTGATTTTGCAAACCGCCCCCACATCGATGTCAGATAGAGGCCATAGCCGCCGCCTTGGCTGCCGCCGAAATAGACGAAGCGGGAGGCGTCCGCATAGGGCTCCTTCGCGAGCCAGTCGAGCATGCGGACCATGCCGAGGATGGTATTGTGGTAGATAGGCAGATCACGTCCCGCGGCGAATCCGAAGCGCTGGTAGGTCGGTTCGCCGCTTTTCTTTTTCAACGCGGCAAGCCATGTGTTGTATCGCGCCTTCTGTTCATCAGCCGTTTTGGCGATCGGGAAGCCATGGATGTGCATCGTGATGGAGATCCATCCCTTGCGGGCCATGAGATTCCATGGCGCGACTTGTCCAGGCCCCGCTCCGGGCACGGTTGCGCAGACGGGAAAAACACCGCCGCCTTTCGGAACGGTCAATATGGCGTAGATGCGGCCGCCGTCGAACGTGGCCACGCTGACATAGAACGCATGGTAGTCGGCCGTGTCCAGATGCGGCGCGGGCGTTTTCTCGACGGCGATCGGCACGTCCCGTTCGAGCCGTGCGCGTTCGCCTTTCCAATACGTTTCAAAATCATCCGGACATGGCGTGAGCGGTTTGATGTCGTCAACGCCGAAAATCACGCGGTCCAATCGTTCAGCCATTCCCTTCGCCTTCAAATGGATGCGCAAGGAGCCAGGCGTGGTCCGCGTCAGTTCCATCTTGAACGTCGGTTCCGTTGACATGTCGACGGTGCGTTTCCACAGGACATTCGTCCAACCGTCATCGACCCATGCATCGACGGGCCCTTCCGGACGCCGGCCTTCCTCTTCGATGCCCACTTCGACAACGGCCTTGCTACCAACATCATAGCATCCATTTTCAGAATCCGCATGGACGCGGAAATGCGCGGGCGTCGCGCCTTCCGCCTCCGTCACAGAAACAACAGCCAACCCCATGACCAATAATCCAGACAAAAAACTGTGTGTTCGCATATTCCGACCGTTTCTTTGATTTGTTATGTCTTAAATGCATGTTTTTTGATATAATATTCCCCATAAAATCAAAAATGTTACATTTTCAGATGTTTTTTTATGAAGGAGAAATCTGAATCGCCATGAGGGCGAGTTCATTGATTTTCTGTGGCTCAATGCCACAATAACGGATATCGACCGCCCCTGCACCTGCAAGCCATTGCCCTATGCGGTTCAGGACACAGGCATCTTCTCGTGTCATTTTCTTCTCGCCTGGAATATAAGGCCATGTAGCGGGAGCAAGCATAAGGAGATTACCGTTGGCGCAAGGGGTGAACAGTTTGCCGCCAGGCTTGTAGAGCGGATTGAAGCCTTTGTTGGCAAGTGTGATCACCTTCATGCCTTTTGAAAAAGCAAGGCGGGCGATTTCACGTTCACCATGGCTGATACATGGCGAAAGCAGTACGGCTCCATGTTCAGCCGCCTCAAGAAAGCCATTCCGTTTTTCTTCATATTCTTTTGTGGCGATGGCAGGTGGGGCATTCTTGAGAATCGTGCCGTCTGTGGCACGATTGTATGCAAAAAACGAACGGGAGCATTGTACTTGAAAAATATTGGCTTCCTGTAGCAGCGAGAGGTTGCCAATGGCGGAGAAATGACCCGTGGTTTGCACCACGGGCGCGACAGAATTTGCGCTCGCGGTGCAAACCGTGAGTTTCACTTTGATATCGCGAAGCACTTTAAACAGCTCTGGATGAGCGCGTTTTTCCCAAAGCCTGCGCGGGTTGTCTGCGATATAGCATAATGCTTTCGCAACAGCTTCGTCATCTCCAAGGATGTTATCCACATAGCCTTCTGAAAATAGGGGTACGCGATTGGCACAAGCACATAGCCGCCAGTAAATCTGCGAGGCACCGCCTTTAAAGCCGCGCAAGGCAATGCCAAGCGGCTTCTTCAGACGTTGCTTTACTCTCAATATGGTATGCAGATGCTCAGGCATCAGTTGAATGCCGAGCACTTCAATTTCCGGTGTGAAATCACCGATACGGCGCATATGGGCATCAATGGCATGACCAAACTCCGTCAGTTCAATGGCGGCTGTTTCGGCATTCTGGCCGATTAACTGTCCAAAGAGCGGCTGTGAACGGTCAGCCAATGTCATCGTGACAAGATAGGCCGCACGACAGCAATAGTCCCATGCGAAACACCGTCGTCCCATGCGGTGAATTACATCCCGCATGATGGCGCCTGTGTCTTCGTCATAATGCCATCCGGGTGGGAGGCTTCCTTTTTCCGGTCGTGGGTCCAAAATGTCGCTCCTATTAAAATGTCATAATCATAAACTAATTAATTCATTCAAAATGTTATAGTAATTTAAAGTCAAAAAAATAAATCGCTAGAGATAAAAAACAACCTTTAAACAATTTCAAGACCGCAAAAAATCCCAATATTTTGCGGTAGTAAAATTTATATCATATTGATTTATAATAAGATACAAAAAACATATAAAAATAGAATGATGAAATGGAAGTGCCTTCGGAAAAGAATGGGAAATGAAAGGGTGATGGTTGCAGTCCATTTGCAAAAAGGATTATACCATATATAATGTGGATATGCACCGACATGTGGAAAGACAATGAGAGGCATTCATGAAAATTATATATATGATCGGAATCCTGATGCTTGCAATAAACGGCACGGCATCCGTCTATTATGTCAACAATGTCATTGGGGAGGACAGTCATGACGGCTTATCAGCAGACAAGCCTTTCAAGACCATTCGTCAGGCCATGTCCAAACTGTCGGCGGGCGACACGCTGATCATGGCTCCGGGTTGTATCTTCCATGAATCCATGGTGTTCCAACGTAGTGGAACGCCGTCCGCACCCGTGACAATCGAGGCCAATGGCTCCATTCTTTCCGGCAGGGAAAAAGTTCCTGCCGACAATTGGAAGCAGATTGAAGACGGCTTGTGGTTCAATGCTAACCATCTGCAGACAGGGGCTTTACGCCCAAGGCTCTTCAATGGAGAGGACCAAATGATTTCAGTCCATTTCAAAACGAAGCCACAGAATCTGAAGGAGGGCGAAGCCGTCTGGAATCAAGGCGGCATCTACTATCGGGCCGCGGCCGGAGAAAAGCCAGCCGAAAAAGAATTCTTCGGTACCTATAAAGAGTCTGGAGTCGTTCTCCTTAATCATAACTATGTTGTTGTCAACAATATTGTTACAGAAAATTTCGCCAATGACGGCGTGAATGCCCACGGCAGTTGCCGAGGGCTGATCTTCCGCAATTTGATCTCCCGCTGGAACGGTGACGACGGCTTTTCCATCCATGAGGATGTCCAGGCCTGTCTCTATGGCGCGCATCTGCACCACAACGACTTCGGCATACAGGACATTTCCATCTCCCGTTCGTCCTTCTTCGGCGTGCTCAGCGAAGACAACCGCTCCATCGGCGGTGACTTCCATGGCGGCATGCGTTCCATTGAAGATTCGATGTTCCGTAACAACGGCGAGATGCAATTGAGATTTGCCACCAATGGAGCCACTTACATGGGCCTGAAGAAGGACAATCCTCTGGAAAATGCAAGAGCCTATCTTAAAGACGTGCTGGTGTGCGGTGGTCGTGGAGCGTCGTTGCAGGTCAAAGGCAAGGCCGATGTCACCGCCTTTCAATGCACGTTCGCCAATACAGAGACGGGAATTGATGCTGAAGAAAAAGGCGCTATCCATCTGGTGTTGTGCGCCATAGCCAATGTCGGCCAGAACATCGTGGGAAAGGATGCAACACTCACGGCGGCATCGTGTGCATTTTCATCAGCGCCGACGATTTGGGGCGATCGAAAACTGGAGGGCGATGCTTTTCGAAACGTCTTGGGGGATGCCACCAATAGCGTTCAACCGTTGCGCTTCAACGAGAAATTCCGTGTCCGAAGCCCCATCCTCCTGTTCCGTAAAGAGCTCAAAGCGCCTGGCTTCGCTTCGCCCATTGACCTTCCATTCATCCCAAAACCATCAGAAGAGCTTCTAGCCACAGAACCTATTACTACCAAACATGAATTCGACTTCGAGACGTTCAATCCGTGGTCCCGCTTCTACATGAACAATGCCAAAATGGACGCAACAGTCAAAGGAAGCTCGGTTCTGTCCCGCGAACAGGCCGCATCAGGAGCTCAATCCGCCAAAATCAGCATACAATTCCCGCCTGCTCCTGCGGCTTATTCCTGCTTTCTCAAACTGTTCACGGTGCAGTTCCATGACTGCGAAGCTCCGCTGCAGCGTGTCTCATGCATGCTTTATGGTGCAAAACAGGGCAATTCATTCCGTCTGCGCGTTCGGGACAAGGATGGCGAATGCTTCTATGGCCCGATGCAGAAACTGAACTGGGACGGTTGGAAACGCGTCACATGGGACATCACCAAAGTGCCGCCAGCGGAAATCAACGGCGGCAATCTCAACCGTCAACAAGATGGTCCACCGCTGGAAATCGTTTTGGAAATATTCTTCGAGATTCCGCCAGAAGGCCATGCCTTCGAATGCTTTGTGGATGACCTTTCTTTTGAATAAGTTATTGGAGAAAGGTATAAAAAATCCCCCGAATCCATTGGAAACGGGGGATTTTACGATGGTATTTGGCTTTACTTGCCAAATACTACAGGATGATATTAGACGCCGGAATAGGCGGAGAAGCCACCGTCGATTGGAATGACCGTGCCAGTGACGAAACCAGCGGCTTCATCGCTGAGGAGCCACAGCAGGGCGCCGATCAGATCCTTCGGTTCGCCGAACTTGTTCATCGGCGTGTGGTTCAAGATCTTATGGGAACGCGGGGTGAGACCGCCATCGGGCGTCGTCAACAGGCTGCGGTTCTGATCCGTCAGGAAGAAACCGGGGGCGATGGCGTTGACGCGGATGCCGACAGGAGCCATATGGACGGCCAGCCACTGCGTGAAGTTGCTGACGGCGGCTTTGGCGGCGCTGTAGGCGGGAATCTTCGTCAACGGCTTGAAGGCGTTCATGGAGGAGATGTTGATGATGCAACCGTGGTTCTTTTCGGCCATGTCCTTCGTGAAGACCTGCGTGGGCAGGAGGGAGCCTAGGAAGTTCAGATTGAAGACGAACTGGATGCCAGTCGGATCCAGATTGTAGAAATTCTTGCCTTCGGTGGCGGTCAAGTCGGCTTTGCTCATGACTTCATTGTCCGTCGTGCCCTTCGGGTTGTTGCCGCCGGCGCCGTTGAGCAGGATGTCGCACGGTCCGAACTCTTTCTTAATCAAGGCATAAGCTTCTTCGAGGCTTGCGCGGTCCAAGACGTTGCAAGCGACGCCCATGGCGACTCCGCCAGCCGCTTTGATTTCATCGGCGACCTTGTCGGCCGCTTCTTTGCGCAAATCCAGAATGGCGACTTTCGCGCCGCATTCCGCGATAGCTTTGGACATGCCGCTGCAAAGGATTCCACCGCCGCCTGTGACGACAGCCACTTTTCCGCTCAAATCAATCTTGAAAGGCAATGACATGATGTTTCTCCTTTTGTTTGAATAGATTGGATTACAGGACTCAATGAATCAGAACGGCCTTGATACGGCGAACGCCGCGGCTGGAGCTTTCCTCTTTCAGAATCTTGAATGTGCCAAGCTGGGAGGTATTTGTCGCATGCGGACCGCCGCAGATTTCCATCGAGAAGTCGCCAATCGTGTAGAGTTTGACGACATCGCCATATTTGGATTCGAACAAACCAATGGCACCGCGCTTTTTGGCTTCCTCCAGCGGAAGCTCTTCGCAGACAACATCCATGTTGCGCTTAATCTGTTCATTCACAATCTTTTCGACTTCCGCCAACTGCTCAGGCGTCACTTTGTCGGGATGCGTGAAGTCGAAGCGGAGGCGTTCCGCCGTGATGTTGGAACCTGCCTGTTCGACGTGGTTTCCGAGCACGCGGCGCAGGGCGGCATGCAGCATATGCGTCGCCGTATGGAGCTGCGCGGTGGCTTCCGAATGGTCGGCCAAACCGCCTTTGAACTTCTGCTCGGCGCCCGCGCGGGACTGCTCCTGATGCTTCGCATAGGCCTCCTGGAAGCCCTGTTCATCGACTTTGAAGCCCTTTTCCGCAGCCATTTCCTGCGTCAGTTCCAGCGGGAATCCATAGGTTTCATAGAGGTTGAACGCCTTGCGGCCGCTGATGACTTTATTCTCAATGTTCGGCGGGAACTTCTCAATCAGCTTGTTGAACTCCTTGATGCCGTTTTCGAGCGTCTTGCCGAACTGCTCCTCTTCGCGGTTCAGTTCCGCAAAGATGAACTCTTCCTTTTCTTTCAGTTCGGGATAGAAGGGGCTGTATTCGTCGATGACGACTTTCGCGACCTTCGAAACAAACGCATCCGTGATACCGAGCTTGCGGGCTTCCCGGATGGCGCGGCGGATCAGACGACGGAGGACATAGCCCTGATCGACGTTGGACGGCGTGACACCGTCGCCGATGATGAACGTGGAGGCGCGGAGATGCTCCGCCACGATACGTGCGCTACGGTTGTTGAAATCCGCTTCCGGATTGCCACTCAACTCCTTGATTTTCGCGAAGATACCAGCAAACAGCTCCGTCTCGTAGGCGCTACGGACGCCCTGCATGAAGGCCGTCACGCGTTCAACGCCCATACCGGTATCGACGTTTGGATGCTCCAGCGGTACAAACTTGCCGTCCGCTGTCTTATTGTACTGCATGAAAACGTCGTTCCAAATTTCGACCCATTTGCCGCAACCACAGGCAGGACCGCAGTTCGGGCCGCAGTCTGGACGGTCCAACGGGACGAACATTTCGGTATCCGGGCCGCAAGGGCCAGTCTGGCCGGCGGGGCCCCACCAGTTGTCTTCTTTACCTAAATAATAAATGTTCTTTTCCGGAATACCGTTTTCCATCCAGATGGAGGCGGCTTCCGTGTCACGCGGAGCGTTTTCATCGCCGGCGAAGCAGGTCACTTTGATGTTTTCAGGCTTGAAGCCGAGCTTCTTCGTCAGAAATTCATAGCTCATGCCAATAGCCTCTTTCTTGAAATAGTCGCCGAGAGACCAGTTGCCAAGCATTTCGAAGAACGTCATGTGGAAGGGATCGCCGACTTCATCTATATCACCTGTCCGCAAGCACTTCTGAACGTCTGTCAGCCGTTTTCCGGCAGGATGCTTCTCGCCCAGCAGGAACGGGACGAGAGGATGCATGCCGGCCGTGGTGAACAGGCAGGTAGGGTCGTTTTCCGGAACCAGCGGCGCGCTTTTGATTTCGGCGTGGCCGTGGCTCTTGAAAAAATCAATGAACATTCTTCTCAATTCAGCAGCAGTCATCATGGTTGTCTTTTGATCCTTTTTTACTCAGTTGTCGTTATTATTTTGTTTTTCAATAATGTCTTCAGGTTTGATTTCCAACGGTTTGAAAGAGTAATGGCCTCCTTCATCCTTCAGGACATAGCCGACACCGGGGAAGGGGAGATGAGCCCCCAGAATGAGCTTCTTCGTCTCCGCCGCCACGTCATAGAACTTTCTGCGGGATTGCACCGCCTTGGGCATTTCCATGTCGAATTGTGCACAGATATTTGGATCGGCGAATTGCAATGCCGCCGAATGGACAAGATCGCCGAAGAAGATCAACTTATTGCTTTCGAAGACGGTATGGCCGGGAGTGTGGCCGCTGGCATCCCTCCCTTGGAATATATCGTCCGTCTGCTGTGCGATCTTGGCGGCTTTTGTATTACGGAACAGTCCGACATTTTTCTCTGTCTCCGACTGTGCGGCGCGAACAATCGGCAGGTCTTCACCATATATGAACAGTTCGGTGCGCTTCAGATAGGCGTTCGCAATCTGCTTGATATTCGGATTGGCCTGCCGCCAATAGAAGAATTCTTCCTTTGCGATATGGAGCGTCGCCTTCGGGAAAGTAGCCTTGCCGTCACGAAGCAGACCGCCGATGTGGTCGGCGTGCATGTGGGTGATGAGAACGACATCGATATCTTCTGGCTTGAGGCCGGCATTACGGAAATTCTGGAGCAGCGTATCCGTGTTCATGCCTGTATCAATCAGAAACGTATGTTGCGGTGTTTTAACTACGAACGCGTTAATAGAGGCCGGTGAAGTGCCCTTTGGCACGGCTTCGTTGATTTCCTCCACCGGAGCGCCGTGGAAGATTTTGTTCGGCATGGAAGTCGGCTTGTCCTGCAAGACGGTGATTTCCAAGCCGTCGTATTTAAATGTCTTTGTCTGACCTGCGAACGACAAACTGGCCACGCATAGTAAAATGGAACAAAGGCGCATGTTCATGGTAGTTTCCTTTTGTTTTTGTCATATTGCCGACGCGGGACGCCGCCGCTATTTAATCTTGATATCCGTTCGGATACAAGCGGCGCCATTTCCAGGCGGATTCCACGATGGCGTTGATGTCGTCATACTGCGGTTTCCAACCCAAGACGGATTTAGCCGCCGTCGAATCCGCGATTAGACGGGCGGGATCACCAGGGCGGCGTTCCGCATATTCGACTGGGAAATCAAGACCTGTCACTTTCTTGACGGTGTCAATGATGGATTTGACGGAATGGCCCTGTCCCGTGCCGAGATTGAAAGCGCCGGAATCTTGATTTTCCAACGCCAGAAGATGAGCCTGCGCCAAATCGAGAACGTGGATGTAGTCGCGGATGCAAGTGCCGTCCGGCGTATCATAATCCGTTCCGAAGACGCTGATTTTCGGACGTTTACCTTCAGCGGCCTGCATGACGAGCGGAATCAGATGTGTTTCCGGATGATGGTCTTCGCCGTGGACGGGCGTCGCTCCTGCGGCGTTGAAATAACGGAGAGCCGTGTATTGGAGGCCGTGCAGGTCGTGATACCAACGCAAGATCTTCTCAAACATCAACTTGGACTCACCGTAGGGGTTGATGGGAATGGTCGGTTCCGTCTCCTTGATGGGGACGTTCTTCGGCATGCCATAAGTCGCCGCCGTGCTGGAGAACACGATTTTGCGGACGCCGTTCATGGCACACGCCTGCGCGAGATTGATGGCATTGGCGACGTTGTTGCGGAAATACTTGCCCGGCAGCTTCATGGATTCGCCGACTTCGATGAACGCCGCGAAATGGATGACGCCTTCCGGCTGAAACTCCTTGATGGTGTTTTCGATGGCCGCGTAGTCTTCGAGATTTCCCTTCACGAATTTCGCGCGCGGATCAACCGCTTGGCGATGTCCGTTCAGCAAAGCGTCAAAGACACAGATTTCATGACCGCGTTCGAGAAGATATTCGGTCGTGCAACTGCCGATATAGCCTGCGCCGCCAGCAACAAGAATTTTCATGATGTCTCCTTTTCGATATGCTTGATTGATAAATGGTTATGGTTTCAGTAATCCCAACCGTCGTCATCCTTCGGGCGCTCCTGCGTCTTGTCGTTCAGGAAAACCCGCCGTTTGGCGAGAATTCTGTTCAAATCCTCCGCGTCCATCGGAGGTAACGTCTCCAGACAGGAACGCAGGCAGCGGATAAGTTTGTCCGTGTTCTCCGCCAGTTCCGCGCAGACGGGAATGATCGTCGAATTCGGTTCCGCTTCCTTCAGCCGTTCGAGATTCGCCTCCGAACCTTCCAGATCCATCTTGTTGGCTACCAACACGAAAGGCCGTTTTTCGAGACCTGGCTCGTATTTTTTCAGCTCCTCCCGCAAGGAGGCCAAATCCGCCAGCGGATCACGTCCGTCAACGCCCGCCATATCCAGCACAAAGCAGAACAAGCGGCAACGTTCGATGTGTCGCAGGAAGGCATGGCCGAGACCGACGTTTTCGGATGCGCCGTCAATCAGACCGGGGATGTCCGCCACGCTGAAGCGGTAGAAATCCTCCATGTCGATGATGCCCACACTGGGGTGGAGTGTCGTGAATGGGTAGGGGGCGGTCTTCGGGCGGGCGGCCGAAAGCGCACGAAGCAACGTTGACTTGCCGGCATTGGGATAACCGACAAGTCCTACATCCGCAACGGTTTTCAGCTCCAGCTCCAAATCTTTCTCCTCTCCTTCCGTACCAGGCTGGAATTTTTTCGGAGCGCGGTTGACGGAAGTCACGAAGTGCGTGTTGCCAAGCCCGCCTTTGCCACCTTTGGCCACCATGAACGTCGCGTCCGCTTCATTTAGGTCGGAAAGCAGATCGCCCGTTGCGGCATCGAAAACCAACGTACCGATGGGGACCTTGATGATACAGTCTTCACCGTTGACGCCGTGCATCTTGCGCCCGCGTCCATTTCCTCCGTGCTGCGCTTTCCACGTGGGTTGGTAGCGCAACGCCACAAGGCTTTGCTCGCCCGTGACGGCCTGGATGATGACGGAGCCGCCGTTGCCGCCGTCGCCGCCATCCGGACCGCCGAGCGGCACGAATTTCTCACGGCGGAAACTGGCGGAACCAGATCCACCGTTTCCTGCCGCCACATGTATTTTCGCTCTATCTACAAACATTTTCCGTCTCCCGCGCCTCCGTCGCCTCTATTTTGAAAACTCTCGCCGCAAAGACTCTTTTTTGTCTTCACGCTTCTCTTCCAGCCGACGGATGTCAGCCGCCAGCTGGTCTTCAAACTGTTTCAGTTTTTCCGCATCGTCCGCGACCTTCAGCCTGTCCGACTGGGCTTGCAGCTTTAACTGCGCAAGCCGGGCGTCAAATTCGCGGTCGATTTCATTGAACTGTGCCTTTTGTTCCTCCGTGTACTGTCGGCTTCCGCCACCCAGCCGCTCCATTGCCAACTCAAACGCGCTTTTCATGTTCTTCACCCTGTTGTCTGTTGCCCATTCATGGTAAAACCTATACTATAATGCATTTTTTGCGACAACATAGGAATGAAATCTTGAAAATATTCATCTGAGATGTTAAGTTTTAGAAAAACGGGAAAGCAGACGTGTGTCTGCTGTCGTTTCGTCCAAAAAGCAAGGGGAGGAAAATCCAAACATGTCGAGTCATTCACAGGTAATCTACACAGGAATTGAAATTGGCACGGCGACCATCAAAGTCGCCATCTGTTCTGTGGCGGACGACTACCACATCAAGCTTCTGGGATGGGGGGAGTCGCCGTCCATCAAAGTAATCAAGGGGGAGGTAAAAGATCGCGAATTTGTCTGCCAGCAGCTCGCGCGTGCTGTGAAACAGGCGGAAACGGAAGCGCAAATTTCCATTTCGGAGACATTTGTGACGCTTTCAGTCGGCGGACGTTTTGTCAGTCTTGTCTCAACTGATGGCACAGTCACGTTCGAAACGGGAAGCATGCAGATCACGAAGGAGCATATTGATACCGCGTTAAAGCAGGCAATCTATACGCCGAAAGACGATTCGCAGGTCGTGGACAACGGATATACGCGTTTCTACCGTCTTAACAAAGACGAAATTCTTCTTTCGCCTCCCATCGGCAGATATTCGACGTATCTCCAAGTCCAGAAAGAGTCCATTGTCTTCGAGCGGCAATATCTGGAGGAATATGCGTCTATGGTCGCTGATCTTATTGAAGGACCTCCAAATGCAATCGCCTATACGCCTAGGGCGTTGCCGTTCGCGGCTTTCCAGCAGCAGGACGACGAAACGCCGTCAGAAGGTTTCCTGCTTATCGACATCGGGGCGGGCGTCACGTCATATGTACTCTACACGGGACGAGGCATTTTCACAATGGGGCAGATCACTGTCGGCTGCGACCATGCGGCGAATGATCTTGCCATTGACTTCAGCCTTCATATCGATACGACGCGCAAGATTCTTCGCGACTTTGAAAACCTTCATTGTTCTGTCATACCGAAGGATGATGGCCGCAGTCGTTATATCGCGGTGAAAAAGGACATCAACGGCTCGACGAAAAACATTTCTGTGGACAGGGTGGAACAGGTTGTATATCTTCGTTTTCATGAACTTTTCAATAACATTAACAATAAAATCAAAGAAGAAGACGCTTGGCAATGGGCAACAGGAGGCGTCATGATATGTGGCGGTGGTGCGCGGATACCGAAAATGATGGAGCTTGCAAGCGAGGTCTTCAAACGTCCAGTGACCATTGCGCGAACATATGATGTCGAAGGACGGGAGGATGTTGTGAATTCACCGGCCGCGCTCGTGCCATTGGGGCTCGCCAGATTTGGAAAACATATCTATGATATTGAAGAGCAGAATCATCCGCAGGATACCGCTGGAAAGGTGAAGAATTTTATCATTGAGTTATTGAATTGGTAACATATCGCATACGCGATGCAGTTCCTAATAGGGAGGGAAAAAATATGGATTACGATATCGATCAGGAATTTGAAAATAGTTACGAACAGGCAAACATGCTGGTAGTCGGTGTTGGTGAAGGCGGTTGCAAAGCCGTCGTCACGATCGCGAAAGACTACAACATACCGGGGCTCCGGCCCGTGCTGGCAGACAAGCGTGTTGCGCTTTACGCCTTCAAATTCGCAAAAGCGGAGCGTATTGATCTGGACGTCGAATGGCGCGAAGACTATAGACGATGCCTGCAAGGCATCAGCTATGTCTTCATTCTGGTCAAGCTGGGTGGCGAGCATGAAATCAACGCAGTCAAAAAAATGGCGCAGGTCACTTCGGAAATGAACGTTCCATTTGTCATATTTACGCAGATGCCGAGCAAGCGGTTGATTGGTGCCATGGAAGCGAAGGCAGCGGAAGACACGTTGGAGATGCTGAAAGGGCTGGCGAATGCCAGCGTCGTCATTCCGGATGATACGCTTTTCCAAACCATTTCCGGCGAGTTGGACGTGAAGACGGCCTATGAAAACGCAACGAAATGGTTTGCAGAAGCGGTGGCCGGGGTGGCTCGGCCATTCGCATCGGAGAATGTTTCCGACACGAACGCTTCCCGTCTGGAATGGCTTGTCAAACAGAAGAATTCCATTTGCTCTGTGGGATTTGGGCGTGGAAAAGGGCCGAATGCGGTGGAAGAGGCGATTGACAGCTTCATGCAATCACCGTTCCTGAAAAGCGCCAGAGAGGCGTTCGCACTAGATGCGGCATTGGTCATCCTCTGCGTCGCTCCGCAGGTGTCCATCGACCAGGCTCAGCGGGCGTTGAGGAAGATCAAGGAGGTTTTCGATGAGAGCATTCATCTGGAGCCCTGCATCAGCGTTGACAACTCGTTGAAGGAAGGCATACGCATTGCGGCGCTTCTGCGGTCAACGGAATCTGTGGAACCAGTCGAGCAACTGGAAACGGTAACGGAAGGGGAGAAGCCGAATCCGGAACTTCCGCGCAAAAAAGGCGGACGGAAATTGAAAAGATCCGACGGCCAGATGGTGTTCGATTTCAAAGAGGTCAACTTAGGCATTTTCAGTAAGAATGAGCCAACAAAATACAACGGGGAGAATCTGGATTTGCCAACATATTCCCGGCGCGGTCTTTAGCTTATAATACGTTGATTCCATTGTTCATATATGACCCGAATGCCATTTACGGGCAAAACAAATGAAGGAAGCATCATGGAAGAAAAACTGAAGAACATCGCAGCCTTGTCTCAGAAATACGGCTCGGATCCGAGCTATGTTTTTCTTGGCGGCGGCAACACATCCGTGAAGAATGAGAAACAGCTTTACATCAAGCCCAGCGGTGTCGCATTGGCGACCATTCAGCCAGAGCAGTTCCTCTGCATCGATCGCGAAGCATTGAGCTGCCTGTTCACAACGGAAATGCCGCAGGACGTCAACGAGCGCGAAGCCACGGCGAAATCCATTTTGGAATCCTCCGTTCGTCCGTTGGGGGCAGGCCGCCCGTCCGTCGAGACGCCGTTGCATGGTGTCATCGACTACACGTATGTCGTCCATCTCCATCCTGCTCTTGTCAACGGCATGACCTGCGCCAAAGACGGGAAGAAAATCTGCAAGAAGCTGTTTCCAAAAGCCTTGTGGATTGAATATACCGATCCGGGCTGCACGCTTTCGTTCTTTGTGAAGAAACAGCTGGACGCCGTGAAGGCGAAGACCGGCAAGCAGCCGAAAGTCTTCTTCCTGCAGAACCATGGCGTGTTTGTCTCCGCCGACACGCCGGAGGAAATAGACGCTCTGTACAAGGATATAATGGACAAGTTGAAGGCCGAATACAAGAAGGCCAAGATTTCCATTACCTCACCTAAGTTGCCGGATGCCAAGGATGAAGATATCTTCGAAACCGCTCCTGTTCTCCGCCAGTTGCTGTCCAACGACGAAGGCGTTCGCCCCGTCGTCCATTGCGTCGGCAACGCTTTGCCGTATGGCGGCCCGTTGACGCCCGACCATGTCGTTTACGCCAAATCGTTCGCCTATGTCGGCGACGGTTCAGCCGCCAGCATCGAAGCCTTCAAAACGAAATACGGCTATGCTCCTAAAGTCGTGTGCGTCAAGGACAAAGCGCTGTTCGTCACGGGAGACACGCCGAAGGATGCGGATGCCGTGGCCATCGCGTTGGAGAATGCGCTTCTCTGCCAGAAACTGACGGACGCTTTCGGCGGCCCGAACTTTCTGACGGAAAAACAATATAAATTCATTGAAAACTGGGAAGTCGAATCCTACCGCCGTAGCGTCAGTCTCAAAGGCGCGGCCGGTGGCCGGTTGCAGAACCGTATCTGCGTCGTGACCGGTGGCGCACAAGGTTTCGGCCTTGGTATCGCGGAATATCTGGCGGAAAACGGCGGCGTCATCGTCGTGGCGGATCTCAATCTCGAAGGTGCGCAGGCGACAGCTGATGAATTGTGCAAGAAATACGGCGCGAAACGCGCGTTCGCCGTCGGCGTGAATGTTTCCGACGAAGAATCCGTCGAAGCCATGGTCAACACGATCGCACGCGAAGTCGGCGGCATCGACCTGTTTGTCTCCAACGCGGGCGTCGTCCGTTCCGGCTCCGTCATGGAATTGACGTTAAAGGATTGGAATTTCGTCACAAACATCAATTATACGGGCTATTTCCTCTGCTGCAAACATGCCGCGCGGCTGATGTCGAAGCAGATTGTCGATGGCAAAGGCCGTTGGACGGATATCGTGCAGGTCAATTCCAAGTCCGGTTTGGAAGGCAGCAATAAGAACGGCGCGTATGCGGGTTCCAAGTTTGGTTCCATTGGACTGACGCAAAGCTTTGCGAAGGAATTGGTTGCGGATTGCATCAAAGTCAACAGCGTCTGCCCGGGCAATTATCTGGACGGTCCGTTGTGGAGCGATCCTGTCAAAGGATTGTTTGTGCAGTATTGGAAAGCGGGCAAGGTTCCGGGCGCCAAGAGCGTCGAGGATGTCCGAAAATACTATATGGACAAAGTTCCGATGCGCCGTGGCTGCTTCCCGGCGGATGTCGCCAAAGCCATTATCTACTGCGTTGAGCAGGATTATGAAACGGGTCAGGCCATCCCTGTGACCGGCGGTCAGAACATGTTGCACTAACGTGATATAGATAAACGGGGCGTCTTTTCGAAAAGGCGCCCCGTTTTGTTTTGCTTCGTTGCTTGAAAAACGATTGAAATCTTTGCGGTGAAGAAGATGGATTATCAGGACATCAATGCGGAAACCATCGACAGATGGGTCGAAAATGGTTGGGAATGGGGCAGGCCAATCAGCCATGAAACGTTTGTGAAAGCAACTCAAGGCGATTGGCAAGTTGTCTTGACGCCGACAAAACCCGTTCCGCATGAATGGTTTGGAGATCTTCGCGGGAAGAAAGTGCTCGGCTTGGCCAGCGGCGGCGGACAGCAGATGCCGATATTCGCCGCGCTTGGAGCGGATTGCACCGTTTTGGACTATTCCAAGAAGCAGCTAGAAAGTGAAAAGATGGTGGCGGAAAGAGAAAAGTATTCGATTCGCATTATCCGCGGCGACATGACGAAGCGGTTGCCGTTCGACGATGGCAAATTCGATTTGATCTTCCACCCTGTATCCAATTGCTATGTGGAGGAGGTTAAACCGATTTGGAAAGAATGTTTCCGTATTTTGAAGCCAGGCGGATGGTTGCTTGCGGGAACGGATTATTTTATCAATTTCATGGTTGACGATGATGAGACGAAGATTGTCAACTCATTGCCGTTCAATCCTTTGAAGAATCCGGATCAGATGGCGCAAGTGCAACAAAGCCAGTCAGGCGTGGAATTTTCACATTCACTGGAGGAACAAATCGGCGGCCAACTGGAGGCGGGTTTCATCTTGAAGGAATTGTATGAAGACACCAACGGGCAGGGCCGTCTGCATGAACTGCATATTCCGACGTTTCTTGCGATGCGTTCACAAAAACCTGTAAAATGATTTTGAAAAAACATGGCCAAGCAGAACATATACGACAATGAAATTTTCTTCAACGGATATGCCAAAATCCGTGAAAACAAGAACAACGCAAACATATTGTTCGAGATGCCTGCATTGTATTCACTAATGCCGCCGCTGGAAGGCAAAACAATCCTTGATCTTGGCTGCGGCTATGGAGAACATGGCATGCATTATGTCCATTGCGGTGCCGCAAGAGTCGTAGGTATCGATATTTCCGAAAAAATGCTGGCGGTTGCGAAAGCGGAGAACAGCCATCCGAAAATCACCTATCTCCATATGCCCATGGAGGAGATTTCCGTCATTCAGGAGAAATTCGACGTGGTAACCAGTTCGCTTGCCTTGCAATATGTGGAGGATTACAAAACGCTTGTCCATGATGTCCATGAGTTGTTGAACGACAACGGGTTGTTCATTTTTTCACAGGAACATCCCATGAATACATGCTTTTCGAATGGCGACAGATGGACGCGGGATGAAAACGGGCGGAAGCTGTATGCGAATATTTCGAATTACGGTGTCGAAAAGGAATGGGAAAGCACATGGTTCGTCGATCATGTGAAACGATACCACCGGACATTTTCCACTGTCATTAACACATTGATAGACGGCGGGTTCGCCATAGAGAAAATCATTGAACCCATTCCATCGGAAAAGATGTTGGAAGAGCATCCTGAACAAGATGATTTGCTTCACAAGCCGGATTTCCTGCTGGTCAGGGTGAGAAAGACAAATTAGATGAATTGTTTGACAGGAAAAATATAAAAGAAAGGCTATATTGGGCAAGCAGTAGGAAAACAACAGTCCAAATGCATCCTTTATGGATTGTGACGCAGCAACGATTCCTTTTTCTGCGAAGGAGATGTAGATATGACGCTTGGAAAAAACAGCACCTTGTTAGTCGCCATAACGGGTGGATTGATTGTGGCGGTGATTCTGATCATCGGCATGATCTGGATGGGGCGGAGCGCGTCGCAAAGCACGGTGAAAGCTGTTCGTTCCGTCAGTCTGCTGTATTTGAACGAACTGGCCGGAAGGCGTAAACAGGTTGTCGAAGACACGTTGAACAACAACATCGCGACCATCAAGGTCGCGACAAATCTGATGGAAGAGGATGATTTGAAGAATCTTGAGCATCTGCAGGCCTTCCAGACGAGAATGAAAAAGCTTTTCAAGCTGGAGAAATTCGCCTTTGTCGATACCAAGGGGTTGATTTACACGTCGTTAGGCATGCAGACGGACATCGACAAGTATGAATTCAACCATAAGACCATCAGCGGGCCAGAAATCTCCATCAAAAATGTGAAGAATGAAGACAGGAAGGCGGTCATCGCCGTGCCGGTGGATATTCCATTTAATGGGGAGAGATTTACCACTTGCTTCATGGAAATGGACATGCATGAAATGCTAGCCGGCGTGTCCATGACGTCGCAGGATGAAAATGTGACGTTCAACAACATCTATTCAGCGGAAGGATATGCCTTGAGCAATCTTGTGCTTGGCGGAAATGCAACCGAATACAATCTGTTCGAGGCGATGAACCATGCTGAATTCGACAAAGGCTATTCCCTTGAGAAAATGATGCAGGATTTCACGGAGAGGGAGAACGGTGTTGTTTCCTTCACGTATGAAGGGCAGGAGGAGACGCTATGCTATATACCGATTGCAGGCACGGACTGGATGCTGACCTATCTGATTCAGGAAAATGTCATCCGTGACAAAATCATAGGCGTCAATAAAAAACTCATACGGGACAGCGCCATGCTGTCGATACTGAACGCCTTGGTTCTTCTCGGCATTTTTATGTATATCATGGGACAGAACAAGGAGAACACGCGTTTGCTTCTGGCGAAGGAGACGTCGGAAGCGGAATTGAGAGGGAAGCAGGCGGAGCTTGGCGAGCGTATCGTCTTGCAGGAGAAGCTCATCCAGCAAAGCCATGCGTTGAGTGACGCATTGACAGCCGCCGAGGAGGCCAACAAGGCCAAGACGATTTTCCTTTCCAACATGTCCCACGAAATCAGAACGCCCATGAACGCCATCATCGGATTGGACAATATCGCTTTGAACGATCCGGAGGCGACGCCGAAAATCAAAGACTATTTGACCAAGATTCGCGACAGCGCCCATCATCTTCTGGATCTGATCAACGACATTCTGGACATGTCCCGCATCGAATCCGGAAGAATGACGTTGAAGAACGAAGAGTTTTCGTTTTCTGATTTAATTAAGAACATCAACACGCTTTTCAGCGGCCAAAGCCAGGAGAAGGGCGTGGACTACCAATGCCATATCAACGGACATATCGATGACTACTACATTGGCGACAACATGAAATTGCGCCAAGTCCTGATCAATATTCTGGGCAATGCCGTTAAATTCACCCCGTCTGGCGGGAAGGTGGATGTGGAAGTCGAACGTATCGCGTGTCTAGACGATAAATCGACGCTGCGTTTTATGATCAAGGATACCGGCATTGGAATGAGCAAGGATTTCCTGCCGCATATCTTTGATGCATTTGCGCAGGAAGATTCCTCCACGACAAATAAATACGGTAGTTCCGGACTGGGCTTGGCGATAACGAAAAACATCGTTGAGCTGATGAACGGCAATATTCAGGTCGAAAGCGAAAAAGGCAAAGGGACGACATTTATCGTTACGGTGACGTTGATGAATTCCAAGCTGTCCAAGACAGAAGACGAAGACATCAAAATCAATCCGCAGGAGATGAGCGTGCTGATTGTGGATGACGATGAAATCGCTGGCCAGCATGCGAAACTGGTGCTCGAAAACATAGGCATCGCGTCTGATTTCGTTAATTCCGGCAAAGAAGCGATTGAAATGGTTAAACTGCGTCAAGCCAGACGGTTGCCGTATAATCTGATTTTGGTCGATTGGAAGATGCCGGAAATAGACGGGGTGGAGACGGCGCGTCAGATACGCGCCATTGTCGGAAATGATTCGGCCATCATCATTCTGACGGCGTATCGATGGGACGACGTATTGGAGGATGCGCTTAAGGCTGGTATCGATAGTTTTCTTGCCAAACCGCTGTTCGCATCTGCTTTCATGGAGGAGTTGCAAGGTGCTCTGAAGAAAAAGAGAAGTATGTCCAAAAACAACGTTCAAAAGGCGGATTTGAAAGGACGCAGGATTCTTCTGGCGGAGGATGTCGAAATCAACGCGGAAATCATGGTCATGGTTTTGGAAACACGTGAGATGGAAGTGGATCTTGCCAAAAATGGAAAGATTGCCGTGGAGATGTTCGAGTCCCATCCGGAAGGATATTATGACGCTATTCTGATGGATATGCGCATGCCGGAAATGGACGGTCTGACCGCAACAAGAACCATCCGTGCGATGAATCGTGCCGATTCAAAGGAGATTCCGATCATCGCCTTGACGGCGAATGCGTTCGACGAAGACGTCCAGCGGAGCATGCAGGCTGGCCTGAACGCCCATCTAAGCAAGCCGGTGGAGCCTGATGCATTGTATGAAACGCTCGAAAGCCTCATAAAGGCCTGAAGAAATCTATGCAAAACATCTTTGACAACGAAATTTTCTTTGATGGATACAGCAAAATCCATGAAAGAAAGGACAATGCGAACGAACTGTTCGTGAAGCCGGCGTTGTTTTCACTGCTGCCGTCGTTGACTGGATTATCCGTCATTGATTTAGGCTGCGGTTTCGGTGAACACTGCATGGAGTATGTCCGAAAAGGAGCCGCAAAAGTCGTTGGCATAGATATTTCCGAAAAGATGTTGGCGGTGGCGAAAACGAAAAACAACCATCCGAAAATCACCTATCTCCATATGCCAATGGAAGAGATTTCATGCATCAAAGAGAAATTTGACGTAGTGGTTAGTTCGTTGGCCATACACTATGTAGAAGATTATCAAACAGTGGTGCATGGTGTCCATGAACTGTTGAACGATGGCGGCGTGTTTGTTTTCTCGCAGGTTCATCCGATGAACACGTCGTTTTCAAGCGGAGATCGTTGGACACGAGATGAAAACGGACGGAAGTTGCACGCCAATATTGCGAATTATGGCGTTGAAAAGGAATGGGAATCAACATGGATCGTTGACCATGTGAAAAAATACCACAGGATGTTTTCTACAATTATCAATACGTTGATTAACAATGATTTCACAATCGAAAAGATTGTGGAGCCCATCCCCACGGCGGATTTTCTGCAAATGCATCCGGAATATGACGATTTGCTTCACAAGCCTGATTTCCTGCTGGTCAAAACCAAAAAAGGTTGAACGGAGGTCTAATGTTAATATAGTAATAGAGTAAAGAAACGATTACAGATTCAGCATGAATAAAGGACAGACGCCATGTCGGCTTTGGACAAATATCTGAAAGAGTGCAATGAAGTATATCATACGACGTTGGATCCGAATAAGTTCGGATGCGTGCGGATTCATCTTGTGCCGCCACGGAAGGCAGAGTTCGGCATGCCATGGTCTGTCATTCTGAACGGCTACCATGTGCTTCCCATTCAGACGTCATGGGCCATTCTTCTGAAGGAATTCATTGAATGCCTCAACAAGACGAATGGACAGAGTCTGACGGATGCAGATGTCATCCGGCTGGTCAATGAAGTCGTTGAAAACGTCCAGAAGCTATTCAAAAAAGCGAAAGAAACAGACATCCGTTCGGACTTGCTGGATATCGTCAATACCTTGAAGGCAGTGGCTTATGGCGAAGAGCCGCCCACGGAGATCGGCCATCTGACGCTGGCTGAATATTCAGACTGCATGAAGGCGCCGCACCGTGTCGATCTGCTCGTTTCAGCCATGGAAAAAGACCATATCTGGAATTGCAACCAGCATTGCCTGCATTGCTACGCTTGCGGCGAACGGCTGGCGAGCGCCGTCGAATTGCCGACGAAGGATTGGATAACCATCATCGACAAGCTGAAGAAGGCTGGTGTGCCGTCCGTCACGTTTACGGGAGGCGAACCGACGATGCGCAAGGATTTGGTCGAACTGGTCGATCACGCTCGTTGGTTCGTGACACGGCTGAACACCAACGGCATCCTATTAAGTAAAGAATTATGCAAAAATCTCTATGCGGCATCGCTGGATAGCGTGCAAGTGACATTCTATTCCAGTGACAAGGAGATTCACAATAAATTGGTCGGCGGCGACCATTTCGACGCGACGGTGGATGGCATCCGCAACGCCTTGGAGGCGGGGCTGGATGTCAGCGTCAACACGCCGTTATGCTCTGTCAATCAAGACTATGCGGAGACATTGCATTTTTTGAAACGGCTTGGCGTGCATTATTTCTCCTGCTCGGGGCTGATACCGAGCGGAAACGCGTTGCGCGGGCCGTCATCCGTCACACGGTTGAGCCAGGAGGAAATTACAACCGTCGTCCAGAAGGCGTGGCAATATTGCACAGAGCATGAATTGGAGCTGTCGTTCACGTCGCCTGGCTGGATAGAAGAGCATGAATTGTTGCGGATGAAGATGGTCGTGCCGTCATGTGGAGCATGTCTGTCCAATATGGCGGTGGCTCCGAACGGGCAGCTGATTCCCTGCCAGTCATGGTTGCATGAAGACGGGCTAGGCAACCTGTTGGAGCGTGAATTCAGTGACTTATGGGATTCAGAGCGTTGCGTGGCGCGACGGCGGGAGACCGTTGTCGCGGCGAAGAGCTGCCCGTTGAGCAAGGAGGCGCGGTCATGAAAAAGATTCTGCTGATTGCGATGATTGCATTTTGCGCCGTGGCGTTCGCAGGCAAGGCATTGGACGAAATCCAGTCATATGAAATCTGTGTTGAACCGCGTGAAGACGCGACGTTGGACATGCGCTACAAGATTTCGTGGAAAGTGTTGGATTCGACTACTGAAGGGCCGTTGACGTGGGTGAAGGTCGGCGTGCCGAACGGCCATCTGGACACGATTAATCCGCTTAGCGGCAACATCCGCAAGGCAAGGTACTACGAAGAAAACGGACAGTATATCCGCCTGGATTTGGACAGGGCTTATAAGGCTGGCGAAACGGTCACATTCGAATATTCCTTCCATCAACGGTACATGTTCCAATATAATGAAAGCAATGCTACGGTGTTATATGATTTCACGCCGGGCTGGTTTGACGACATCGACGTGAAGTCGTTGATTGTCCGTTGGAAGGCAGATGGCGTGAAGCAGTGCTCGGTTGAGATGCAGGAAGGCCGATACTACGTTATGAAAACATCGTTGCCCAAAGGCCGTAGGGCGTCCATCACGGTGAAATACGACAAATCGCGTTTCCCAACCATCAACGTGCAGGAAAACGCGGATGTGGCGAGAAAGAGAAGCAGATGGACTCTCGATAATTTTCTTGACTGGCTACCCGTCATATTAATCTCTTTCATTTTACTTGTTCAAGTGGTCGGTGGCTCGATACGATACACAAAGCGCGAAGATCCATATTATTACGCACGCGGTTTCGTTCCGAAGGCTCGTGCTTTGGACAAGCCGATCATGTATTTTATGAGGCCTGTGTTTGGCCTCGGACCGCACGGCAAGAAGTATAATCCGCCGCCGAAAGGCGGCCTTCATTGGGCGACTCCGGAGGAAAGAGAAAGGAGCCGTATTTTACGTGGATACCACAGTCATGGCGGCGGTGGTTGTGCGTGCGCATGCGCATGCGCATGTGCTTGTGCAGGCGGCGGACGGGCTGGTTGCGCACGGAAGGATTTCTACCATCCGAAGCTCACAACGGATCAATTGGAAAAGGCCATTACAAAATAAAAATAATAATAGAAAGGAGCATCATGCCGAAACATATCCTCTTCCTGTTCACGGATCAGCAACGGCGCGATACGATTCATGAATTGGGCAACGCCGATATCCAGACGCCGTCGTTTGACGCGTTGGCGCGGGAATCGACAGTGTTCGACTGCGCCGTGACGCCGTCGCCTGTCTGCGTTCCGGCCCGCATGTCCATGCTGTCTGGCCAGTATCCCGCACGGACTGGTTGTACAAACAATAACAAGAACTTAGCCTATACAGGAAAAGGCGTCTATGATGCTTTGACGAAGGCGGGTTACCAGTCCTGCTGCGTCGGCAAAATGCACCATGTGACGGATTATTATGGCTCCATTGGTTTCTCGAAGCGCTACACGCAGGAGGAACTGTCCGCCCCGCAGGACGATTACACGCAGTTCATCATGAAGAATTATCCGTACGTCTTTGACTACAATGGCGTCCGCACGGAGATGTACTACGTGCCGCAAGTTTCGCCGCTTCCGCCGGAAGCGCATCCAACGCAATGGGTTGCAGACAGAAGTCTGGACTATTTGGACAGCGTTGATCCGTCAAAGCCTGTCTTTTTGATGTCGTCGTTCATCCATCCGCATCCGCCGTTCTGCCCGCCCGCGCCGTGGAACAAATTATATCGCGATGACTTGTCGTTGCCGTATGTTCCCGAGCATATAGAGGACTTTGCGGAATTGGTCCACGGCCGTTTCAAACTGGACAACATGGGCGTTTCCGAACGCCAGATCATTCTGCTGAAGAACTACTACTACGCGTGCGTCTCCTTCGTAGATTATCAGATCGGTCGTATTATCGCCAAATTGAAGGAGAAAGGCATGTACGACGACACGATGATCATCTTCTCGACGGATCACGGCGAACTGCTCGGCGACTACAATTGCATGGGCAAGCGGACAATGGTCGATGCCGCCGCCCATATTCCGTTGATGATTCGTCGGCCAGGTGACAAGCCTCATCATTGCAAGGACTTGGTGTCGCTTGTCGATATCGCGCCGACGTTGCTGTCGTATGCGGGCATCCCCTATGATTCTGCCGAATTCGACGGTCTGGACATGTTTGGAAACCAGAAACATGACGTGGTTTTCTCACAGTACGCGACGCGTAAGAAAGGCGCCTACATGGTCTGCGACGGTACGGAGACGGGCGCGGGCAAGCTGGTCTATAACGCGCCAGATGACCGCTATTACTTCTTCGACACGTTCCCAGACGATCGTGACAAATACGAAGAGCTTAAAGATACGGAACATGTGAAATCGCTGAAGGCCAGATTGGACGCCTATCGCGCAAGCGAAGTGCTCATGGATCCGCATCCTGCCTCCGCTGAAAAGCAGACCGGTGGAAAAAACAACACGCATTACGCGGGGCGGCTGGACCATGTCATGCGCCATGACGAAGAGGCGGGCCGCATCCCGCCGGGCTATACCATTGATTTGTAAAGTAACGAAGGCGTCCCGCCTTCACCCGACGGCGGGGACGCCGTCGCTGCACCCGACGGCGGGGACGCCGTCGCTACAAAAGAAGTAACGAAGGCGTCTCGCCGTCGCTACAAAAAAGGAGCCAGTATTATGAAAAAAAGTTTGCTATGGTGTCTGTTACCGCTAATGGTGTTCGGACAGAACATGTTGCAGAACACAAGCTTTGAGGAGAAGGGAGAAAACGGAATGCCCGCGCATTGGGATAAACACTGCACGGGTGGTTCAAAGGCTGGCGTGACGTCAGATGCGCCATACAGTGGCCAAGCCTGTGGATACATCACGAAAATCAAAGACGGCCAGAGCCATGTGGCGGCGTTGTGCCAAGGATATCTGCCCGTAGAACCGGAGACGGAATATCTGTTGACGGCGATGGCAAAAGGGCAGGGCAGCCTGTTCGGCTATGAATACGGTGAAAAAGATAAATGGCTGAAGTGTTCGCCTAGTGCCATTGTGCGGAGTGTTGAATGGGTTCCGATTTCCATTCGCTTCAAGACAACAAAAGACACCAAAAAGTTTCAAGTCCGCTTTGAACTTTTTGGTAAAGACACAGAAGGTGAAGGATGGATTGACGACGTTCGTTTTGGTTTGCCGAAACCGCAGCCAGCCAAGCCTGACAATTTCCACTGTGAATACAATCCGCAGGCGAAGTCGGTGAAGCTTTCATGGACGCCCGTGGAAGGCATGCGTTACTATATCGCCCGTTCACGGTATCCTGATAACACGGAGGCAAATACTTATGTCGGAAATCTGACAGGCGGAGAGTATGAGGACAAGGATATTCCGAAGGATTGGGGACGTGCTTTTTACCAACTGACGGCGGCTGATGAATGGCATCAGCGGTCGGACGCGACGGATAATCAGGAAGTTGTGCTTCGTCAGCCTGACGAGAAAGGAAACATCATCTTGTGGACGGACAGTGTGATAAACAAATACCGCCGCTATGCGCCGCCGAAAGAAAATGAAGCGAAGCCGTCGCTGTCAATATCGCTGGCCATCCGTGAAACAGAGGCGAAGCAGATTGTGATTTATGCGGATAAGGCTCCAATTCAAGGACTTAACGTTTCTATTTCAGAATTGAAGAATGCCGATGGCGCAGTGGCGGAAAATTTGGAGTTGCGGCTGTTGCAAGTCTGTTATACAATGGTCCGCAAGGCGACGTGCGATCCGAAATTAAAGCTCAAGCCCGGTCTGTATGCGGATGCCTTGCCACCGCTTCAAGGCGCCATTGATGTACCGGTGGAAGCGACGCAATCCATTTGGGTGCAGGCAGAAACGAAGGCTGGTTGCAAGCCCGGAAAATATACAGGAACGGTGACGGTCACAGATAAAAACGGTTACAAAATGGAAATTCCACTGTCGGTGGAAGTCTATGATTTTGAATTACCTGTGACGCCGACCTTCAAAAGCGCCGTGGCCGTTTGGCCGTCTGGAATTGAAAAAGGCTTTGATTTGAAGCCGAATACGCCTGAATGGCAGGCGATGAGAGACAAATACTATTGGTTTATGGCGGATCGTCGTTTTGGTTCGGGCAATTTGCCGTATCCGATCCGTTCCGAAGAGGCCAAGAAGTTCTTGAACGATCCGCGTGTGGCGACCTTCCAGATTCCCAGCGGCTGGGGGAAGAATCTGAATTTGGAAAGTCTGAAAGAAGATACGGCCTATCTGCGCGAAAACGGCTGGCTGGACAAAGGCTATGTGTATTGTTTCGACGAACCAAGCAAGTCGCAATATGATCATGTCGTGGAACTTGCGGAAAAAGTCCATTCAATTGGAAAGGACGTGCAGTTCCTGATGACGGTTCAGCCGGAGGACAAGCTGTTGGATCACGTTGACATCTGGGTTCCGCTTCTGAACTACATCAATTTCGACAAACTGTATGCGCGCCGCAAGGCCGGACAGCATATTTGGTGGTACACCTGCTGCTGGCCGAAAGCTCCGTATCCGACATGGCTGATTGACGATTGCGGCATGTCCCATCGCGTTTATTCATGGCTATTTGTGAAATACGGCATCGAAGGCATGCTGTATTGGTGTGTCGATGTCTATACCATGTATAGAAACGGCGCCTACCAGCCTGAATGCAAAGTTTGGGAAGAGGCTGAAATGTTTCCGGGCGCCAATGGCGATGGCTTCCTGACGTATCCCGGCAAGCAGGTCGGCATTGACGGTCCTGTGACAAGCATCCGCCTGGAGATTCTGCGTGACGGCAATGAAGACATTGAATATTTCAACATCTATCGTAATCTGTTGGGCAACGATTTGGATGCGGAACGTCAAGTTCAGAATATAATTGCTCCTGTGGCCGTTGATTTGACGCATTGGGATCATGATCCGAAGATGCTGGAAGCCCAGCGTGACGCGTTGGCGCGGAAAATAATGGTACTGAAAAATAATAAATAATCTAGGATTCTAGAATTCTAGCATTCTAGAGAATTTGGAACTTAAATGAAATTTTGCAAATTATGGTTTCTGGCAATGGGCGCCATGGCCGTCATGGCGCAGGATGGCGAACAGATGCTACAGGAGCGGCTGGAGCGCAATCCCGCCTGGAAACGCGCTCAGCAAACGCCTGCATACGATAAACTTGCGCCTTCTGGCTTCGTGCTAGACGAAGCGGAGAAGGCGCGGCAGCGTACGGCAGGCGAAGAGCTGAAGAAGCAAGTTGCCGCCGCCATCGCGGAAGGCCAGAAGGAATTTCACGTGAAACATGGCGAATATCGCTTCGCCGACAACAGCGGATGGCATTTCGACCGCGTGCAGAATTTCACATTGGACGGGCAGGGCAGTACATTTTGGTTTGAACGGCCTATGTCCAAAATCGCCGACAACCCGCAAAGTTTCCTGTTCACAAACTGCAAGGGCATGGTTTTGAAGAATTTCCAGATTGATTTCGACCTGCCGGTCTATATCCAGGGGACGATTCTTTCCATTGCTGACGACTATAGAAGCCTTGAAATGCAGATTGACGCCGACTGGCCGAAATCGGGCATGGGCGGCGGACAGTTTACGCTCTATACGCCTGAAGGCGAATACATTCAGCAAAATACACTGATTCACGACGGCGCGACGTTGCATGACGGCGACAAATTGACCGTTAAATTGAATCCGTCGCAACTGGCTCCGTATTTCACGAAGAACGCAAAGACAGAGGCCCGCGGGATGTTTGGAAAAGTCTCCGTAGGCACGTTGATTGCGTTGAATTTCCGCCGTGGCTTCACAATACATGTAAATGGTTGTGAAAACATGACATTCGAGAACATCGATGTCTGGCAGTCACAGGGCATGGGCATTCTGGAAAACGGCGGTGTTGGCGGCAATAAGTTCTTGAATATGCGGTTGATACGCAAGCCTGGAACTCGACGCATCCATTATGGGACGGCCGACCATTTCCATTCCAACTGTGTGACGCATGGCGCGTTGGTGGAGAATTGCGAGTTCGCCCATACCTCTGATGACAATTTGAATCTGCATGGCAACTGGCGGTATTGCTGGAAACAGCTGTCGCCGACGACGATCATCGTCGGTGCTCCGAAGCCACCTGTGGCGGGCAGGGAATTCACGTTGCATCGCATCGGCAAATTGGAACAGGTTTCGTTTTCCAAAGTCGTTGATGTGAAACCATTAACGGATGAGGCGTTGCTGAAGGAAATCGCCGACATGAAGCCGCAGGCGAATGAGCGGATCGCATGGCGCAGGCAGGGACAGCTGTATGTCGTGGAGCTTGGGGAAGCGGTCGATTTGCCCGCCGAACAACTTTTGGTGGATACGCATGTGGATAATTCCGAAGGATTTGTGATTCGTGGTTGCTATTTCCACGATTCGCGTTCAAGAGGAGTTTTGCTGACGGGCGTTGGCGGCGGTCTCTTGGAGAACAATGTTTGGAAGAATGTCTATTCGGGCATCAGTGTCTATGAAGAATCATGGGGCTATGCGGAGGGCGCGATTCCGCAGAACGTGAAAATCATCGGCAACACGCTGATCCGTTGCGGCGGCATCGAAACGGGGCTTGTGCCGCGCGATACGGCGCAGGGCGTGTGGGACGATTCCGTTATCCGTGATGTGGAAATCCGCGACAATCTGATCATGGAAGGCAGCTTCATCCACATTATGTATGCGGATGGTGTAACCGTCAGCGGCAACGTGTTTTGGAATCCGTTGCGCACCGAACGCAGGACAGGCGATTTTTCTGGTACGAAAAACATGTTTGGCCATCCGCAATATCTTGGAATGGAACGTCATGGCGCGGTTTTCGTAACCGCCAGCAAGCATGTTGATGTGGCAGGAAACAAAATCTATCTTGTCACGCCAGGCGACATGGATGCTGTCCAGCTCGGCAAATTCGCCGATGAGAAGACGATACGGTGTGAGCGGAATGAAGTAATACGTGTAGGGGAGTGATAAAGAGGTATGCCTTTGCTTTAAGCTCCGCGTAAGCGGCTTGGCTTTTGCTTTCAGTTTTCGGCTTTTTGCTTTCAGCTTTCGGCTTTTTGCTTTCAGCTTTCGGCTTTTGGCTTTTGGCTTTCAGCTTTTGGCTTTCAGCTCCATTCTGCCTTTGCTTTCAGCTTTTAGCTTTTGGCTTTTAGCTAGACAAACAAGCCTCGCAGTAGTTTTTCTACCGCGGGGCTTGTTTATCTTTAAAATAAACGGCTGGAATTACTTCTGGCGGATCAGGCCTTCAACCAATTCCGTATTGGATTCCGCCTCCAGTTGTTCGTAGTATTCAGCCAGTTTGCGACCTTTCTTGCGATTGCCAAGGCTGGTCTTGATCTGCTCGGCAAGACGCTTGGAATCGTCGTCGGTCTTCAGTTCACGCTTGTCAAGATAAACCAATTCATAGCCGGTATAGGTCTTGACAGGCTCCAATACCGTGCCGACCTTGCCGTGATGCAACGCCTTCAGAAGACCCATCTTGTCTTTTGCATGCAATTCATGGTTCTGCTGGACGCCCGTGAAATCAAAAGCATCCTTGACAGGCTTGAAGAAATCTTTGTCACCTGCGGCTTTGTCCAACGGCGTGCCGGAGGCCAGTTCCTTGTTGATGGCAGCGGCCTTCTCTTCAGCCGTCTTCTTGGCGGCGGCCAAGGCAGTCTCCTTCTTATATAGGTTCTTCAGGCGGGTGAAGGAATCCGGATCTTCAGCGGACGGGATGGCCAAATAAGACGGTTTCACGTCCTTTAGGCAAGCGACATAGCTTGCGTTCTGTCCGGCCACCATGTACGTGCAGGGATTTTCGGGCGTGCGGCTGAACAGAAGGTTCATCAACTGCGTCTCACGACCAAAGCCCGGGATAGAGGCATTTCTCTGAGAGCTCGGCAGATCAATGATTTCCGCATCTGGAACACCGGCGGCAACCAGTTCTTCAAAGACTTCGACCAACGCCTTCTTTGCGGCTCCGGCCTTGTCGTTCTGATCACAGGCTTCCGTAAATCTCGTGGAGAACGCATGGGCGGCGTCCGCCGCCAGATTCTTCGTCTTTTCAGCGGTGATGGATTTCACCAGTTCAGCCTGAACGACAGGATCTTCAAACGTCTTGCCCATGTCTTTTTCAATCAGTTTGACGACCATCAGGGAGTCCTTGGTCTCCAATATGCCGCTCACTTGGTTCTCTTCCATGTCCAAAACAGTCTTGGCGATGTTTTCGTCGAGAGTCGTGACATCGATCAGACCCGTGTCACCCTGTTTGCTTTTCGTCACGACATCTTCGGAATATTCCGCAACGAGTTCCGTGAATTCCTTTCCTTCCTTCAATTTGCCGAGCATTTCGGTCAGCTTCGCCTTCTTGGCGGCATTCGCTTCTGCGTTATCGGCTTCCAGGTTGACGCTGATCTTGTTCATGCGGACCTGCTTCTTTTCGAATTCGGCCTTGCGGGTTTCATATTCGGCCTTCTTCTCGGCTTCGGTGATTTCGAAACGGCCTTCGAACGTCACGGGCTTGAAGGCGACGATCTTCGCACTGCGGAGCTCTTCCTTGAAGAACGGCATGACGTTGTCGCTGAGGAATTCCTGATACTTCGTGTATTCGGCCATCATGGCCTCTTCGTCCAACTTCTTCGCTTCAAGCTCTTTCTGGAAGGGGCCAATCAGATCCCAAACGCTTTCGAGACCCGCCACTTTATCTTTATAGGGGGCGATATTTTCGTTGAACCAAGCCATAGCTTTTTCGCCGATCAGCTTGTCGGAAATCTTCGCCTTGATTTCGTCATTGACAGCCGCGGGCATCTCGCCGGGCTTCTGCTCTTTCAAGACAGCGACATTGTACGCACCGACTGAAGAGACGCATTTGGTTGCCGTACCAATCTGATTCAATGCACGGATGGCACGAGCCAAAGACGTCAAGTTACCAGTCATGCCAGGTATTTCGCGATCCGTCGTGATGAATCCAGTCGTGACGGTCTTTGCACCCGCTTCTGCGGCCAATTTCTGGAAACGGTCGATGGTCTGCTCCGGCGTCTCGCCTGCGGGTTTGGCGTTGATCTTGTCTGACAGTTCGTCCATTTTCTGCCGACCGATTTCCGTCGCCTTCCTGCGGTTTAATATCGTTTTGATGGCTTCTTTCACATCATCGAATTTTTTATCCTTATAAATTGTATTCTTGCCATTTTCGAAGAGGGTTTTCATTTCGTCTTCCGATGGCTCGATCTGAGCTTTCAGGTTGGCGTTCGCCTGGATGTCGGCGATAGAAATTGTTGCGACAACGGCCGACTTCTGGTCGTCGAGCGTCAGTTCGCCCTTGCGGGTTTCGAAGAATTTCGTGATTTCCTCCTCCGCCGGGGCGGAATCCTTCGCGAGATCCATCAGGAATTCATGCTGGCTAATCGTGTATTGTTCAAGATATTCGTTGATTTCATCGTCCGTCACTTCAACGCCTTCGACAGCTTTTTCTTCCAGACGTTCGATGATAAGGTTTTCCTTGATGATTTCATCAAGGTCACCGCCGCTCATGCGGTTCGGAATCATGTAGTTGTTGACGAAATCAAGATAGCGCTGCTTGGAGAAATTCTCCTTTCCGCCGAAGATCGGCTGAGACTGGATCGCTTCCAGAAGTTCGGCATCCGACACTTTGTCCAGACCAAGTTCGTGGGCTTTGTGGAGGGCGCGCATGCGCTGAAGAGCCAATTGCAGCAGCTGTGAATCGCTACTGTTACGGCCGAGCGACATGCCCGTGCGCAAAACGTAGCCGACATCGGCTCTGCGCATCTGCTCCATGGTCTCCTTGGACTTCAGTGTTTTGCCGTACATTTTGCCGAAAGATTTCAGCCCGGGCTCGCGATAGCCGCAGCTGTCCATGCCGCCGCCCAGCGAGAAAACGAAAATGACACTGATGATAATTCCGAGCACGATGTAGGTCTTGCGGCCGTGCTTCTCAAAATAACGGTTGAAGCTACTGATGATCATGTGAGAATCCTTGTCTATAGAGTCAAATTTCTTTGTTTTCCTTAAATAATGAAGCCGTCATGCGTCCTCTCGAACAGCCTTGATGGCGGCGGCGAAACCGTTCTTCGCGCCGAAAACACTGCTGCCGGCCACGAGCACGTCCGCTCCGGCCGCCTTCACCTGACGGGCCGTGCCGACGGCCACGCCGCCGTCCACTTCCAAATAGATCTTCTTGCCTGTCGCATCAATCATCTTGCGGAGGGAGGCGATTTTCGGTAGCTGGCCTTCCATAAACGACTGTCCGCCGAAACCTGGCTCGACGGTCATAACCAAAACCATCTCAACCATTTCTAGATACGGACGAAGACTCGTTGCCGGCGTGCCCGGACGGAGTGTGATGCCTGCGCTGCAGCCGAGATCATGGATCCGGCGGATTACATCCGCCAAATCCCCGCGGCTTTCGACGTGGACCGTGATATGATCGGCGCCTGCTTTCGCGAACGGCTCAATGTAGCGACCGGGCTCGGACAGCATCAGATGCACGTCAAACGGCAGGTCACTTCCCTTCCGGATGCAGGAAACCACGCCGGGGCCCATGGAAAGATTCGGGACGAAATGCCCGTCCATGATATCCACATGCAGCAGATCCGCACCGCCTGTTTCCACGCCTGAAATCGCCTCGCCAAGACGGCTGAAATCCGCCGCGAGAATCGACGGAGCAACCAGGCAGCCGTGCTCAAATTTCATTTCATTCAGTGAACGGTTTTTCATCGCATTCGCCCTTTTACAACAAAAAACGGGCACAGAGACGCGTCTGTGTCCGTTTTTCATGCATGTCCGCCATGACAATACCTATGGCATTACGGCCTCCGCCAGCCACGCATGGCTTTCCCGCATGTTGACGGCTGTTTCCTTTCAAAATCAGGCCTTGACAATCTTGTTCGACCGGATGCAGGCGGTGCAGACTTTCATCTTCACGACGGATCCGTTGACCAGGGCGCGGACGACCTGGATGTTCGGCTTGAACGTACGTTTCGTGTTTTTCACAACGTGCAGACCAATGCCGCCTTTCTTCTTCGCCAAACCACGATACGTGATATGGCCGCCAACGACTTGGCGCTTGCCGCAAATCTCGCACACATTGCTCATTGTAGTGACCTCTGTTTCTATGGTTGATGTTGTTTTGAAACCTTTTTGAAAAAACCATACTTCATAAGAATAAAAAAACCGTGCCTCCCATCCCGCACGGCAGTTTCATTTCTGCTGGATTCACATCCGCAAGTATGGTCTTCGCATTGTCATGCATTAATACAGCCCGCTCCCGTCTCCCGTGGCCTTCCTTTCAGACTGGCTTAAATGCTTGACATGCTTGCCTTTTCCATGCAAAAGTGGGATGGCCGGGACTCGAACCCGGGACCCCCGCATTAAAAGTGCGATGCTGCTACCGACTGAGCTACCATCCCATATGCAGGTGGAAAAAACATCTTTTAATATACACCCTCTTCAGTCTTTTTCAAACTATTCCATTTTTTTTTAAAGAAAATCGACACTTTTTCGCGATTCCCCCTGTCATTTGTCATTAATTAATTTATAGTAATGTTTTCGACTCATCAACTATCCACCGAATCCACAGACATCGACAGGAACCAATATGTCTATCCAAGAACAATGGCAGCAAATGCGCAAGGCGACGACGGCCTCGGAGCAGCAGCTTCTTGAGCAGTTCATCCCATGGACAGAAGAATTCACGGCGGCTGAGAACGACGCCAACGGAGCTTTCGTCCATTGGCGCGCACTAGACAAGGAAACCAGGCTTGGCCTTCTCAGAAACGCCATCGGCGGCACAATCGTCTCCCATCCAAAATGCCCGCAGATAGAACTAGGCTTCCTCTACGCCCTCTACCAGTTCCTCTGCCACCGCAGGACGTTCATTTGCTGCCCATTGGTCATCGACGCTTTGACCATCCGCCATCTGATGGAGCACGCCGCCGCCCTTGAAAAACTGCGCATTGACCTGCTCGGCCATTGCGTCGGGGCCTCCCATCGCCATCTTTCGGACTGCCAGAACTGCGATTTCGCCTTTGCAGACTACTTCCAATTCTTCTCGGCCATCAAACGGCAGCCAGACATCTTCAAGAGCCAGGTCCAGGCTGTCTTCATTCTGGAAGGCGACTTCAGCCTCTACGCCAACCGCATCATGGTCTTCGAACACAACATTCCCAAGGCCACAGGCATTGTCTATAAGTCCACGGGCAAGATTCCGGAAAGCTGGAACAGCGGCGGAGACATCGTGGATATTATGACCTATCTGAAGGATGCCAAGCTCACGCTCGCCGGCGCTTCCTGCCACATAGACCCGTATGTCGCGGAAGAAGTCAATCAAGTCATGGGATCCTCTTTCCGGAAACCTCTGAAAGGGGACAAGCATCTTCCGTTCTCTGCCTTCACGTACCGCACGGCGGATGAACGCGCCTCCGCCGTCGCCAACGACGTTGCGAAGGCGAAGGGCAACGCATTCATCATCTGCTATTCAGATCCCATCCTTCTGAAGATTCAGGAGGAATTCCGCAAGAGCGGCCTTGACTACACCTTCACGACGCGTTCGGCGGATATCAACACATTCTTCGAGATGAAGACTGGAGATGACAAACGGCGGATCATGATCTTCCGCGGGTTGCCGTCGCCGCTTGTGTTCCAGGACAAGCCGCTTTGCGATGGTGCGCTCTTTGTGGCGGAGCATTTCGTCAGCATGGCGGTCCATGACAAGCTCTTCTCGTTCAGCAGGCTCATATTCAATGAGACGCAGGTGCCGAAGATCTATTTCTCCTTGGAGGACAGCTTGTTCGCCATCTACGAAGAAGACGCCCAGTTCAAAAAGCTCTTCAATATCATCGATTTCACGGAGAAATACGACCCATGGAAACAAATCCGCCGCGTTCTCGCGAAGGCCATGCTCAACAAGCTCCATAAAGTGCGTACGACATGCCTCAACGAGGAGATGGTCATCTTCACGACATCGCTCGTCAAAGTGGCCGACCACTACGCTTCCGGCATCACACAACAGCAGCAAAGGGCCGCCAAGACCTCCGTCAAGATGGAGGCTCTCTGCTTCTGCGGTTCCGGCAAGCCCTTCAAGGAATGCCACGGCAAGAGGAAATAAGTCCACCGCCATGCCGCATGGCCTGGCATGCAACTTTTAGTTATACCTTAATTAATAATTACTATGTTCGTCACATTTGGCCTAGACACGACAGACACGCCTAACAAGATCAAGGAGTACATGAAATACGGCGCGGAGGAGTTTTTTGCGGGATTCATCCCTCGCAATTGGCTCTCCAAATACGGCTGGGAGGTGTGCCCCAACCGCAGACCGCTCGGCCATACCTACAACTTCCTGCAGGTCGCCGATCTGCGGGAGGTTGCGAACGCCATCCATGATAACGGCGGGCGGCTCAATCTCGCCATCAACGCCCACGACAACGGCTCCGAGCGCCTTCCCTACCTTCGTGCTACCGTGGAAACCATGGAGCAGTTCAATCCAGACGGATACATCGTCGCGGATCCCGCCGTCATGTTCAGCCTCAAGGCGTGGGGCATCAACAAACCCATCCACCTCAGCACAGGCGTCGGTTGCTTCTCTTCCGAAGCTGTCCGTTTTTTCTGTAAGCAGTTCAACATCCGCCGCGTCGTCATCCCCCGCAAATTGACCATTCGCGAAATCAAGCTCTACATCGACAATCTGAAAGATGTCAATGTCGAATTCGAAATCATGATCATCGGTTACCGTTGCTATTTCAATGACGAAGACTGCCATTCCGTTCACAGCGGTTCTCGGCGGAATCTCTGCGGCGATGTCTCCCTTGGGCAGACCTTCGTCACGCGGCGTTTCCCGGACAACTGGAAGGATGTCGTGCAGTCCATTATCGATGATCCTAACGGCGCCTTCAAAGAAGGCTCCCTCCTCAACGAATTCCGCAAGCACATGGCCCAGCCGGTGCCCCCGCCGCCCCGTTACGACGACGACGGGCCGTATTGCGGCGGACTGGACCAGGAGCTGGCGAAAGCGGTTTACCAGAACTGCGGCCTCTGCGCTATCAAGCCTTTCCGCGACATGGGCGTCCATTGCCTGAAAGTCCCGCTCCGCGGATCCTCCGAATTCAAGCTGCAGTCCCTCAAGCTCGTCCACAAAGTCATGACGCATGAGAATCCCACGCCGGAATTCTGCCGTGGGCTTGTTGACAGTCCGGCTTTCTGCGACGCGCTGACCAACTGCTACTACAACGTCCCCGAAGCGCATCCCAACATGAAATAACCAACTCCGCGGGAAAACATCATGGAACTAGCAATCTATTTCTCCAATCTGAAACGCCTTGAGCAGATGGACGATGCCCTGCGTTACATCGACACGAAGAACATATCCACCTATCTCTTCGGCACCATCTTCTCCATGAACCCCAACCTGTACGACTATTCCATCAACCTGAGCTCTTTAACGTGGCTCCGTTCCGTACAGGATGCGGGTTACGACTTCTCGCGGCTCTACTTTGGACAGGAATTCTGCCAGAATCTCATCCCGTCGCCCGATGAACTTGAACAGGCCTACTACATCAGCATGCAGCTCGGATGGAACTTCACCTACGTCACGAACGGATACCTCACGGAAGAAGGCCATGACAAAATCCGCGCGAACATTGAGAAGATGAAGGAGATCCGCGCCAATCTGGAAATCGTCGTCAACGACTGGGGCACGCTCAACATCATTCACAACGAATATCCGCAGCTCATGGGGCACATGGTTCTTGGACGCGTCCTGAACAAGCAGACGCGGCTGAATCTCTTCTCGCACGCCGGCCAGATGCCACCTGTTCACATGGCCAGCATCGACACACCGGAGAAAGACATCCGGTTCGCGCAGCTCAACGCCTTCCGCGACATCAGCCTTTCCAATCCGGATTATCTCCGCGAAGTCAAGAACTGGGGCTTTACAAGTGTCGATCTGGACATGACGCCGCAGGCCGTTTCCAGGCCGGATGACGGCTGGGGCCTCTTCCTCGGTTACTATTTCCCATGGAACTTCATCGCGGCCGCGCGTAATTGCCCCACCGCCGGTGTTCTGGAGCCACAGCGTACGTTTATCATGACGGACAAGCCTTGCGGGAGAGCCTGCCAGCAATATAATTGCTCCAAGCACATGCTTCAGTTCGAGCAGGCGGTCTTGCAAAGGGGCACGACCCTTTTCTGCTGTTCCGAAGACTTCATCGACCAATACTTCAGCGGGAAAATCCCCTATGAACGGCTTATCTACGAACCGTATATTCCCCTGTAACGGTTTTTCGCCGAATTTCCGTGTTTCCTACCGTGCCAGTTGATCTCCTGTCCATGAAATTCCATATCAAAACCTACGGTTGCCAGATGAACGAACGCGATTCCGAAGCGCTCGCATGTCTTCTGGAAGCCGATGGCGCCGTCTCCACAGATTCTGAAGAGGACGCCGATCTCATCGTCTTCAACACCTGTTCCGTGCGCGATCAGGCGGAACGGAAGGCGATTGGAAAGATTGGCTTCATGAAGAAGATCAAGACGCGCAATCCCAAACTGGTCGTCGGATGCATCGGATGCATGGCGCAAAACTATGGAGACAAACTGCTTAAGGATCTTCCCGTGTTGGATTTCGTCGTCGGGACGGATCAGATTCATTGCGTGCCTGAAATCGTGAAAAACATCCTTCGGACGAGACATCGGATCGCCGCAACTGAGTTGGACAAGATCATCCGCCCTGAACTGGACGGCCATCATCCAGGCGCGGTCGTCGCGGAAGTCGCCGTCATGCGAGGCTGTGACCAATTCTGCTCGTATTGCATCGTCCCGCATACCAGAGGACGGGAGAAAAGCCGTCCTATTCCCGCCATCGTGGAGGAGGTTAGACGGCTTGTGGATGCGGGAACGCGTGAAATTCTTCTGCTTGGGCAGAACATTACCGCCTATGGTGTCGCCGAAGCGCGGCAGGATGGCACCTATACGAAGGACTTCTCCGCGTTTGCCGACCTTTTGGCCGCTGTCCATGAAGTGCCTGGGCTGGCCCGTATCCGCTTCACATCACCGCATGTCCATTTCATGAACGACAAGTTCATCCAGACCATTCGCGATCTTCCGAAGGTCTGCAAATGCTTCCATGTGCCGCTCCAGTCCGGTTCCGACAGGATCCTGAAACTTATGCGGCGTTCCTACACGGCGGCGGAATATCTGGACTGCATCCACAGAATTCGCGAAGGCTTGCCGGAAGTCAATTTCACGACGGATGTCATCGTCGGTTTCCCGACGGAGACGGAGGATGATTTCAACATGACCCGCCAGCTCATGAAGGATGTCGTGTACGACATGGCCTACATTTTCCGCTACTCTCCTCGCGCAGGCACGAAATCCGCACGAGACTATCCGGATGACGTGTCGGAGGAGACGAAGCATCTTCGCAATCAAATCCTTCTGGAGGATCTTGAGGCGGGCGCGGCCGAACGGAACGCCCGCTTCAAGGATACCGTCCAGGAGATTCTCGTCGAAGGCATCAGCAAACGTAATTCCGAACGCTGGACGGGGAGGACCATGCTCAACAAAGTCTGCAATTTCCTTCCTGTGGAGGGAATCAAGCCAGGCGATCTCGTCAACGTGCGCATCAAACGCACGACGGCCAATTCCCTTTTCGGCGAAGTTATTTCCGAATGATCGCGTTTTCGTGCATGAACCGTTAATAATCCATTCTTTCACAGCCATCTGCTCGTTTTCAGAATGAATTCTTCAAACAACAGCTCCAAAGAATTGAGACTCGTCTTCGCTATAGGCGGCAAAACATTGACATTGCCTGAAATGCAGGCCGTCGCGCGTGCCTTGGCGGAGTATCTCCCACGCTACGCCTCCAATGGCGCCAATAGTCTTCAAGACGACTTGGTACGCATGAAGATGGACAAGGCGATTGACCACGAAGGCGACGATTACACGTATATTTCGGACGATCTACTGGAATATGCGATTGATTTCTTCTCGACGCCTGGCTGCGCCGCCGCCGCGGACGCCGTGTCCAAGGCCCTTCCTTTCATCATGCCGGATGGTGCCGCGAACTATGAACGCCTAGCCCGCGATGTTCGCAACACGTTGCTGGCGAAAGACATGAAAGCGCATCAGCGTAGTTTGGAAAATCTACAGAAGCATTTTCCGCAGGAATACGCCTTCGCCACGCCATACCAGTTTATCCTGCCGCTTCTTGACACACCGTGGTTCCAGAACCTGCCAAACGAATTCCTTTCGTTTTGCGCGCGTCATCTCATCCCCTCTATGATCGTCAATCTGAAGCCGCTGGATCCGATTTTGGACTTCATGTTGCCGAGGCATGACACGCTTCTGGGATTCGCCATCTATGCGATGACAGACGCGCTGATTCTCCAAGGCCGTCTGGAAGAAGCCGAAAACCTCCTGAAAAATGACCAGCATGACGCCGTCATGACGCGGAAGGCTTGGCTTCATTTCCTGCATGGCAATCTGCAGGAAGCCACCGCCGTCTTTTCCAACATGCTGGATACGATCCGCCGCTCCTCCTATCAGACAGACTATTATTTCAGTGCCATCACCGGCATCATCTACATTCTGGCCCTTATCCGCCAAAAAACGCAGAATTCCATCAACAACGCTCTCGCCTATACGAAACTGGCGCTTGGAAATCCTTTGTGGGGAGGCGTCTATGAACATCTTCATGATTTTCTCATGACGCTCATCTACGGTGAATCACGTACATTCCGCGCCGTTGCCACGGAACCGCGCAACAATTTCACCAAATTCTTCGCCTTCATCTTGGACTATTGGCGGGATCCGCTCCTTTTTGCGAACACGCAGTTTGCCGCCGTCCAGTCGTTCCGCAATCAGGCGGCGCAGAACGGATACGGACTCATTGTTGCAGAATGCGATGAATTGATCGCCCGTCTTGATTCCGCATGGATACCGAACACGCCTAGTTCCGTCGCCTTCTGGGCGGAGCATCACTGCGAATCCATGCTCCTCTGCCATGACGTCCTCCCCACATGGACCATCGAGCTCAACAAGCTGCGCCGTCGGATCGACGAAGAAGGCCAGAAGCGCGGCACACGACTCGCATGGCTCGTCGAGCCTGCCCCGCCGCCTGTCGTCATATCGTTGAGACCGATTGAACAACAACTTACCAAAACTGGCAAATGGACAAAAGGCCATGCCGTCAATTTAGACAAACTGTTGCTTGATGTGAAGGACAAGAATAACGAATGGCCGTCGCATTTCACCAGCCAGGACATTCATCTCATTTCCATCATCCATGACCTGCGGCTGTTATCCGAAAGGAACGAAAAAGGCCTTTATGAAATGAATTTCAACCGTCTGGCCCCGCTATTCGCGTTAATCGGCCATCCGTGCCTCTACTGGGCGGATAAAGACGAGCAGATTCCATTGGTCTGCAAGCAGTCGTCGCCGTTTGTCCGTTTCTCCAGCGACGATACGAAGCTGTGCATCACCATCCATCCGGACAATCCAAGTTTCAAACGCATTGTTCCTATTCATGATTCCGCCGATGTCTTGAAGCTTTGTGCATTTTCGCAGATCCAACTGGATCTTGCCCAGATCATCCGTCGTGGCCTGCAGATCCCCTTGCAGGCGAAAGACGAAATCCGCGAAGTGTGCGCCTTCCTGCAGAGGGAGCTGGACATCGTGTCGGAAATCCCGTTGGAAGGCCTTGATTTCGAGGTTCTTCAGGCCGAGCCAACTCCTGTGCTCAATCTCGACTATTCCAACGACATCCTCACCGTTGAACTCGTTTTCAAACCGTTCAAACAACTGGAACAGCTCTGCCTGCCCGGTTCAGGCCCATGCGAATTCATTCCATCCGCCATGGGAAGCCCCGTCCGTGTCCTGCGGAATTCGGCGGAGGAGGAGCGGCAGGCCGCGCGTCTTCTGGAACTTTGCCCGCAACTCTGCGACGCTACGGAGACATCGCCGCTCAATTGGCGGCTGACGGAGCACAACGACATTTTCGAATTGCTTCTCATGCTCCACGAACTCAACGACTTCCTGATTGTCCGCTGGAAGCAGAACAAGCATCCGAGCGTTTCGCGGCGATTGGGGCTTTCCAGCGTCCATGTCACCATCAGTAGCACGGAAGACTGGTTTGAATTGGACGGCTCCGTGAAAGTCAGCGACGAGCAGACCATCAGCTTCCGCCAATTGCTGGAGCTCACCGCGCAACAGAAAGGCAATTTCATCACGCTTGGCAACGGCCAGATTCTGGCTCTCGCGAAGGATTTCAAACGCCGTATCGACGATTTCAACGCCATCGGCGCTTTTGATCCGGAAGGGCGGTTTGTTATCAACCGCTTCGCCGTTCCTGCCACGCAGTTGCTCTTCGACGACGCCGGCTTCGCCGGTTGTGTGCGGCCAGATGAATGGTTGCAACAGATGGAGAAGATCAACGCCGCCATGGCCCTCAAGCCAAAACTGCCGGACAACTTGAGCCCGAACGTCAAGCTCAGAAAATACCAAATCGAAGGTTTCCAATGGCTTACACGACTTGATGCATGGGGCGCGGGGGCCTGCCTCGCGGATGATATGGGTCTCGGCAAGACGCTTCAGGCCCTTACCTTCATCTCCTCCAAAGCGGAGGAAGGCCCTGCATTAGTCGTAGCGCCAACGACTGTCTGCCACAATTGGCTGGAGCAATGTGAACGGTTCACACCGGCTCTCAAGCCTGTCGTCTTCGGGCAGGGAAATCGCGCCGAAATGCTCGCGAAGGCCGCGCCATCAACGCTGATGGTCGTGTCTTATGGATTGCTGCAAAGCGAAATCGAATCGTTCCGCAAAGTCCGCTGGCGTGTCGTCGTGCTTGACGAAGCGCAGGCCATCAAGAATTCGCAGACGAAACGTTCGCAGGCCGCTCTCAAGCTGAACGCGCAGTTCAAAATCATCACGACAGGCACGCCGTTGGAGAACAATCTTTCGGAATTGTGGACGATGTTCCAGTTTATCACGCCTGGCCTGCTCAAATCACGGCTCCATTTCCAGAATAAATTCGCGGCGCCGATTGAAAACGAAAAGGATCGCGTAGAGACGGAACGCCTTGGCCGCATCGTCAAGCCGTTCCTCCTTCGCAGACGCAAAGATCAGGTTCTCAAGGAGTTGCCGCCGAAGACCGAAATTCCGTATTTTGTCGAACTTTCCGAAAAGGAACGTGCCTTCTACGAAGCCGTCAGGCTTAATCTCATTGACGAACTAAAGGGGCAGAAGGGCGGTTCCGCCAAGCAGAACCGCATTCGCATCATAGCCGCCATCACGAAGCTCCGTCAGGCCGCATGCAATGCGAAACTCATAGAACCGGAAGCAGATGTACCAAGTGCCAAGCTGGAAACATTTGTGCAGTTGGTTCAAAATCTTGTCGCCGCCAATCACAAGGCGCTCGTCTTCTCGCAATTCGTCCGCCATCTGGACATCGTACGGCCCATTCTGGACGAATTGGGCGTCTCATACCAGTATCTCGACGGCTCGACGCAGAAAAAGGACCGCGTGGACGCCGTGGAGGCCTTCCAGAAAGGCGATTCCAATCTCTTCCTTATCAGCCTCAAGGCCGGCGGATTGGGCCTCAATCTCACACGAGCAGACTTTGTCATCCTGCTTGATCCATGGTGGAATCCCGCCGTTGAAGACCAGGCCTCCGACCGTGCGCACCGTATCGGCCAGACGAAGCCTGTCACCATCTACCGTCTTATCGCGAAGCAGACCATTGAAGAGAAGATCATCGCGCTTCACAATGAAAAGCGTGATTTGGCGGAAAAGATCCTTTCTGGCACAGACACGCCTGGCTCCATCACCGCGGAAGAACTCCTCAAACTGATCACGGAAAGCTAAGATGCTGCTACGCAGCGCTTATAGCTTATGGCCTATGGCTTATGGGCGTGTAGCCTATGGCCTATGGCTGATGGCCTATGGCCTATGGCTTAGAAGAGTCGTCCAAAAAGAATCCTAAATCGAAACGGACTTCATGCCGTTCCACGTCTCTGTTTGTATAGCAGCAGGAATCAAAGCCGATCAATTTAAACCCTTGGCTTCGATAAAACGAAATGGCCACGACATTGCAGGATTGTGTCTCCAGAATGATGGCACGTCTTCCTTGTTCCTTTGCTTTTTCTTTTGCAAGGTTCATAAGGCGAGTTCCAATACCATGTCGTTGAAGCTTATCGGACACCCATAATTCAGTGATCATCAAGCGGTTGCTCCATTCCTCCGGACAGATTTCAATGCAGGCAAGCAATTCTTTCTTATTGTTTTCTTCTGATACAATTCCAAATGCTTCCGCTTTATCCCAATGATTTTGATATAGACTGTCTGGAAAATCATATTCTTCCGGAGTATGTGTGACTGGAGTCTCGAATCTTTTCTTAACCCGAATATTTCATGAACATCGACGTGAGACGAAAAATCATGATTTTCATGGATGATAACATGATATTCATAAAAAACAGGTCTATCCGGACCATTTTTCATGATTCGGGGCACACCACCCCCTTTCCCCCATGGTGA
>JAFZIJ010000222.1 GCA_017554445.1 Victivallales bacterium
AAGAAGGCGCCATCGTCCGCCTCATGCGCAAATATCCGAACCTCTACGGCGATCTTTCCGCTGGCTCAGGCTTCAACGCCGTCAGCCGCGACCGTAAGTTCGGCATCCAGTTCATGACGGAATTCCAAGACCGCCTGATGTTCGGGACGGACATCTGCCAGCCGACGATGCCCACGCTCCGCCCGCTCGCGAACTATCTGAAGGAGCTCCGCGCCTCCGGCGAAATCTCCGAAACGGTTTTCCAGAAAATCGCCCGCGAAAACGCCATTCGTTTGTTAAAATTATAAAAACGCATTCCTCTCGACTATAAGTTATTGTATTTTCCAACCATACCATAATAAAGGAGACACCCATGAAAAAAGCAATCATCGCATTCATCATGTTGGCCGCCCTGTTCACCACGGCTATCAACGCGCAAGTACAAATCGCAGGAGGCGAAAACTACAAGCTCGACGCCCTGCCCGCCAATTTTGTCGTTTCCATGACCGTCGGTGAAAACCGTTCGTTCACATTGGAGGAAAATCTAGCTGTCGGCCTATGGTCTGCCCGCACGGCGAATCCGTTGCAGCAGATTGTCATCACTCATCAGCTTGAAGACGCGACGGGCGGCGTGGCCGTCAATCCAGGCGTCGCGACCATCCGCATCATCGGCAACGTCGCGGGCGACAACAATGTCGATCTCGTCCTCAGCAAGCCCGGCGCGCCAGTCGATGTCGCTCCCGCCGCTGTTCTGCACTGCCGCGTTATCGCGGTAGCCCCCGCACCAGTCGTTGTCGCACCGCAGCAACCAGTCGTTGTCCCGCCGCAGCCTGTCATCGTCCCGCCACAGCCCGGCCCTATCGTTGTCGCCCCGACAGCTCCTGCTTCAGGCCGTGTCATTTCGATTGAAAACGAATACTACTATGAAATGCCGCAAATTCCGCAAAAGGCGGAATTCAAACTCCGCAAAATCGGCGGTGAAATCAATTTCTATCTGGAGAGTAAAGAACGCGATGGATGGGAATGGCATGCCATCTACGATCACGATAAAATCCAAGTCATCGTCGATAACGACTATAACGGCCCCGCCCGCCGTTTCGGCCACAAGAATCCACGTGAAACTCGCGGTACCCACATTCAGGTCAATGGCTTCGATCCCTGCGACACGCGTCTGATTCTCGAATATCGCAAACGCCATCATGACGGCCGCACGGATCGCCCCATTAAAGTCATGGAATGCTTCGTCAAAGTTCGGTAACAGCTTAATGCTTAATGCTTAATGCAACAAAGGCGTCCCGCAATGATTTGCGGGGCGCCTTTTTTGTTTCATCCATAGGCCATAGGCCATAAGCCTTTTGTCCGCTATGCGGGCAAAGGTTTGGCCGGCGGGAACAATTCCTCTTTCAAGCGGCCGAATAGATTGCCGTATTTCTTCAAATTCAGCGATTCGACGAACGACGTGATCTTTGTCACCGTGGAGCACGGATCAATGGATGCATCCATGCAGTCGCCTTCCAAAATCAGCAACGGCAGACCGATCTTCTCCAACGCCTCGCGGAGGCGTTTAGTGAACGGGCGGTCCGCCAAACTGCAACGGCCGAAGCCGTGCGTATAAAGCACGCATCCCGTCAGTTTTGCAATCTTCGCAACTTTGGCGATATATTCAATGCGCAGTTTCGGATCCAAGAAACCGGAGAACAACAGCTTCTTCGCCAACGAACGCAACGGATCCAACGGATTCAGATTCGGCCAGCCGACGAAATTCGTCTCTTCAAAGACGATCGGGGCATTCATCGTCGATTCCAAGAATTCCAGATAGTGGGAATCATAGAACGGCGGTAGATGGAGCCACAGGAGACGATGCGTGTCTTCCACATTGTAGCGCTTCTCCGCCCATTCCTTCTTCATCAGAAGTTCTTCGTAATACGTCTTTTGGATATCGACCAGCTCTTTCTTGCCCCACAGCTGGCTGAAGACGATGGAATTATAGACGGCCTGCGCGCCACGGATCAGCGGCGGTGACAACCAACGAAGCATGTTGCATTTACGGGACAAATCCGCCGCTTGATTCGAATACTCGCAGGCTTCCTCCAAACGGCCCTTGTCCAGCTTCTTGCCAAGAGCTTTTTCCATCTTGGAAATCGACTCTTCCAGACCATCCGCGATCTGCTCGACGGCGTGGGAGCTGTCCGCATTGATCGGTGTCTGCAGCGAATAGAAGTTTTCTTCGAAACCATACTGCTCCGCCAAATCCGCGAAAATCCGTTCGCCCTGCTGGCAGGGCTGAGTCGTCGAAACGGCGAAGGCGGGCTTTTCATGATCCATGCCTTCCAGAATCCGCAGGAACGAGCATGTCTGCTGGTCGAAACCTTTGCGGGCGGCAATGTCCAACGCCGCTTTGATGCACTTCGTACTACGGCCGAACAGCGCCGCATACGTCTCCAACGTGAAGATACGCGCGCCGAAGGCATTCAATATCTCAGTCGGATAGAACAAGTTACGCCAAATGGTCGGTTTGCTTTTATCTTTCGAGAAGAATTCGCGCCGTGTGCTGTTGACGCGCATGGATTGCGATTTCTGCTTTGTCGGTTCGTATTCCACGGGCTTGATTTCAAGCTTTCCTTTCAGATGCGTGAACTGGCGGGCCAGGCAGGCCGCGCCAAGAGCGCCCATCACTTTGTGGTATTCCGGAATGACGATTTCGCTGCCGGTGATTTCGCGCAGATAATGCGCCACCGCCGTATTGGCCGCGACACCGCCTTGGAAAAGGATTTTCTTCCCGCTCTGATGGAGCAGCAACTGGCCGACACCGTTCAGAATCGTGCGGGCCTGCGCACGGCACGCTCCCGCCAGCAAGTCACCCAGCGGAATGCGGTTCTTGAATTTATTGATGGACGTGGCGGAAAGCACCGCACAGACGGAACTGAATTCGATGTCCGCATTGTAATTGACTTTGTTGGAAATCTCTTCGACGGGCACACCGAGCTTCGCGGCGACGCTGTCCAGATAACTGCCTGTTCCTGCCGCGCACACACCGGACATCATGGAGAGCCACATGCCCATCTTCTCGTTGTAAATCATGCACTTGCTGTCCTGTCCGCCGCAGTCGATGATGGCGTTCACATCTGGATAGTAGTGCTTTGCGCCAGCGACGTGGGCGGAGACTTCGCTCACTTGGAAGTCATAGTTGATGACTCGCCGCGTGTCTTCCACGATCTGGCTGCCCGTCACGACCGTGCAGGAGATGTCCTCCGGCTTCAGCCCCGCGTCCGTCAAAAACTGCATGACCGTCTTACGAACGGCGCCCATGTTGCAACGGCCGCAGGACGTGCAACGCCCCGAACAGCCGACGGGACCGGAGTCCACGGGCTTCGTCCGCTGGTATGTCGTATGAAGAACGTTGCCGCCTTCATCCATCACGACCGCCTTGAACGTCGTCGAACCGATGTCGATTCCCAAATATTTACGAGTGTCTTTTTCCATTCAGGATGCCCTTCCTCTATTTTCATGGGGGGCTGCCCGCCGAAACACGCAACCCGTTCACCACATGGCATTTTCTTCTTCTAGGCCTTTCGGCCCCTTGTCTTCTCTCGGATTTTCATTAAAGGAAAATATGTAATGTAGCACATCTTTCCGTTTTTTCACCTCTGACGGCCCATTAAATATATATGCGCCGTCGCTACTTCCGTTTCATCTGCGCCAATCTGACGGACAGCATCGCGTAACCGCCCGCAATCACTTCCCGTTGGATGAAAACACCTTCGGGAACACGCAGACTGACATTTGAAAAGCTCCAAAACGACTTGATGCCGCAGTCCACCAGATCGTCCACCACCTTCTGCGCGCCTTCCGCCGGAACACAGATGACCGCCACTTCCGGTTTCATCGCCTTCACCGTCTCCGCCATCACATCCATCGAAAGGACTTCATGTCCACGCACTTCCGTGCCGATTTTCTGTTCATCTGAATCGAAAACGCAGGTGAACTTAAGGCCGGCCTCCTGGAACTCACGATGCCCCAACAGCGCACGGCCCAACGCTCCGACACCCACCAGACAGGCGGGACGCATGGCGTCCCATCCCAAATAACGGCGAATGCCTTCTATCAATTCGTCCACGCGGTAGCCGACGCCCACCGTGCCCGTCACACCAGTCAACGCGATATCCTTCCGCACGTTGATCGGCTCCAAATCGATGTATTCCGCCAGCTGCGTCGTCGAGGCGAATTCATCGCCGTGCGACTGCATCACCGACAACCAATACAGGTATATCGGCATGCGCCGTATCGACGGCCCGTTCAGCACTTTCATTCTGGCCATTGGCGCTCCTTATGACTTTTCATGATTCTCTATTACTTTTTCTTTATACATAATGTAATAACACAACGTGTTTTTTCCAGTTCATGAAAAAACGTTTCAAAGGGAAAAAAGAATGCATGAACCATGATGGACATGGAAGATGAACCATTGCACCGCTTTTTTTTTGTTTTTTCGGCATTATATTTCTACAGTTTTTACTTCCGTTCCAATTGTCACCACCACCAAACAGGAGACTTCCATGGCCAACAACAGTGCCGTCATCACCGATTCCTTCAAAGTCGAAAAGGAAGAAAAAGTCAACAAAAAGCTCCGCTGGGCCATCGTCGGCTGCGGCGGCATCAGCCAGACCCACATGGGCGCCATCAAGAAAATCCCGCAGATCGAAGTCGTCGGCTGCTGCGATATCAAGCCTGATCGCCTGAAAGTCATGAAAGACCAGTGGGGCATCGAGGCCGGCTATGAAAAATGGGACGACCTCCTCCGCGAAATCAAGCCCGATGTGATCGACGTCTGCACGCCGAACGGCGTCCACTGCCCCGCCGTCGTCGCCGCTGTCGAAGCCGGCTGCCACGCCATCACGGAAAAACCGATGGCCATGAATCCTGCCGAATGCCAGCAGATGATCGACGCCGCGAAGGCCAACGACCGCAAGCTCGCCGTCGGTTTCCAGTATCGTTATCATCCTGTTTGCGAGATGTTTATGCGCGCTAAGGCCGCCGGTGACATCGGCGACATCATGTTTGTCAAATGCCAGGCCCTCCGCCGTCGCGGCATCCCGAACTGGGGCGTTTTCGGCCAGAAGGAACTCCAGGGGGGCGGCCCGATGATCGACATCGGCGTCCACATCATCGAATCCGCCCACTACTGCATCGGCGAACCGCGCCCGATTTCCGCTTCCGGCAACATCTGGACGTACATTGGCGACAAGCCGTCCGAAGTCGAAAGCTGCTGGCCCGGATGGGATTGGAAGACCTACACGGTCGAAGATCTCGCCGTCGGACAGGTCCGTTTCGACAACGGCTGCATCATGCAGATCGAATCCTCCTTCTCCGCCCACATCGACCATGACATCTGGAACTTCACGATCATGGGCACGAAAGGCGGCTTCAATTTCGACACGGCCACCCTCTTCACCGACCATGCCGGCACGATGATCAACGCCAAGGCCGGCTACCTCCCGAACCCTGGCGGCGACTCCCTCTTCGTCGCGAAACTGAAGAACTTCGCGAACGGCATCCTTGAAGGCACGCCGCTCCGCGCCCCCGGCGAATCCGGCCTCGCCGTCCAGAAGATCATCGACGGCGTCTATCGCTCCGCCGCCGCTGGTAAGGAAGTCACCATCGACTAAATCGCCTCAGCATCAGCCATTGCGCAGGAACTCCTTCCTGCGCAATGGCTTGATTGTTTCTAGAGCTTCTAGTAGAATCTAGAGCTTCTAGGAAAATATCAAGCCATAAAACAATGCTTATCCTAAACGGAGACGAATCTACCTTAAATGAACGGCGGCAGCAGCTTGACGCCATTCCCGTCGATATGACAGTGTCCGCCGACAACTGGTCGCCGGACGTCTGCCAGACGACGATTGCCACGCCATTTGACGTCACGGGCCCCGCCACGTATAAAAAAGGCAATTCCTCCACGCTTCGTTTCGAACCCGCCCCGCCGAACACAGGCTGGCGGATCAAACGGACGGACCAGTCCGAACAACTGCCTGTCAACGTGTTCACAGGAAATGTCTGGACGGCGAAACGGAACATCGTCTTGCGCAGCGGTTCGCCGCACAATTATCTCCGCATGTCCGAACATATCATCGCCCATCGGCTCGGCATGAATCTGGACAATGTCATCGTCTCCACGCCCACGGGCGATCCGCCGCTGTTCGACGTCGGCTCCATGCCGATTGTCGAAGCCATCCAGAAAGTTGGCATTGTCAAGCAAGACGACGCCCCGCTCCGCTATCGCACTGCCAAACAGCCCGTCGCCTTTCTCGGTCCGCACGACAGCTTCCTGCTGTTCCTGCCCGATGAAAACGCATCGAAGAAACTGACGGTTGACGTCGCCATCGATTTTCCAACGATCATCGGCAAGCAGCGAATTGTCTTCGACCTTACGCCGGAAGCGTTTGCGTATGGCGCCCATGCACGGACCAACTGTTCACGCTCCGAAATGCTGCTTGCGAAAACCGTCGGCATGCTGTTCGCGGACACGCGGAATCTCGGCTACACGAAACAGAATATTTTGGTGGCCGGCAAGACGAAATACGTCACAACGCCGCGTCCCGAACTCATCCATAATGGAAAAGTTTTGGAGGCCGTCTGGCATCGGGCCTGCCTTGATTTTATCGCCGCGCTGTCGTTGCTGGACGCAGGCCGCCTCTGCGGCCGCGTCGTCTCATTCAAGGCCGGCCACACGCTCGACTGCCGTTTCATGAACCTATTGTATATCAACGATTTGCTGACCGACGTCTGAATCCGCCGCATGAACAAAGCCAAGGCACAATTCTATCGCATGATGCAAAGCCTCGCCAAGGCAGGCCTTCCCATGCTGCGCATTTTGGCACAGCCTCCGCCGCGGAAATTGAAGAAAGCCGTCGCGCGATTACGGCAGGCCGTCGAAAGCGGCATGCCGCTGGAAGAAGCCATGCGGCAGCAGCCCAACGTCTTCACGCCGTTCGAAATCAGTCTGGTCGCTGTCGGCGTCGCGTCCGGAACGCTTGAAACCAATTTCGCCGCCTTGGCGGATTGGTTCGAAACGCGCCATGCCATCAAGATGCAGATCATCTCCGGCCTCGTCCATCCCGCCGCAACCTACTTTCTGGCGGCGCCGATTCTCGCCGTCGTCGATATCTTCATGGGCAAGATGCCGTTGCCAATGGCCGCAACGCGCGTCATCCTCTGGTGGATTGCGCCGTTCGTCCTTATCTGGATTTACAAACGTCTTTCGCCTATTCTAAATAAAAGCGGCCTCTACTGCGCCATCATGGACGCCATTCCGATCATCGGAAACCTCCGCCACAAACAGGAGAGCGCCATTTTCTTCCAAGCCCTCGGGCTCTGCCTGCAAGGCGGTTTGGGCGCCGTCGCCGCCGTCCGCCTTTCCGCCGACGCATGCCGTTATGGCCACACGCGCAAAAAGTTCCATAAAATGGCAGACATCATTGAACGCAATGGCGAAACATTCACCAACAGTTTCCAGCAGGTCATGTCCAGCCGTGACGAAGCCTCCCCCGCCCCGAGCATGATCGCCACGGGCGAAGCCTCCGGCTCGTTGGCGGACTACGCTTTGCGGCTCTCCGGACTCGCCCAACAGGAGTCCAAGACGCTTCTCACACGGCTCGCCGCCGCCACGCCAGTTCTCGCATTCATCCCTCTCGCACTTTATATTGGATACCGCGTTATCTCCTTCTACACAGGACTTTACAGCGGAACCTTCCTTGACAACCTCTAATCATTCGATGTGGAAACAAGAATACAATTTTGACCCGCATTGGTTCAGGACACCCTTCAACCAGCGGATGCACTATCTCGACGTCGGTTCGGGCTTTCCGACCGTCATGCTCCACGGCAATCCGACGTGGTCGTTCATGTACCGCAATCTCATCCGCGCCGCGCATGAACAGCATCTCCGCGCCATCGCTCCGGACCACATCGGCTGCGGTTATTCGGACAAACCGCAGGATTGGGACTACCGCCTCGCGAAGCATGTCAGCAATCTAGAGGCACTGATCGACGACGTACTCCAGTTGCCTCAATTCGATTTAGTTGTGCATGACTGGGGCGCCCCCATCGGCTTCCTATACGCCGTCCGTCACCCAGACAAAATCCGCAAAATCGTCGTCATGAATTCCGTCGTCTGGATGTCCAGCCATTTTCCGCATTCCATCTATCTGACGCGACTGCCGTTCATCGGTTCGCTTCTCGTCCGTTCATGGAATCTTTTGCTGAAGAAGGCTCTCAAATCCTGCACCGTCAAGCCATTGTCGCAAGATGCCATCGATGGCTTCCGCGCCCCCTACAATACGTTCGAATCGCGAATCGCCATCCAGCGTTTTCCGCAGGATATTCCCACAAAGCCTTCCCATCCAAGCTATAACGATTTCCGCTTCATAAAGGAGCATCTGTCGCTTCTCCGTGAAAAGCCCATGCTCATCTGCTGGGGCGAGCATGATTTCTGCTTCCCGAACCGCTTCCTCAAACGCTGGAAGAAATACTGTCCGGATGCCGTCGTCCAGACCTATCCGGAATGCGGCCATTTCATTCTGGAAGAGGAAAACGACGCCATCCCGCGAATCGTCGATTTTCTGAAAGCGTCACTGGAAGAGCCCAAGCCTGAAGAAGAAAGTGAAGTGAACAAACCATCATCAGAAAATACCACAGACGGCCCTGAAAAGTCCTGATTTGATTATTCTATAACCATTACATACCATAACATTACAGAGGAAACATCATGTCCGAATCAGAATGCACACACAACTGTTCCACCTGCGCATCCAAGAAAAACGGATCCTGCGGGCAGGACGCCACCACCAAAGCCATTTCCGAACAACTCGCCAAAATCAAGCATAAAATCGTCGTGCTGTCCGGCAAAGGCGGTGTCGGCAAAAGCACATGCGCCGTCAATCTCGCCATCAGCCTCGCCATGGAAGGCCACAAGGTCGGCCTGCTCGACGTCGATCTGCACGGTCCGTCCGTTCCAACCATGCTGAAATTACAGAACGCCGTGCCTGAAACAGAAGACGACAAAATCATTCCCATCCACGCCGCAGGCATTTCCGTCATCTCCGTCGCGTTCTTCCTCCACAGCAACGACGATCCCGTCATCTGGCGCGGTCCCATGAAGCAAGGCGCCATCCAGCAGTTCATCGCAGACGTCAAATGGGGCGAACTCGACTATCTCGTCATCGACTGCCCGCCCGGAACAGGCGACGAACCGCTCGGCGTCTGCCAGATGATTCCGGACGCGGAAGCCGTCATCGTCACGACGCCGCAGGAAGTCGCCGCTTCGGACGTCCGCCGTTCCGTCAATTTCTGCCGTCAGCTCAACCTTTCCATTTTGGGCGTCATTGAGAACATGAGTGGTTTCGCCTGCCCGCACTGCGGCGAAATCACCTACATTTTCAAGCAGGGCGGTGGCGAGAAACTCGCGGAACAGATGAATCTGAACTTCCTCGGCAAGATTCCAATCGATCCAGGCATCGGCGACTGCTCCGACGCGGGCACCCCCTTCGTCCATTTCCGCGGCAAAACCGCCACCGCCATCGCCTTCCAGGACATCGTCTCCAAAATCGCCGGCGAATAATCATCGTTTTCCACTGCGACGTAGCGACGGCGTCCCGCCGTTGGGGGCTTATAACCTTAGTCATTATAAATCCACTTCATCGCTACAGAGGCCGACGGCGAAACGCCGTCTCACATGCCGACGACGGCGGAGACGCCGTCGTTACATTGGAAGCGTTGCGTCGTTTCCGGATCATCAATAAAACGCCTTCCCCTCATCAATCCACTGCTCGAACGGCGGTCGCAGCGCAAGCCGCTGTTCCTTGAGAGCTTTCATTCCCTCACGGTCGCATTCATTGGCTCTTTTATATTCCTCGTCACTGAAAAGCAATGGTTCAAGGCTTCTGCTTCCGTATGGATTGACAACACCTTCAAACTCCAAGTAGATATTCTCCCCTGTCGCATTGGCATGCCTCAAGTCCAGCCTTGCATACATACCTGGATTTCGCAACCGCAAGTAAAGATACTTTGGATACATTTGAAACAGCTCTTCCACTTCCTTGTCAATAGTTTTATCACCATAACTATAACTATGTCTTCCTGAGTATTTAACCGTCAAAACAATTTCCTTCGCATAGCCTTCCGCCGGAGCTTCATAAAGCTTTTCATCACCCAGCAGGATGCCCGCGTTTTCGCCATTCATCCTGATGTGAATCACCCATTCCTGTTTTTCCGGATGATTCTCCCCCGTGGCTTCATAATCCCAAAAAACAGGCTTATCATTTAGCATCGGTTTTATGTTTTTTGAGGAACCTGTCGAACCTCTCGGCAAATATTTTGCCATCCATTCAGGCGTACCAGTACAATTTCTCGCCATATCTTTTCCCAACCATTTTTCCTTCATACTATCATTGAAGGATATGCCTGCTTTTATATCCCCCAGCACAACGGCTTCAGCGTGTTTTTTGCGCAAATGGAAGACAACCGGCTCTGAAGTGGCGACGTGTTCACGAGAAATTTCTATACCTCCAAAGTAATCTTTTTGCTCCCATCCCCGGAATGCATATCCTCTCTTATCCACATCTTTTATGTACAAAGTGTTCCCCTTTCCTTCATGAATTTCGAACACACCGTCATTGTTGCTCTCCACCTTGCCAGCTCTGTAATTCATACTGCTGGAAATTTCATATTGGATTGTTGCTAGTTGGACAGGCTGTCCATTCTGATCCAGCAGACGTCCGCGAAAATCCACTTGATGTGCGATTACCCAATCCCCCAGCCGAAACGGGAGGGTAAAGAAAGCAAGCATTGCCCAAGGGCCTCTACTTATTGCACAAATAGCACATACAAAAAAAAGAATGAAAACGGCGATGACAGTCCCAAGACATCCCTGCTTGACGACATCTTTGTTTTTCATCTCCGTATCATTCTTCGGCTCTGCTTCAGTCTTCATATCTGTATTGTTGTCTTTCATACATGCATCTCCTTTTGTCTTGAGAAACAAATCTTTTGCCATATTCGCAACGGCCATCCCGCTTTTCAGCGGATTGTTTCTCTTTAGCAAAAGCCATGCCAATAGGAAATCAGCCTACGCAAGTCATGTTAAGACATTACAGCCTGACATTTTTTGTACACCCACCTGACATTTTTTGTCACCTTCCGCTTTTTTTTCGCATCAATCACCTTGTCGATAAAACAAAATACCATCCCCCCCTACAAAATGCAAAAGGCGCGGCCCATTTTCAACAGGCCGCGCTCCAGCGTAATCATTTTCGTTCACCATAAGCCCCCAAAATCATCTTAGGCATGTTTTGCATGCCAATGATTTGGACTGTTATTTGCAACGCCCTTTGTTTTTGTCTGTATCCCATGTTCCTAAAATATTTTTCAGACAAATAAAAATATATTGGAAATATATTATTATCTATCCAGAAGATATTTGAAACATCACAAATGGCTTGATTGCGCGAAAAGCAGTGGTATAGTAATACATTAAACAACAAACGTGAGAATAAAACAGCGTTACCATCGTCATCCAAACAATGCAGGGAACATGAATGTGTTTCCATAGGAGACTAATCAGGAGACTATGATGCTATTATACCATGGAAGCAATATTCCAGTACCGCAACCACGTCTTCTGATTCCGGAGCGTCCGATGGATTTCGGTTCAGGCTTCTATTTGACAAGTGATTTGAATCAAGCGCAACGCTGGGCACAGCGGACGACCAGTCGCCGCCATGCAGGCATTCCGACGACTTCGGTTTATAAGGTGGATTTGCCATTTCCTGAAAAATTTAAGATCCTTCATTTCGTCCGTCCTGACGAAGCCTGGCTTGATTTTGTCATTGGAAATCGTACCAATGGATCCTTTCCAAATGATTATGACATTGTCATCGGCCCAGTGGCAAACGACCAGACCATTCTGACGATCAACCTTTACATAGAGGGATTGTTGGGCAAGGATGCCGCAATTGCGGAACTGCTTCCGCAACGTCTCAGCGACCAATATACCTTCCGAACTGACTGTGCACTCGCATTGCTTCAATTTCAGGAGGCGCTTCATGAATAGGGATATGAAAAAGTTTTTCCCATATTATATTGGTTTCGTCGAAAAGTATGTCGTGGGGGAGCTTTGCAAGCGTCATGGCCTTGAGCCATTGGATGCGCTGCGGCGTTTTCTGAACTCAGAGACATATCGAATGATATGCAATCCGGAACTGGCGATGTGGGAGTTCTCCCATCCCGCCATCCTGTCCATATGGGAATGTGAACAAGCCACAGGCGACCCGCGCAATTCCGTCTATATCAAGGGAGAATAATCCTGTGAAAGCGAATTTTTACCCGCATAAATCTTTGCTCAGCCCGGAGATGGACTTCTTCATCTTCCTTTTGGAGCAATATGCCGCCCACAAGCATACCACCGGCGACAAAGTCTTCGAAGCATGGAGCAATCGCAATCTCGTCCAATGGATATATGATAACTATTGGGGCTATCATACCGAAGCTTTGGAAAATGCATTCAAGGACATCGACAGCATGATGGCTACAGGCAAGCCAGCCTGGTAGTACCCGCCGTCGTGAATGCGACGATAGCAAGACGCCTCCGCCTCACCTACGCTGCTAAACGCGGTGGCTCTGGCCATGGCTTATCACATGATGCCTCTTCGAGGCTTGAAAGAAAATACAAAAAGGGCTGTTGCATGCTTTGTAAAGGTTTTGCAACAGCCCCTTGTTTTTCAAATCATGTCGCCCAAGCGATTAGTCGTTGCGGAATGTGACGGTGATGCCGCTGTCCCAGTTGAAGCCGAACAGGTTCGGGCCCTTGGTGGGACGCATGGCGCTCTTTGTCATCATGCCGGCATGACCGTCCATGTAACCGATGTTGGCCATGCTGTTGTGGCGGAATTCCATACGGCCGGGCTGGTTGGCCTGCAGCCATTCATAGTAACCGTCGATGAAAATGCCGCATTCCGAAACGCTCTTCGGGAAGACGCCCGAGCCGGGAACCTGAGCGCGGAGCTTCGTATGGAGAGAGGTGGACATGTCATAGTCATACGCGAAACGCTGCCATGGCGTCGTCCAGTTGGAGGCAGCGGGGCAGAAGAACGTCTTCTTATCGCCGACGTACGGGGCGATGAAGACCTGGAAGTTGCCGTACTGTTCAGGCTCGACGATGTCGCTCTCATAGTATTTCTGCGGGTTGAGGCCGACATACACGCCGTTGAGGGAACCCTGCGTGAAGAATATGTCATCGGAGTCGTTCAGATACTGTTCGAAACCCAGCAGGATCTGTTTGACGTTTGACGTGCAGGAGACGGTGCGCGCTTTTTCACGGGCCTTCGCCAAGGCGGGCAGCAACATGGCGGCCAAAATCGCGATAATCGCGATGACGACCAGCAATTCAATCAGAGTGAAGTGACGGTTCTTTTTCATGTTTCTTTCCTTTTTTTGTTAAATTGATTGATACCATTTCCGTACAAATTAATAAAACATTAATTTTATATCTGAATATGAAATCGTCAAGCGATACTATGCAAAAAAGCTTCTATCTGAATATTTATTTGGACAGTCCCCTCTTTTCCTCTCTCATATTCATTCTTCTGTTCCATTTTTACAAAAATAGTCAGATTTTTACTGAATTTTCTTGTTTTTTCAGTTTTTTGTGGCATATTATTGTCTATTCTTGTCATATTCTGTCAGCTAGTGTCCTTTGGAATGTTCAAGAGACGAGAAAATCCAAAGGACACGTTTTTTGTCTCTAGGGGGAACCTTCATGTCACGTCAGTATCCACTCGAAAAAGTCCGCAACATCGGTATCATGGCGCATATCGACGCAGGCAAGACCACCTGCACGGAACGCGTTCTTTTCTATACAGGCCGCAACCACAAGATGGGTGAAACCCATGACGGCAAGGCGACCATGGACTTCATGGTGCAGGAACAGGAGCGCGGCATCACGATCACCAGCGCCGCCACCACCTGCATCTGGAGAGACCACCAAATCAACATCATAGACACTCCCGGACACGTCGATTTCACGGTCGAAGTCGAACGCTCCCTGCGTATTCTGGACGGTGCCATCGGCCTCTTCTGCGCCGTCGGCGGCGTTGAACCGCAGTCGGAAACCGTCTGGCGGCAGGCGGAGAAATATCACGTTCCGCGCATCGCGTTCGTCAACAAGATGGACCGTGTCGGAGCGGATTTCTTCAGCGTTGTCAACCAAATCCGCACGATTTTGGGCGCCAACGCCGTCCCGCTGGCCATTCCTGTTGACCAAGGTCCTGAATTCAAAGGCATTATCGATCTCGTGAAGATGTGCCAAGTGGTCTATATCGAAAGCCCCAAGGGAACCTATCCGGAAGACCGCCCGCTCTCGCCCGAACTGGCCGAATACGCCGCCCCATGGCGTAAAAACCTTATCGAAAGCGTCGCCGAACAGAATGAAGAACTGCTTGACAAATATTGCGCGGACGAACCGATTGAAGAGATTGAAATCATCGAAGCCATCCGCAAGGCGACGCATGCGCAGTCCATCTGCCCCGTCCTCTGCGGCTCCGCCTTCCGTAACAAAGGCATCCAGCGACTGTTGGACGCCGTCGTCGATTATCTCCCCTCTCCGCTAGACATCCCGCCAATCGTTGGCACGAAGCCAGACGGTTCGCAGGAAGAACGCACGAGCGAAGACACGCGTCTTTCCGCACTCGCCTTCAAAGTCGTGGCCGACAAGAACATCGGCAAACTCATCTACGTCCGCGTCTATTCCGGTAGCATTCAATCCGGCTCATACCTTTATAATTCTTCTAAAGGAAAGCAACAACGTGTCGGAAGACTCTTCCGCATGCATGCCAACCACCAGGAGATCATCGATACATTGGAAGCGGGCGAAATCGGCGCCGTCGTCGGTCTCAACGACACGGTGACGGGTGATACGCTCTGCTCGCAGGAAGATCCTATCACGTTGGAATCCATCGAGTTTCCCGCGCCCGTCATCTCCATCGCCGTCTCCCCGAAGAGCCGTGCGGATCGCGACAAACTGATGGCCGCGCTTATCAAACTGGCCGAAGAAGATCCAACGTTCACTGTCCGCGTCGATCCGGAAACGAACGACACCGTCATCTCCGGCATGGGCGAACTCCATCTCGACATCATCGTTGATCGCCTCCGCCGCGAATTCAAAGTCGAAGTCGATACAGGCGCTCCCGAAGTGTCTTATCGCGAGACGATTACGAAGACCGTCGAACATGAGGAACGCTTCAAGAAACAGACGGGCGGCCATGGACAGTACGCCCATGTCATCTTCACGCTCGAACCGCAGGAGCCTGGGAAAGGCTACGAATTCGTCGATGAAGTCAAAGGCGGCGACATTCCGAAGGAATACATTCCCGCCATCCAGAAAGGCATCGATGACGCTCTCCAAGCGGGGCCGAAGGCGGGCTTCCCCGTCGTCGATCTCAAAGTCACGCTTACCGACGGTTCCTACCACGAAGTCGATTCATCCGAAATGGCTTTCCGCACCTGCGCGCTCATGGGCTTCAAGGCGGCCTTCATGAAAGGCGCCCCGCAGTTGCTCGAACCCATCATGCGGTTGTCCATCACGACGCCTGTCGAATACGCGGGAACGGTCACAGGCAACCTCAGCAGCCGCCGCGGCCGCGTTCTCGGCATTGATTCCGTCTCCGACAAGACGCAGATCATCAAGGCGCTCTGCCCGCTGGCCAATCTCTTCGGATACACATCCGAGCTCCGCAACATGACGCAGGGCCGTGCGGGCTTCAACATGCAGTTCGAATTCTACGAAGCCGTCCCGCAGAAGATCGCGGAAGAAGTCGTCGAGAAGCGCCGCAAGATGCGCGAAAACCGCTAATTTCTAGGCTGCTAGAAATCTAGCGTTCTAGGCTACTAGAAATCTAGCCCGCCTAGCCCCAAAAAACGCAACAAGGCGCGGGAATCATTTGATTCCTGCGCCTTGCTTTGTCGTCTTTCGTTTCAGGCTTCTAGCCACAGCCCATAAGCCATAAGCCATAAGCCATAAGCCCTTTTAGGCTTCGGCCGGAGCGGCTTCCTGCGGCAGCGGAATGATGCTGACGCTGTTCTTCTTCGCTTTCTTGAACTCCACGACGCCGTCGCACAACGCGAACAACGTGAAGTCACGGCCCAGACCGACGTTCTTGCCGGGATGGAAGACGGTTCCGCACTGGCGGACGATGATGCTGCCGGCGGTGACGGTCTGGCCACCATAGGCCTTCACGCCACGATATTTCGGATTGCTGTCACGACCGTTACGGCTGGAGGATTGTCCCTTCTTATGTGCCATTGTTGTTTCCTCTTACACTATGATTGAATACTCAATATTGAATGTTGTCATCGTAAAACACTAAATATAGCACGACTTGGCGATTTTTCAACCAAACGCCATGCCGATATCAATGTTTACAATGCGTTGTGATCAGCCTTTGCTGACGCGGTCCGCATATTCGCCTGTACGCGTGTCGATGCGGATGATATCGCCTTCGTTCACGAACAGCGGGACGGCGATTTCGTAGCCGTTTTCGATCTTGGCGGGCTTCGTCACGTTCGTGGCCGTATCGCCGCGCGCGCCGGGCTCCGTCTCCGTGATCTTCTTCTCGACGAAGAACGGCAGCGTGATTTCAATCGCCTTGTCGCGGAAGAAGAGCACCGTGCATTCCATGTTGTCATCAAGGAAATATTTGTTCTGGCCAATGACCGATTCCGGAATGCGGACGTCTTCGAACGTCTCTTGATCCTGGAAGACGTAGAAATCGCCTTCTTCGTACATGTAGATCAAATCCTTTTCGGACAAATCGGGCTTGCCGATTTTGTCAACCGAACGGAACGTACGATCCGTCGTGCCGCCGGAAATCATGTTTTTCAGCTTGCAACGATACAGAGCCTGTCCCTTTCCCGGCTTGCAAAAATCAAATTCCGTGACAATGTAAGGGTCGCCATCCATTTCGATTTTCAAACCCTTGCGTAAATCTGACGCCTCGTACATGAGTAAAACCTCCAAAAAATCAATGCCTAATATCATCTGAAGCATCCGCTCCGCCGCTAGGCTGTGACGGGATGCCAATACGAAAGCATTTAATTTAATCCGTTTATGAAAAAATTCAACGTAACGCCCAACGAAACTCCGCAACTTCTTGAAGAAATTCAGGGGAACGCGGGCTATCATTTCAAAAACATAGCCCTGCTCATGGAGGCCTTCACCCATCCATCCTACGCATCCGAGCAGAAGGAACCGCCGCCGCACAACCAACGGCTCGAATTCCTTGGCGACGCCGTCCTGCAAATCATCGCGTCGGACCACATCTTCAAGACGTTCAGAGATTCGAACGAAGGACTTCTCACAAAGATCCGCTCCAATATCACCGACGAAGCCGCCAACGTCTCCTACACTCGCAAACTTCAATTGGATCTGGCCCTGCTTCTCGGCAAAGGAGAGGCGGCCGCCGGCGGTCGTTCCAAACCATCGACGCTTGGCGACCTCTTCGAAGCATTTCTCGGCGCCGTCTATCTCGACGGCGGCCTTGAAGAGGCCCGACGAATCTGCCTGCCGCTCTTCCCGGATCTCGACAAAGTTCTCAACGACATCCAGTCATCCATCAACAACGACCCGAAGGGCAAACTTCAGAACTACTGTCAGGAAAAACTGCACACGAATATCCATTATGAATTAGCCGAATCCTCCGGCCCTGTGCACAATCCGACGTTCGTCTCCGTCGCCATTCTGAACGGCATCAAAATCGGCCGTGGCTCTGCTCATTCCAAAAAGGAATCGGAGAAAAACGCAGCGGCCGCCGCGCTTCAGCATCTGCTTGCACAGGAAGGCGAAGAGATCATCAAACCAGCCGTTCCTGTCGTTCAGCCTGCCCCTTCCGCGCCTCCGAAATTCACGCCCGGGCAGAAACGGCTTCTCGCGCTTGATTTCGACGGTGTCATCTGCGATTCCGCCGCCGAAACGGCCATCTCCGGCTGGAAGGCCGCCGCCCACATCTGGCCAGACAAATTCACGGAACCAATTCCGCCGCAGGATATTGTGGAAAGCTTCCGCCGAATCCGCCCCTATCTGGAGACCGGCTACCAGTCCATTTTCATGATCCGCATGCTCGTCGATGGCGAAGCCGAATCATCGTTCCAATATTCCCTTGCGGAAAAATTCGCCGTCATGATGGAGGACTTCAAGCTGACGAAGGAACGACTTGTGCAGGAATTCGGTTCCGTCCGCGACGCATGGATTCAGAGCGATTTGGAATCATGGCTTGCGCCACAGAATCCCTATCCGGGTACGATTGAATCACTTAAGTCTGCACTTCAGAAACATCGCGTCTTGATTCTAACGACCAAGCAGGAGCGTTTCGTCAAAGCATGGCTTACACATTTCAATGTCGATTTTCCAGTGGAAGACATCATTGGATTGGATCGCAAAACGCCTAAGGAAGAGACACTTGCGGAACTTGTCCGTGCTAACAAGAAAAACATCCATTTCGTTGAAGACCGCCTCAAGACGCTCCAACGTGTCGCCGCCATTCCGTCACTCAAACGTGTCAATCTCCACTATGCCGACTGGGGCTACGGTACGCCAGCGGAACTCCATGAGGTTAAATCCCTTAGCCGTATCGATACCATCACCCTCTCCGATTTCCATGACTTGCTAGCGTAAAAACAAAACATGTTTACTGGATTTTCTGGAGATACTGGAGCTTCTGGAAGTTGTTCGATTCCAGAACATCCAGAACATCCAGAACATCCAGAAGAATCCAACTCATGCTTCCTTTATACGATGCCCATGCCCATCTGGCGGACAGCCGCCTGCAGGATTCCCTTCCGGCAATCCTGCAGGATTGTCGTGCGCATGGCATCAAAGGGATTCTCGCCAATGCGGCGCATCTATCTGAATGGCAGGCAATTGCAAAGCTCGGTGAACAGCCGGACATCCATCCCGCCATCGGCCTCCATCCGTTCTTCATCGACGAATGGACGGATGATTGCCCCGCTCGCCTTGAACAAGCCCTGTTGGCCACGCCGTCAACCTCCATCGGCGAAATCGGGCTGGATGCATGGACGTCACGAGATGAACTGCCAAAGCAGAAGGAAATTCTTGCCGCGCAATTGCTTGTCGCCAAAAAACACCATCGTTTCGTCTCGCTTCACAACCGCAGGACATGGTCGGACTTCTTTGAAGTTCTCAAGGAGCTTCGTATCACGGAGCTCCATGGCATCTGCCATCATTTCACGGGAAGCCCTGAAATCGCCAGAAAGCTTTTGGATTTAGGGCTTTATCTTTCCTTCTGCGGTCCTGTCACCTATCCAGATGCACGTCGAATCCACGCCGCTGCCGTTTTCGCGCCGTCCGATAGAATTCTCTCTGAAACAGACTGTCCCGACCTCCCGCCGCTACCCTGCAAAGGGCAGTTGTCCCGACCATGGCATGTCCAATTTGTGGTGGAAACGCTTGCCGCCCTGCGGCGTATTTCTGCTCCGCTCATGGCTGAGCAAATAGAACAAAATTGGCATGCTCTTGTTTTCTCCTAAAACTTCTGTAACTACTGTAAGTTCTTGATTCCTTGGAATCTCAGCTAATCCAGAACATCCAGAACTTCCAGAATATCCAGAATATCCATGAATAACTTACCAATATTCGAAATTAAACAAGCCTTTCTGGATGCATTATCAGCCAAAGGGCAAGTCGTCATCTCTGCTCCGACGGGATCTGGTAAATCCACGCAGATTCCGAAATTTCTGCTGGATGCCGTACCGCAAGATCAGCGCATTCTCGTGCTGCAACCACGGCGTCTCGCCACACGGATGCTCGCGGAGCGAATCGCCGCCGAAATGAATACGAAAATCGGCGATGTCGTTGGCTATCAAACGCGTTACGAACGGGTTGCGTCGCAGGAGACACGCATTCTCTTCATCACGGAAGGCATTCTGACGCGCATGCTCATCAGCAATCGTGGCCTGCCGGGCGTCGGAGCCATTGTTTTCGATGAATTTCATGAGCGGAGCATCAATACGGATTTAGGGCTCGCCATGGCCGCCCATGTCCGCAAAAACAATCGGCCGGATTTGAAGCTCGTCGTCATGTCCGCAACACTCGATGCAGAGCCAATTTGCGACTATCTTGGCGACTGCCCGCATCTTCACGCCGAAGGTCGTCTCTTCCCAATCGAAACCGTCTATCTCAAGCCGCCCTTCCCCGCATCCCCCTATGCGGGTGTGGCCAACGCCGTCCGCCTGTTGATCCGTCTCAACAAGCCAGGCGATATATTGATCTTCATGCCAGGCGCTTACGAAATCCGCAGGACGATTGAAGAATGCCAGAAAATCTCCTTTGGCGAACCAGTCGTCTTTCTGCCGCTCTACGGCGATTTGCCGCCGGATGCGCAACACGCCGTCATGGAGCCGTCAGACAAACGAAAAGTCATTGTCGCGACGAATATTGCGGAAACATCGCTCACGATTCCAGGCGTGCGGCATGTCATCGATTCAGGGCTTGTTCGGACGGCCCGTTACGAAGCCTCTCGCGGCGTCAACATTCTGGAAACAAAACAGATAGCACGCGATGCGGCCGACCAGCGGGCCGGCCGTGCAGGCCGTGAAGCGGCAGGCACTTGCCAACGGCTTTGGTCTGAATTGGAGCAAAACGCGAAACCGTCAAAATCCATCCCAGAAATCCAACGGCTGGATTTGGCGGAAACCGTTCTCGCCGTTGCGTCACTTGGCTTCGGCAATCCGTTCGAATTTCCATGGTTCGACACGCCGCCCGAAAAGATGCTCCGCGAAGCCGTCTCCCTGTTGGAGAAACTCGCGTTGCTAAAGCCTGATTTTGGCGGTGTTACGGAACTTGGCCGTCAATTGCAGGCCATTCCCGCCCATCCGCGGCTCGCGCTTCTTCTAAAACTCGGAGCCGACAGTGGCTGTCTCCGCCTTGCCGCGACAGCCGCCGCCATTGTCGCCGAACGACCGCTCGTCACCAACAGTTCGACCGACAACGAAATCCGCAAGCAGCATCGGCAGGATGCGAAGCAGAAGAAGCGCCATGAAGATTTGCCGCAGTCGGATTTTCTTCATTTGACGGAACTTCTGGATATCGCCCGCAATGCGCATTTCGCTCCTGACATGTGCCAATCGCTCGGCATCCATCCCGCCGCCGCACGAGATGTTTCGCGCGCGACGGATGATCTTGTCCGCAACGCGCAACGCCTCCATTGGGGCGAAAACGCCGCCGCAAACGGCAATCCCGAACTCGCCTTCCTCCGTTGTCTTCTCCGCACGTTTCCGGACCGTCTCGCCAAACGTCGCGACAACGGCTCCCTGCTCTGCGATATTCCGAACGACCGTCGTGCGGAGCTCGACAAAAATTCCGTCGCTCGGGATGAACGGCTCTTCATCGCCGCCGAAATCCGTGAAGCAAATGCCTCTGGTGTACAGGCTTCCAAACTCGTCCTTTCGCTTGCTTCCGGAATCCGCGAAGAATGGCTGTGGGAAGATTTTCCAGATGGATGGAAAGATATCAACGAAGTCATTTGGGACGAACGGCAACAGCGCGTCGTCAACCGCTCCGCCATGACCTGCTTAGGCCTCGTCATGGAAGAATCCGTCCGAAACGATCCGAATCCCGAACAGGCCGCCGATATTCTCGCCAAGCGAATCGCCGAAGGGAAGCTACAATTGCCCAATTGGGACGAAAATGTCGAAAAATGGATTGCACGTGTCCGCTGGACGGCGCAGACCTTCCCCGAACATCCTCTGCCGCAATATGATGACAATGATTTTCTGAAAATCCTCCGTATCCTATGCTATGGCGAAACGACCTATCGCGCCGTCAAGGCGAAAGACTGTTTGGACGCCGCGCGTCATCTGCTGCCGCAGAACGACATACAGTTCGTCGAATCGATGGCTCCCGCCCAAATCACGCTACCGAAAGGCCGCCGCATGAAAATCGACTACGTGCCCGGCCAGCCACCGAAAGGCCGTGCCCGCATACAGGACATCTACGACATGACGTCCACCATCCGCGTCGCGGGCGGCAGGATTCCGATTCTCATGGACATTCTTGCCCCGAACAACCGCACGGTACAAATCACGCAGGACATGGAAAGTTTCTGGGCCGTCCAATATCCAAAAATCAAGCCAGCCCTCTCCCGCCGTTATCCCAAACATGAATGGCGGTGAAAATCAATGGACAAACACGACATACAGGACATAAGAAACAGCATTGGCCACATATCCCTTTTGTCTCTTTCGTCCTTTTAGTCCTTTTGTCATTTTTTTATGCCTATTGGTCAGATGCAAAAAATTGAATCTTGCATTTATGCGATTATACTTCTATATATAATACGTAAGAATCATCTATTTTTCGATATAAGCCATGAAAAAGATTATCCTGCTGTTCCTCCTAGCCGCCGTCGCCGCCGTTGCACAGCCTGAGCTGAAAACACAGTCTTGGGCGAACAACGACAATGCCTTCATGGATTTCGCCAACGTCCTCGAAGCGAACACTTACCGCAATCTAGCGGCACGCGAAATGGCCAAACTATCGTCGCCGAATCATGATGCGAACACCCTGCGTTTTCTAGCC
>JAFZIJ010000223.1 GCA_017554445.1 Victivallales bacterium
CATCAGACGGAATATCATGCGTCAACGATGCGCGAAGACCTGGCCCACGTCCCGTCGGCAACGCCTCTATCATCCACGCTATCGCCAACTCGTCCAACGCCTTATGGCATTCAGCATCATGGAGGAAATCATCCAGCAGTTCAAAACGACGGCGCAATCCCAACGGTTGTGACAACGCCTCCGCCTCGCGTTCTTCACACCATGCCAATAACGTTCGCAACGAGTTCTTTTTCTCTAATATCATTGTCCGGAATGTCTTGCGCAACGGGGCGGCATTGTGGAAACGGTCCAGTATTTTGGAAAGATGACGACAATGGCGCATGTCATCCGTATCCATCGTAGGCGTCGCCATCACATCATAGGGCGGTTCGGGACTGAAAATGATTCCACGTGAAGTCGATTCATTGCGCAACTTCGTGCCGGGCAATACTTTCAGTACTTCCATCTGGACTTCGCCGGGGCCGATTCCAACCAACCGCTCCGCATCGGAAACGACATCGTCCAACGTCTGTTCAGGCAGTCCTGTCAACAAGTCACAATGCGTTTCAAATGCCTTGATTCCAACAAGAAACGCCAATCCTTCCAACGCGGAGTCCGTATCCGTGCTCCGCCCGACAGCCGCCAGCGACGCATGGCTCAATGTCTGGATGCCAGATTCGATGTGCAACAACCCTTGAGGAGCCTTCAGCAATTCCGCTCTTACTTCTTCGCCAAGCACGCCTGGATGAATTTCCAAATGGAAACGCATGGATGAAAACTCCTCGCGGAACATCCGTAGCAAAGCGGCGCCGCGCGAATCCGGCACATTAAACGTCCTATCCAACAGCCGTACTTCATTCACACCGCAGTCACGAAGATGCGCAAGTTCCTCCCGCACAGATTCCAAGGGACGTAACCGCACATTTGTTCGGCAACTTGTGCAATACGTGCAACCCATTGGACATCCACGCGACGTCTCCAATTGCACAAACGGCTTGCCGAACTCATAAAATGCATGACGGCAAGGCATTGGAGACATCGCCCAGTCCGTCATCACACCCGCCTGTCCATTATCCGCAACCGTCCCATCCGCAAGACGATACAACAGGCCGGGCACACCCGCCATATCCGCCCCGTTTTTCAGTCGCTCCAGCAAAACAGGCATGATCGGCTCGCCTTCGCCGCGGCATGCAAAATCAATAGAAGCCGTTGTCTTCAAAAGCTCAACGGCACCGTCACCAAGATTCTCCGGGCCACCGACAGCGATCCGTACACCCGGCTTCAGTCGTTTCACGCGGTTCAGAACATCCAATGTCAAATCGCGATTGAACAGATACAACGACGCGCAGACCAAATCCGGTTCTTTTGCAACCACTTGGCGTGCAAGATCAAACGGATCATCACCCAGCACACCGTCGATTCGATCCCATTCCCAACCGGACACATTCACACAGGCATTCGCCAAAAGCGGCAACGCCAACGACGAATGGGAATACGATGATTGTATGCTCAACCAGACAAGACGCATCGTTTCAAAAAAGTCCAGGCAAGCCGCGAAGGCCTGCCTGGAGCTTCAACCAGAGATTATTACATAATATTCAACATTGTTTACTTGCTCGTGCAGCCCAGACGGAGGCTCGGCAACACAGCGCGCGCATAATTGTCGAAATTGAAAACCGTATAGCCTTTCAGCCCCAAGTCGCGCACGGCTTGGATCTGCTCGATCATGTTCAGCGGATCCTGCGGTTTCGTCCAGCAGGAAAGGCCGATACCGGGGCAGAGTTTCACGTCATGCGCCCAACCGATCTGCCGCTTGACCTTCCCTTTAAAGGCCACGGCGGAATCCACGTAGTCCATTGGGCAGGCGAAATCCAGCCAGCCGTTGCGGCACCATAGCTCCCAATCCTGCCCAACGCCGTCGCGGTCGGACATCCAGTTGCCGAACAATGCAGCCGAAATCTGAATCGTCGGGCGGAGGGTTTTCGCCTCGTCATGCACGAGCTTTACCAACGCCGTGATGTTGTCACGACGGAATTGCAGCCATTCATCCTTCAATTCAGCCGTTCGCGTGTCAGCCGGCCAGTTTTCAACCTTTCGGCCAATGCGTTCCTCAAAGCGCGCACGGCAACCATCGCAGAAACAACTGTTTCCGTCCGGATAACGAATATAGTCGAAATGGATGCCGTCCAAATCCGGATAGTTCCGCACCAATTCCAGCATGGCGTCTGCCTCCTGACGGCGGTTCAGCGGATTCGACGGGCAGAGCCACGTATCTTTCTGCTCCCCGTTGAACAGGACTTGTGTCCGTTTTTCGGCCTTCATCCGTTCAACGAACGCCTTGTCCAAATGGCTGCCCATGTTCCAGTTAACCTTCCACACATGGCATTTCACGCCGTACTTCTTGCAAGCATCCAGACATTGACGGACTTGATCGCCCTGCTTCTCGTAATTCGCATACGTTGGCAGAACATCGCTCTTATAATAGGCCATGCCACCCCATAACATGTTCGGAAGAATTGTATTGAAACCATTGTCCGCCAAGAACTTGATTGATTCATCCCAATTGTTTCCGGGCAGTCCGAACGCGCTGTGACACCAGAAGCCGCGCTGTTCGCCCTCCACAGGTTTCGCCTGACGGCACAACGCCTCAATCACCTTTTCCTGCGCATTCTCGCAAAATTTGATGCACTCCACCCAGCGCGCCTCCGCCAATGCGCCACGCGCCTTTTCGCGCAGTTCAAAGGCCGCATTCAACGCAGCCTTCGCCTCTGCGGACACATCCTTCGCAAACTTCGACTGAATGTCTGCCAGCCCCGTATAGTTTTCAATGACGCCTACTGCCTCCAGCCAATTCGAAGCAGATTTCTTCCAAATATCCGGAGACAGATAATTCACAAGCGACAATAAGAACTGTCTGACGTTCTTAGCGCTACCGTCAAACCAAACGTGGCCGAGAAAAACACCCGTGGGCGTCGCCGTCGCAGCCGGAAGGCCGCTGTCCGTTCCATCCGGCTCACACCATTTCGCAATAACTTTGCCTGGGCCGTCCAATTCCACGACAGTCGTATGTGGAGAGGCCTGATATGCAATGTCCGGCTGCATCGGAACGGCATCCACTGTCGCCTTCATCCCTTGGAAACGTCCTTGCTTACTACGTTGCCAGCCAGCCCGCTTGATGCCAAGCAGTTTGTCAATACCTTGCGCAACGTTATAGCAAGCGATGATTTTTCCGCCACGCTTTACAAAAGCATCTAATTTTTCAAGCGCCTCCGTTGGCACACGCGGATTATAGGGCAGAACGGCGATTTTCGTCTTCGCCAACGCCTGTTCCGTCACATCCAAATCCGATGTCGTATAGGCTTCGATTCCCAAATCCTCAAGGCCTTGTGCAAACGCCGCCGCATAGCCTGCATAACCTCTTGACTCCGGATCTTTCGGCGACACGCAAGACGCCGCCATAATCACAAGCACATCTGCATTTTGGACAGACGGTCTGATGTTGGCGATCGCCGCCACGGAATCATAGTCGTCTTGATTGCGCCACGCGGAAATGCGCAACGTGTCGATCTTTCCCCAACCGTCAGGAGTTCCTTCCATGTTGGCGTTGGATTTGCTGAGAACGACATGTTGCCAACGTCCGATGTGCTTCACTCCAAAGTAGATGCGATACCATCCATTTCCACTTCGGATATAGGCGCACAACTGGCTGGCGGAATCCAGATCAGCGCAGTAGAAGTCAAATTCAATTCCACGCGCATTGGACAAATCCGCCTTCAGTTGAATGTCCCATGACGCACGTTCGGAAGTAACGGTCGTGAAATTCAACGGCAATTTCACATAGCCGCCTGTTTCCGCTTCGACATAATCAACAGGCTTGGTGCCCCACATCGGCAAGAAGGCGGCTCGCGCCTCTTCTGTATTCTTGAAACGCATTTCGGGGAAGACATCCGCCGGAGCCTTCGGGGGAGCGGGAATCGTCTGCGCAACCGTCGCCAAGCAGAACAACGCCAAGCCGCACAACAAACGCTGTCTGATCATTGTAGATACCTCCTTTTCAAGATATTAGCTCATCAAAACTTTGTGAACGACACGTCGCCCACCGTCTCCACTTTTTTCACGCTTTTTTCATCACAATAGACAAAAATAAAGGCGGGACGAGCCACGCTCGTCTCCGCCAAACGTTTCGCCACTTCTTCACCGCCGACAAACGCCGTCGTCGAATAAACGTCCGACAACGTGGGATTACGCACGACAACCGTCACGCCACCAAGCCCTTCCGCACCACCGCACGGCTGCCCCGTACGCGGATCCATCAGATGGCCGACCTTCTTTCCCGCGATGACACGATACCGTTCGTAGTCACCGCTCGTCGCAATGCAACAATCCGACATGGACACGACGCCCACATTCTCGCCGCCCGCCCGCGGGTTGCGAATGCCAATAGTATAGGAATCCCGTCTTTGGGGAGCTTTTTCCGAACAGTAGATGTTGCCGCCGAGATCTATAAGATACGATTTCAACTCATGGCGCTTCACAACGGCGATGGCCTTGCTCAAAGCGAAGCCTTTGGCGATTCCGCCGAAATCAATTTTCATACCTCTGACGCCGAAACGAACCGTATGCACCGTTTCATCCAATGTCAATTTGCCAAAGCCGACCTTCGCTTTCGCCGCGGCGATTTCTTCATCCGTCGGCCATGTGGAACGTTTCGCATGGAACCCCCACAGGCCCAGCAACGGGCCGACCGTCACATCGAACAACCCGTCGCTGTCCCGCCAACCGTCGCGTGCGGCGAGCAGAATCTCCCACAGAATGTCGGAGCATTTCACAGGCTCGTCCGCTGCGCGGTTGTTCAATTTCGACAGTTCGCTTTCCGGATCATACGCGTTCAATGTATTGTGCAAAGCTCGCATTTCCGTGTCCAATTCGCGGAACACGACATCTCCTTCCGTTGCAGAGCATTCATGCAACGTCAGACGGCATTGCGTGTTGAATACTTCGAAATCGCGCACATATGTTTCGGTAGCCGCGCCAGTCAGGCGCGGTTTCCCGCGGAAAAAACACGCCATACCACAAAGCAACAGCGCCAACACCGCAAGACTAGCGATCTGTTTCACTGCATTCTTCATAAATCAAGGCATTTGTCAGCTGTTCGGCGACTGGAGCCGCTCTTCTGCCAAAGCCAGCCCCTTCTTCGCCATGTTCAGGATGCCCGGATACTGGTCCGCTTCTGTCGCCGCCTCAACCAGCATCTTGAATCCGGGCACGATGAACTGCCGATACCACTCCAGGCCGTCCTTCATCCACAGTTTGCCATACGCGCCCAATGCCTGCATGAGACGCTGGCATGCGGCCGCGTACAGCACGCGGCTCTGTGGTGGATTGCCGCCCAGTTCATGCACCGTCCGATTGTAGCGCCGCCACACGGCCTGCCGCAACGACGACGGATAGCATTGATACGGATCGTATAGCAACGAGCCGAGATCGTATGCCGCGCAACCAAGCCTCATCCCTTGGAAATCAATGAGATAGACCTGTCCGTCCATGACCTTCACATTCGCGCTCTGCAGATCGCGGTGAATCGGCACCAGCGGTTCGCGCAGGAGAAGCGACCGCATTTCGCAGTAGTCCTCCGCGGCGTCCCCCCACAATTCCGGATGCTCCAAACAGCGGTCCAGCATATTGTTGCGGAAATAGTCACGTTCCCAATCGTACAATCCTTTCGTGAAGCCTTTCTGCAACGGCAACTCTTCCAGACGAACCGCCTGGTCGCCGCGCACATGCAACAGCGCGATCTGATCGACTACATCGTACAGCAGATGTTCGCGCATCTGTTCGGAAACAAGATTGATGTCGCTCTGCCCCAAGTCACTGGAAATCAATTCGAATGTGTCCGCCAAATGCATTTTCACAGCAGGAACTTTCAACCCCAGACGGAACAGGAAATCACCGATGGCTGCGAAACTCGCGTTTTCACGACGTTCCGGATTGTACGCACACCAAACCCAAGATTTATCTTTGTAGCGGATCCGCATATACTTACGACCGCTACCCTGTTTCGCCAAATCCTCCAAACTGCAAAAATCACGCCGCAGATCCAAACTCTTGAAAATTCTTTCATCAGGCTTGCGGGACGCATCGACAGGCTTCGGCGAAGGAACATCGTCACCGACGAAAATACCGTCCGCATACAGCAACGGCCGCGGCAGACGCGTATAATCCCACAACACAACATTGTGCAAATGCGTCCCTTGCGGTACGCCCAACTCCGCGCCGAGTCCGAGAGCTCCCGTACAGGTCACGCCCTTCACTTCCAAATCAAAACGCCGCTGGGCCTGAACCGCCTGCGCCTTGCGGAGCATCGTGTGGTACTTCAGAGAGCAGTCCATGATGTCGCTGTGTGCACGAATATAGTCGCCAGTCGTTCCCATGTCGGACCAATACACGTCATGGCTCGCCACGACGCCGTCCACTCTCAGCCCCGCGTCAACGGCCTTCTGATACGCGTCGATGATGTCGGGAGCCTCGTTTTCCGGATCCAGAAAATCCAAAACATCGCGGCGGAAGATATGAATTCCCGCAAACGTATAGCCGTCATGGCCCGGACTGCGGAATTTCACGACGCGGCCGCTCAGATCAAGCGTCACCGTCCGCGGCCCCTTGCCCGGAATCACCAGCGCCGTTACATCCGCATGGCTTGACAAATGCTGCTCGATCAACCTCCGCAAGTCATAATCGACGATAACGTCAACATTATGGACGAGAATATTATCCGCCTCCGGAACCAGTTTGATGCCTTCCCTCAGGCCACCGCCTTGGTTCAGCAACTTGCTTTCCATCGACACGCGAATGTCCCATCCATACTTCTCTTTCAGACGCCGCGCCGCCTCGTAAACGCGATCGCCTTGATAGCACGCGTTGACGATGATTTCCTTCATGCCGACTTCGGACAGCACCGAACTCGCCAGTTCCAACAACGGCACGCCGCAGAACGGAACCAACGCTTTCGGACGGCTCAACGTCGCCGGACGCAGACGACGGCCTTCCCCAGCCGCCAACACAAAACCGCAAATGTGACTCATGCTTTTTCCTCCAACTTTTTTGTTGTCTTTTTCACCTTCCACTTTCTATCTTCATGGCAAAACGAAGCGAATCGCAACGCTTTGCCTAAAGTATTAAAGTTGTTTTTGATTTGTTTCCTTATTCAACATAAATGTTGACGACGCTTTTTCCATTAAATAATAGGATTTTTATTGATTTTTAACCATGCTTTTTTCATTTTACACGATATAATATCATCAATTCATTTTCCAAGACCATTTTTAAATTTTCTATCATCTTATCTATGCCATTCAACGAACTCATCCAAGCCCTGTCGCAACCGCCTGTCGCGCCGCCCGTCGAATATGCGCTCGGCACGCCGCTCTTCTTCGTCAACTATCTGGACGGAACAGTTCCCGCCGAACCTGCCGTCGCCTGCCTAAAACTCATCAACGGCCATCTGAAGGCCTACGCCGCCATGCGCGATTCCGTCATCCGCAATGACGCAACCCACGATAACGAGCACACTTGGGAAACTGGCGACGCGTTCGAGTTCTTCTTCCAGCCACGATATCGTGAAGACTATTACGAAGCCCACGTCACGCCGGAGCAAATCCGTCTTCAACTGCACCTGCAGGACTACCGTACGTTCCGCGGCGTCCCGCATGAACAGAAAATCTGCGATATTGATCTGACTGTAAAAACGCAAATCTTCCGCGACCGAAACCTATGGCTCGCGGAAATGGACATCCCCTGCACGGCCATGGGTATGGCCGTGGAACACGTCAGCGGCTCGAAATTCGTCTTTTCACGATATAACTACAATTTCGATGGAAGCAAGCCGTCCATCACCTCGACGCAAGTTTTCCCAAAAACAGCGCACTTTCCACCGTTATGGCATGTCATCGCGTGATTACCATCCGTTGATGAAAGCATTCGACGGATATTCACGCCCCTGCATCATGCGGATGGAACGCGTGTTCCAGAACGGATAACCGCGCCATGCCTCCTGAACGCCGCCGACCAAGCCGCCGGCAAAACCAATGGGAACCGCCACGACAACCGAAAAGCCCAGCAAAGGCTTGCTGCCACGGAACCAACTCAAAGACCGTTTTCCCTGCAGGCAACTTGTGCAGACCGCTTCTCCAAGCATATCCGGCAGAACGTTTAACGGAAATAGAACAATGCTTGTTGTCGTGGCGCGTTTCGACGGTGGCGGCAACACATCGCTGGCCGCGGTGCCGCTCCTCTGGCAGTCGTTCAGACGGTCAATCATTACCTGTTCCCATTCCCCCCAGCCGTTTGTCCATGCGATTTCAGCGGCCGCAACGGCCTTTTTATCATCGTTCAACAGAAACAAGATTTCCGCCATTCGATACGCGGCTTCCGCGACCGTCTCTTTGTTGCGATCATTCACAGGCTGGCAGTCTTCAATAACAGCCTCATACTGCTCCGCCGCCTTGCGGAGGTAGGCCGTCGCAGTTTTGAAATCATTCGGAAACAGCCGCGCCGCCGCCATGAACGCATCTGACAAATGATGGCGGATGACGGTCCGTTCGCTTGGAAGAGCGTTTTTCTGCCGTAACTCCAATGCGCGTTGGAACAACGTGATGCTCTGGTTCAACAAAACAGAAGCTTCTTCTAGACTGCCAGCCTTGAAGGCCTGTTCATAATAAAACCGCCCCGCCTCGACGCAGACATCCGCGTCTTGCATATCCACATGCTTCGCATCATTTTGCGTAAACTTCTGCGTGGTGACCTTCGGCTTGGCAGGCGGTGTCTGCGCCACCGCCGCCACACATACTAGCAACAGGATTCCAATAAAATAAAAAGTATTTCTCTTTTTCATTGCTAGTATCCAAGAAGCCTAGAAATCTAGAAGCCTAGAAGCCTAGAAAACCATAAGCCATTGGCCATAAGCCATAAGCACTAGCCCATAAGCCATTGGCCATAAGCCATTGGCCATAAGCCATAAGCCCAGCCGAAAACCGCTATTTCATAGCGGTTTTCGGCTGTTGGGCACGTTTCACCCAGCAGACACCGCAGACGCACATCGGCAAGCCGCACGTTCCGTCGTCGGGAGCGTCCGCAGGACGCTTCACGCTTTCCACGACGAGTTTCGCAAACTCCCGCCATTCAGGATCTTCCTTACTCTGGAAGGCGTGCTCCGTAATCTGCCCCCAACCGCCTTGTTCGACAGGCAGCGCGATATTCAAAATACGGCTCGCGGGAATGTTCGCGACATTCACCAACGTGTCGAACGGCTGCTTCGACAGCTCTTCGCCGAAACGTTTCGCGATGGCTTCGCGCAACGCCTTTTCGCCGTCGGCGTCGATCTGGCTGCCTTCGCTGCGGGAGAACGAATAATCGCCGAAATACTGCACGTTCAAATCCAGCCAGGCAATGACCAGATTCAAGCTGTTCTTGTCTTCCAGCAACGGCTTGCAATGACCGCCCATCAGTTTCTTCATCAGATTGCTTGCATGGGAGAAATAGTCGCGCGGCACGCTGGAACCAGTCTCCTGATTACGCTGCGCGAGACGGATACTACCGGGAACTCTCATGATATTCATATATGACTGCGAATACCGCGTCCATATTGAATGACGCTGTTTCATGATGCCGCGCAAGTCCAGTTTTTCCGTAGCTTTGCCGAAGCCATGGCAACTGATGCAATAGCGGTCCCATACGGGCTGAACAGAACGCATGTAACTGAAGCCGCCTTCGTAGTCCGCGCCCGGAAGTGGCTTGATTTCATCAGGTTGCTTCATCGACATCGGACGCGCGGGCGCCGTCTGCGAACGGTTTTCATGGCAACCAACGCAGCTCAGCAGTTCGCCGCCCTGCACATAGATGAATGAACGCATCGTCATGATCGCCTGTCCGTTTTCATCCAAAGCCTGTAGTTGCAACGGCTTGCCGGACGGCAGATGGAAGAACGCGGAACCATCTTCGCGAACGGGTACGGTTCCTTCAACCTTCTTCGTGATTTCGTTGTCCGCCACACTGCGGCTCGGAACAGACGCCGTCGGCTGGCAGATGATGGAATTGACGCGCAAGGATTTCACCTTCGCACCGAAATCCATGCGGCCGATGTTCGCGTTCTGGATATAGACCAAGCCCGGCTTGTCGTCGTTCGCATTCGCCAACAGAGAACACATGTTTGGCGGCATGGGGCGGCTCTGGATCGGAATCGGGCAGATGCTGGACATGTTCGGATCGACGTAAATCTCTTCACGGCCGCCCATTGTATCGATCAGCCAAATTCTGTAGGCGTTGACCGACTGGACGCCGCCTTCGAAGACGATTGGCTCTTCGGAACGCGCCACGAGCGTCAGTTCCGCATTCAGCGGCCACGGTGACGTAAACGGATGATCCGTGCGGCCTTCGCCTTCGGGGAAGCGCTCTTCCGGCGTGATGCGGGTGATTGGCTCCGGCCCGTCTTCGCCAAGCTTCGGATCGATATGGATGATGGATCCAGCCGTGTAGGAATGGTGGGCCATCGCCGTCGCAATGATTTTGTCCGAGCCCGGAATCAATCTCGCCTCCGCGATCATGTAGGGGTTGCGCGTGTAGTTGCCGTAGAAATGAGCCGTTCCCGTGCCATCCGGACGCATCGTCCAAAGGCTCTGGTAAATCGTGTCATGACGGTTGATGTAGTCCCAACGCGTGTAGATCAAACGGCCATCCGGCAGGACGCTCGGATCCCATTCGTTCGCTTCGCCGAACGAGAGCGGACGGATGTTCTTACCGTCGCCATCCATTCTGTAGAGGAAGTAGGCGGGCGTGTAACGACCGCCATGGCAACGGCCAAAAGACTGGCAACGCGTTGATGTGAAGGCAATTCCGCCATCTGGTAGATAGCATGGGTCGAAATCTTCGATCAGCACTGTGTTACGGTTTCCAGCACGTACCATGGGATCGTCTTTCGTTCCCGTAATCTGGCGGAGGCCGCTACCATCGACGCCGATTTCATAGATGAAGAAACGACGGTTATTCGCATTCTTTACGGAATGATCGCAGTAGGAGAACAGAATTTTCTTGCCATCGTAGGACAGATCCGGATGGGCCACGCTACCCAACGGCAACTTGCCTTCCAATAACACTTCTTCGCGCGGTTTCGCAGACTTCCAGTCATGCAACACGACCAGTCCCGCGCCCGGACGGCTACGACGTCCCAAATACTGATCCACCATGTGGCTGTACGTTGTTGGCGGCTGTTTGTCGATCAGCAAGTCGTTAAACGCCAACGCCGGATGCTTGAAGAGGATTTCGCGACGCAACGCACGAAGTTCTTTCGTGAGATCGGTCCAATCGCTTTTCGCCTCCGAATTCCGCTTGTCTTCGATACTGGCGCGAATGGCGGCGAGTTTCTCCGCATAACCGTCCATCGGCGTCGCTTTCGAAACATAGTCCAGCGTGCGTTCCGCCAATGCCATGACGCCGTCGATTTCCGACATCGACGTCAACGCCTCGCGCGTCTGCACATACAGTTTTAAATAGTCGAATTGCGCCGTCTTCGCATCAGCCTGCAAAGCATCCAGTTTCGTCGAGAAACGTTGTCCGCTACGCCCCTGCTTCGCCGCCAGCTCTTTGATGACGGGAATCAGTTTGGCCGACAGATCCTTGCGGTTTTCAATCACATAGCGATGGCCGCCGCCGACACGTAAATCATGATTGATCCAGCCAGCCACCTGCGGGAACTGCTCGTTCAGTTTGTTCCATGCCTCCATGGCGGCCCACATCGCGGGACGGCTCGCATACAACGAATATCCCATCTTCCATTCGGGAGCCACGTTGGTATTTTTGTCACAACCACTGATGACCGTGAATTTCGTGTACTTTTTGTCAAGGGCGAGGCAGATATAGCTGTTCGCGTGGGCGAACCACCCTTCGTCATAGTCCTTGCCTGCGATGTTCAGCTTCTGGTTGATTTCATTCTTATTGACACGAACCTTGTCCCATTGCGCCCAAGAACTTTTGATGGTCGCCTTGATCGCGGATTCAGTCGTACCGTCAGCCTTTGTAAAAACGGGATTCACCCAGCAGGCATGGTCGCAGCCGTTACTGTCGCCGCCATCATCGACAATCAGCCAAAGTTCGTCCAGACCAGTCACATCCGCCGTCAAGGTGACAGGCTCTTCGCTCCGTTTGACTTTCAACTTGGCGTCCAACGGCTTCCATGCATTCGCCGGCAGGGCGTCTAAATCTTTCAGAGCTTTTTCATAAGCCACATCCCAACCATCGGTTGGACCGGCAAGCAGACTTCCGCATATCGCCAACAATATCAGCAAAAAGGCTTTTTTCATGATGATATTCCTCGAATTTATGTAACGACGGCATCTACGCCATCGGGAGATATTAAACAGTATTGTAAAGAAAAATAGCCTTTTTTTGCCAAAATGCAATTTTTTGTGATTATTTACTCTGGAAGTTCTGGAGGTTCTGGAAGTTCCAGAGAATCCAGAGAATCCAGAATATCCAAAAGTTCCAGAAATTCCAGAGAATCCAGAATATCCAGTTCTTTAATTCTTACTGTCTCCACCCGCCAATGACACAATCGGCACGGCGATCATCGCGGCGACCGCCCCCACGCAGACGCTGGAGCTCAGCAACGACTTCAGCCACGGCAACGCCTGGCAGCTGATGTCTGGAACCATCTGCACGCTCAAACCAGCCGTCAGACCAACCGCCGCAACCAGCAGGTCGTTGGACTTTTTGACGCTTTTCACAATCATCGTCAATCCGACGTTCAAAAAATACGCCGCGGCAACCAGCATGCTGCCGCCGAGAACCGCCGCCGGCATCGCTGAAATCAACGCCGAAAGTTTCGGCAAAAGACTCAGAAGTATCAACATGACAGCCACTTGAAAACCAACGGCATGATTCGTCATACCGCTCATTTGGGCGATGGCGATGTTGCCACTGAACGTCGTGTTCGCCGTCGTGCCGCCCAATCCCGCCAGTAAACTACCGAGGCCGTCCGCCAGCAAACCGCCTGCAACACGTTCATTCTCAACTTTTACAGGCTTTCCATCATTACTGACCATCGCGATGGCATGGATGTCGCCATACGTCTCCAACGTCGTCAGAACATAGGCGATACCAAACGGTAGCATCAATTCGAAGGAAAAGTCGGGCATGCCATACCAGAATGGCTTCGGGCAGCCCAACCAAGCGGCCTTCGCGACAGCATCATAGCTCGCCATCCCCATGAAATGGCCGACGATGTAACCGACAATCAGTCCGAACACGATCGATCCCGTCCGCAGGATTCTCCACGGCGAATACTGTGCCGCGAGAATGCACGCTATCGTGAAGATTCCCAGACAGATATGACGCCATGTTCCGTAGTCCGGCCCGTAGCCGCCGCCGAACTGCTTCAGACTCACGGGAATGACGGCGCAAGCCAACAATGTCACAATCACGCCAATCACCACGGGCGGCGCGATTTTCTTCAAATGCCGCGCAAACGGCGAGAGGATGATCTCCACAGGAGCCATCGCCATCGTCATGCCGAACACCATCGCCAGCCCGCCCATCTTGCCTGCCATGATGGACGGCGCGATGAACATGCTGCTTGATCCCATCATCAGCAAATAGCCTGAGCCGATGAACGGTAAGTGACCGCATTGCAGGCATGTAGAGATGCCACTGACGAGAATCGCCATCGTCACGATCTGACGTTGCGACTCCGCGTCCGCGCCAATCGCCCGCGCGATGATCAACGGCACCATGACGAGCCCCGCGAACATCGATAGCGTCTGCTGCAACGCCGCCACCATCTGCAGACTTTTGCTCTCCCCCTGTCCCCATGACAAATGACCGTATTTTTCTTTTGACATGATGTTTCTCTTGCATGATGATGCGCAAGCTCCGCCTCGCGCAAGACCTTTATAAATCCTTCAGCAACCGCCTGCAGTTAAAAATCTTCTCCATCAAGCTGTTACGTGTATAATAGTAATGGTTGGACGCCTCGAAGCCAATCCGTGAATCCGCCCGCATCACAGACAGAAGTTCTTCAGCCAACGCCATTTCTTCTGTCACGATGGCTTTCATCGCCGCCTTGTCGCCCGCGTTGCGGCGACGAACGAAGCAAATCTGCAGATATGTGCTTCTGAAATGGCAGTATGATGCTTTCGCGACATTCAAAAGATCATCCATTTTCTCTTTGTCAACCGCCTTGGCCGCAGCCGCTTCCAGATATTGCAGACCTTCCTTCCAGCCTTCGCTCAAGATTCTGAATTCGTTTTCGAAGACATCCTCCGGATAGAAATTGCCGCGCCATGACGTCAAATCATCATACGGATAACCTATCATCGTCGCGTGGTAGCCAGTCGGCTTGTCGTACAAAAGCGCATGCGGACCGTAATTCTGCGGTGCCGTGTAAATCGTCGCCGTACTGTTGAACGGGAAATGACGGAAACTGTCGTCGAATTTGCTGTATGCCTTCAGGACTAACGGTGCCGCCGCTTCTCCAAAGTCTTCTTTTGCAAGCTCTTCCTTGCTCTTGGAGAGCAGGTGGATGTTGCCGCCCGGATAGCCGCCGAGCGTCCAACTAAGCATGAAATTCTTCACGCCTTCCTTCCTCAAATTCGCCAAATGCTCCTCCACAAGGCCGGGCACGGGAATATACGGCACGGCGCTCAGTTCCCATGTGCAGTTCAGCTGAACTTTCGCCACAGTTTCGACGCCCGCTTCGCGGGCTGTCTTCCACAACTCCTTAGCCACGGGGCCTGGCCCGGGTTTCGATATTGAATAGTCCTGAACAACGCCTGCGTAGCCGCCGACATTCGTCGGCGTCAACGTTTCACTAACACATTGCAGTTTAACGCCTTTCGGCAACATGCCGATCAAATCTTTGTTCCATGGCGACGCCCATGCCCAGCTCCACGCGATGATTTCCGCATCAGGCTTCGCCGCCCATGCGCCACGAGAAAACGCGCCGATGACATCCGCGATGACTGCGGCTGGGCCGCGCGGTGCGCAACGTGGACACGCTGGCGGATGCGCAATGCTTGATTTCGCCCAGCAGTTCGTCAGATTCTCCGACATCGTGATGCAGAACAATCCACCCAGATCCGGCACTTCCGTGAACAGTCGTTTCACGCCGTATTCCAACATCTTAAGCACTTCTGGATTGCTTGTACACAATGTATAAAGATCGGCAAAGGACGCATGGACGCCCTTCCATTCAGGATGCTTTTCAAAGAACGCCGTGGGCATCGCACGCGGCTCGTTCAAATACAGCATCAGCTTGATGCCGCGCACCGCCATGCGTTTCGACAGATTGCGCAGATTCTCCAGACGTATTTGCCAGCCGTCCGAATACGGTGTCTCGCCGAACCACGGAACAAGCGAATACAGAACGGCTTGCATCCACAATGCATTGACACCGTTCGCCGCATAGACGTCCAGCATGTTGTCTGGGAACGGATCGAGCTTCGCATTGATCAGCGGATCGCCGTAAAGCGCTGAATATGAATACAGCATCCGCAACTCCTTCGCGTCATTCGCGGGCTTCCGTCCATGGGCGGAGATGCTCTCCAGGAAGCCGAACGGCGGTTCCTCCGCCGACGGCTGTTTCGCCCAGACTTCGTCACGGATGCAGCGCAATTCTTCCGTCGCCTGAATTTGCTCCGTGGTAAGTTCCTTATAGAAAGGCTCTTCCACAGTAGGCTTCAGACAGCCGAGTTTGATCCAGAAGAAATCGTCTTCACGCAAGATGAAATCCAACTTCTCCGCTGTCCAGTCCAAAATCGTCAGAATCTGATCATACGACAGCAGATGCCAATTTTGGCGGATAATCGTCAAATAACCGCGTGTCAACCACTTGTCGCATTGCGATTCGTCCAACGACAGCCCCATCATAGCTCCCGCCTGAAGCAAATTATCGCGCGTCGTCCGCAGAGCTTTGGCGAGACGTTCCAACGGAACCATCCCCCAGTTGCGCCACAAAACAGCCTGCCATGTCGTCGGAAAATGACGGCATTCCACTGCCGGTTTCGTCGCGCCCATTTCCAATGTGACTGCCATTATTGAATCCTCCTGTTATATGTGGTGTGCCGTCGGCGTCCGCGCCGTCGGAGAGCGAAGGCGAGACGCCTCCGCCACACCTTATGCTTATCTTATTTTATAAAGTTCCACATGATCAAAAAAGACTTTTCCCACGCTTTTCGCGCAACCCAGCTGGAAGCTCAGCCGACGTTCGTCCGACGGTGAGAAGAAATAGCCTTCAATCTCACACCATTCGCCCTGTTTGAGATTGGGCGAGAAGAACTTGGAGCTGACGTGATCGTCCCAACCCGTGCCGTTCGACATGCGGAAACGGGCGCTGACCGTGGCGACGCTCTCCGGATAACGTTCAATTTTGACTTTGGCCCGCACAAGATACAGGCCTGGCTGGAGGACGATGTCCTGCAAGATACACGCATTGTCCGTATCGGCGAACCAAGCGCAGCTTTTTCCGTCTTCCGCGCCATCTTCGCTCATTCCGCACGTGCCGAAATTGCGCCGCCAGAAGTTCCAATTATTTGCGCCTAAAGTGGTTGTATCGGTCTGAGACACGCCGCTTTGGTTGCCGTGTTCTTCGAAAGACGGATTCTTCACAATGTTCGGATAGGCCTCCGGATTGGCGCGTTGCTTACGTGAAAATTCCAAAACTTCCGGATAGGCCTTCATGAGATCGTTTTTCTCAAAAGGCGCGATGAGCCGTTCAAGATACACCCGCGATTTTGGCGAAAGATCGCGGCTTCTGGCCCGCGTTAACGCGTCATGACATTTTTCGACAAAACCGCACTGCACAAGAGCCGACCACGAAATGTTCGGATTCGTATGGTAGAGCGCAGGAAACGGCGAACGGTTCCATGCCGTTTCCGCATAGGCAAGATATTCGGCGACATCGTCCGCCGCCGCTCCATAAACACGATCTAAATACATTCTGCGCAATGTGTTGACATCTTGATACGGATTCCAAAGCAGTTGATTGATGACCCAAATATAGATGCCGTTGCTGTCCCAAATGCTGCTGCATGTATTGTGGTTGTTGTGGCCGTAGATTTTCAGCGGCGTATCCTGCACGACTTCGCTATAGGCGCAACGGATGCCGCGTTCATACGACCAACGGTAGTCGTTCGCCGTGTTCACATCCGATGGCCGCGGATAATCGTTAGAAAGGCCATGATAGTCGTAAAGTACGATATTACTGGCCATTCCATAGTCCAGCCAGCTCTTCAGACGAACGAAAGAGTATTCATTCTGCGGCGCATAGACAGGATATTTGATGTCTTTGAACGGCGCGGTGCAAATGATGCGAATGTTGTCTTCCACAGGCACGGCGGGAGCAATTTCCGTAAAAAGATACGCGTATGTGCTGATACCGACGCCTGAATGGTTTTTCTTTAGATAACGCGCCACTTCGTTGAGAAACATATAAAAGCGAGTGGAGTAGAACGCGGGATCGCCAAGTTGTAAACTACGTCCATCAAGAAGTTTAATGGGTTCTTTGCAACGCTCGCAATCGCAACAGACTTCATTGTCTTCAACGCAGATGGAAAACCATTTTTCATCGGGCAGACTGTGGACTTTCGTCTCCATTTCCTTAAGAAAGATATCGAGCGTCTCAGGATTGGAGAAGCACGGCTGCGTCGTTGTCATCCGGCCATTGACCCACGTGGGTTGCTTGTGCACGCCGCCATGCGCGGCGAAAATATTCGGATGGTCCTTCCAGTATTTCGTCGGCGAAAGATACCGCGTGATGACGTTGTGACCGTAAAATGCTTCCTGCCAAAGCCCCCAACCATTGCGGCTCGCCAGCATTTCCGGTTCCTTTGGAACGGAACACCAGTTCGCGCAGTTGCGGACATTCCACATAACTTCCGGAGTCGGCACAGGATAATCCACTTTCCAACCGCGCAACAGCATCAACGGGACATCCATGTAGTCGTTCTCCACCAGCGACAATGTCGGCGTAACGGTGAAAACCGTGCCGATTATCGTGTCCGGCCGCGCCCAGATGATGTCCGCATTCCGCTGCAGCAATCTATAAACACCGTTGAGAACGCCTTTTGACATGGCACCATAGATATGAAGATTGTTTCCGTCCTGCCGGACAGCATAGCCGTCCGTCTTGTCCAACGTCAGGAAATCCTTTGCGTAACGCTCTTGCACGACCGCTGTCGTCCCAAGCCAAATATGTTGCGGACAATCACTTGCGGCTTGAACAATTGGCAATTCCGCTCCCGTGATTTCTTTCACCCAAAGTTGCAATTCGTCTGCCGCATGATGCAATGTGACATCCGCCTTTGCGTCCAAGACAATGTCAGCCACGGCGCGGCCGTTTTCCGTGACGGGAAACGGCTTTGCCAAGCAACATGCTGTCAATATTGATAAAAAGAAAAAGAATATTTTCATAGAGGTGTGCCGGCGGCATCCCGCCGTCGGATAACGAAAAACTTACTTATACTGATGCCGCTGAAGTACTTCCTTCTGCCAAGCGGCGTTCAGCGAAACGAACCTTGCGGAGAACCCGCAGATTTTGATGATGAGATTCAGATGGCGTTCGGGATGGACTTGCGCGTCAAGCAAGTCCTCTCGTGAGAAGCAGTTAGGCTGTAGAAGATGGATGTTCTTCTTTGCAAATGTCCTGAAGACCGACTCCAACGCTTCCGGCGTGACACTGTTTTTGTCAAACGACATATTGCAGTTGGACGCGAAGATATTTTCATGGTGCAATGAACCGATGGCGTTCAGGGCGGTCGTGATGGCCGAACGGTTGCGGAATTCCGATGGCACAAGCCCTTGCGCAAGATAGTCGCCATTGCGGCGGCCGTCCGGCAGCGCCCGCATCTTCTCGCCCCAGAAGCGATATTCACGATAGATCCACGCCGCAATAAGATACGGCCCACCGCGGTCGTTCGTCAAATCGCAGATGTCGCGATGGACGGAATCATAGATGAACGACATCAAGCGATTCGGCAGTTCCGTGTCATCGCCCCAATACGGACATCTTAACACTTGCGCACGAAGATGTTCCGCGCCTTCCCAATTATGGCGGACGGCATCCAAAAGTTCGCGGACCGTGCAGACATGGCGCTCGAAGCAAAGTGTCTTGATGGCGCAGAGCGAATCGACGACGTTGGCCGTGAAGGCCAACGTAATGATGCGCGGCTTCTGGTCGCACCCTCCTGCCGTGACGTCTTTTCTGTTTTCGATACAGCTGTTGATGCAGGCGGAATACGCAGGATGCGGGTTCGACAGCGGCGTCAACCGGCCGTATTCCGTATAGATGCGCAACTGGTCGCGCAGGAAGGCGATGAAATCGTCGTAGAACTGATTGAGCAACGTGTCAAAGTCCGGGCAGTCGTCCAGCGGACGGAAGGAGACACGGGCGTCTTTCATAAGCGCATCATCTTGATAGATAGCCGCTTCCAACGCGCGGGCGACACTGATATAATTAGCGGTATCGACATCCGTGATGCTGTCCACATAGCCATCCCAACAGCCTGTTCCAATATATGTACGCGCCCAATCCAGCGGAATACCCGTCTCTTGTAACGCGGGAATGTTGTGGCTGTCGTTGAAGAGCGCAAACACGCAATGCGTGTCGCAAACCATCCGCGCGATCGTCGCAAGATATTCATGCGGAGAGTTTTCGTCAAATCGACAATGGAGCTTCGGGAAGATGATGTCGAGCTCCTGATGCGCCTTGAGAACCATCCGCGTGATGTCGTTGAAGACGGGAACGCCATTTTTGTCGCAACCGCCAAGCGTAATGGGAATTTCCAGTTCATGGGCGCTGTAAGTCTCCACTGTCGTCATGCCATCATAATGGCAGTCGGCGATGGTCAGAAAACGGCAGATGAGATCGTACGCGGCTTCCTTCGTGAGCCGCCCCGCCGCAATATCGGCATTGTAAAAATCGATAAGATAGGCATCTACGCGCCCCAACGCGAACATCGCCAAGCCATCGACAAGCCCAAGGATCTCCCGCATGAACCACAGCGTGTTCAACGCTTCGTAGAATGTTTTTGGCGGTTCCCATGGGCAGCGTCTTGCCGAGACGGAAATCATGCGCATGAATTCCGTCTGTTGAGGCGTCAACGACTCTTTGGCGAGTATCTTGTCCGCCATGTTCGCGAATTTAAGTTGAAGCTTGTGGACGGCCTCCAAACCGACGGCAGCCGTTTCCAGAAACGCTCGTTCGTCATCTGTTTTACAATTTGGCAATTCCGCCAACGCCTTGTCGTGGAAGTACTTGAAGCCATGCGCAAAAATATTCTGGAATGGCGGAATATGATGGACTTCATCCGTGAAGAAACCGCAGCAGAGGATGTAGTTCTGTTTGCTCCGCACAGAAAAGACTTTCTGCTCCTCCTGCGGGACCTTCTCCGACATAAATTTGAGCGTCAGTTCACGCGGCGTCCAGCCGGGCTTGTTGACATACCAGCCTCCATTGATGCCCGCCTCGTAGTAGAACGGCGAGTTGCGGTAAATGAACAACGGCGCAAGTTCGGGAATCAGTTCGTAGTAGCGCCGCCGAACATCCAACGCATTGAAATCAGGATGTTTCTGCGTGAAATCTTTCAGCTTCGTCCGCAGTGTCGCAATGCATTCATGTATTTCAGGAGCCTTCGCCTGATCGATATTATTATCCGGCAGCAAAGCACGGACTTCCTGTCGTAACGGTTTCATCTCGATTATCTTAGATGATGCAGAAGACATATCCTAGCCTGATATCGGAGCTGCTTGACGCGAGATTAAATGATATACAATAGTAAGATACCACAAGCCAATCCGTTTTCAAACGCCCTGCCCTTTGCTTGATGAAAACGCTTCACTCGCATGGTAGGAACTACGGACCAACGGTCCGCAAACCGCGCAGGAAAATCCTATCTCCTTCTCCGCGATGCGTTTCCATTCGTCAAATTCTTCCGGAGGAACCATCCTCGCCACAGGCCAGTTGTCTTTCGTCGGCTGCAGATACTGCCCCAACGTCACGATCGACACGCCTGCGTCATGCAAATCCATCAACGCCTGGCGGATTTCATCCATCGTTTCACCCAGCCCGAGCATCATGCCGGACTTCACGACGCAATCTTTTGGAACATGTTGCGCGGCATATCTTAACACATCCAATGAGCCGCGATAAGTCGCATAGCCACGAATGATCGGCGTCAACCGTTCCACCGTTTCGATATTATGTCCGAACACGGAAACGCCACTTGCAAGTACTTTATCGACAGCATCATGTGAACCTTTGCAATCGCTGACGAGCACTTCGACCTTCACCTCTGGACAACGCGCCTTGATGGCTTGAACCGTCGCCGCGATATGGGCGGAACCGCCGTCGGGCAGATCGTCGCGCGTCACGCAGGTAATGACGGCGAAACGCAGTCCTAGCGTTTCAACTGTTTCCGCAACATGTTGCGGCTCTTCAGAATCCACAGGTTGCGGCTTGCCATGCGCCACGGAGCAGAATTTGCAGTTGCGTGTGCAGATGTCGCCCAAAACCATGAATGTCGCCGTGCGATGCTTCCAGCAGTCGCCGCGATTCGGACATTTCGCGCTGTCGCAAACCGTGTGCAACTTCGCACGTTGCAACAATGATCGCATCTCGACATGCTCCTTGCCGCCCATGAACGGCACACGAAGCCACGACGGCTTGCCCAATTCGCGGCAACATGGCGCCCTGCCCTGCCCGCGCAACCACGAACGCAACTGATCCGTTCGTGACGGCTCCGCGACAAACACATCCGCCATGCGAGACAATTGTCCGTCACCAATCAGCATGTCGCAGGCTTCTCGATCCGCAGGAGCCCAATCCAAGTCGTTGAGTTGACGATGGTCATGCCATCCGAACGACTGCCCTTCCTTCGCTTCTGGACGGCAGTTTTCCGCCACATCGCACAACATGAAATGCAGTCGGACCGTCTTTTTCGGATAGCGATGGACAAGAGAAAACAGCTCCAACGCATCCATGATCTCCAGCCCGAGCTCCTCCTGAAGTTCGCGACGGATGCAGTCCGCAAGGCTTTCGCCGTCGTGCTGTTTGCCGCCTGGAAACTCCCACTTGCCAGCCAGACTGCCGCCTGGCCGACGGCTCGCCAACAGCAGCTTCCCTTCATGGAAAGCCACCGCCGCACAGACTTCCAAACACGTTGAATCCATACTGTTTTCTATACCTTAAATATATAAAAGACAGCCGTGACTCCCCACTCCTCAAAGTGAAGCATCACGGCTATAAAAAGTGACATTCAACGGCGAGACGCCGTCGCTACATCAGCGCATTGCGCCGACCAGGAACTGGGCGCGGCGGTTCAGCTGATGTTCCTGCTCCGTACGGGCGTTGGGAACATCGGGGCGGTCTTCACCGTAGCTAACGGTACGCATGCGTTCTGCGGAGATGCCGAGGGAAACCAAATAGTCCTTCACGGCCAAGCTGCGGCGTTCGGACAGGGAGCGGTTGTATTCGTCACTGCCGCGTTCGTCGCAATGGCCTTCGATCACGACGCCAAACGTCGGATTGCTCTGAAGATGATTCGCAAGAGCTTCCAGTTTCGGACGTTCGGATGGGCGAACTTCCGAGCGGTTGAAATCAAAATAAACTTTCTGCGCGAAATACTGGCCGTTCTTCACGAAGTTTTCGGCATCGCTGCCAGCAAGAGCCGCGTCCATGCCGGACCAAGCGCCACTGCCACCGATGTTCGGGTTGTTGGGATCAAACAAACCAGCACCGCCGCCAGTTGTATTGGCCACGGGCACGACAAACGGATCTGTTGCGCCATTGAAAGCGCCGCCAAAACCACCATTGCCACCAGGGCCGTTGGCGCCTTCGGGATCCACTACCGCGCCGGCCGGATTCTGATCCAAACCATCCAGATTCACTTTGGCTTTCTTTGTGCAGCCAATGCACACCAGAATCGCCATCACACACACGACCGACATTTTCATCATTTCACGCATGACCTGTCCTCTCTTGCTGTTTGTTGTTGTTTACCTGCCTCGCTTCCTGCGGGGAAAAGGTTTGTTATTAATTATTTTGTTTTTTAATTATCCTGCTTCACTTCCGACGACGCATCCTCAGCGGGCGGCTCTTGCTCTTGGTTTTCGGCTTGAGGTGCAACCTCTTCAACGGTGGCCGGAGCATTTTCCGCCTGCGGAGCGGCTTCTTCAACAGGAGCGACCGGAGCGGGGTCCGCCTTCGGAACGGCTTCTTCAACGGGAGCGACCGGAGCGGGTTCCGTCTGCGGTGCAACTTCCGGCTCCGCAACGGGTTCGTCTTCAAAGGCATCCGCGTCAATCAGCTTGTTCTTAACGATTGCGTCTTCAATCCAGTTCGCGATGTTCGCCGCGCCTTGTTCATTGTGCATGAACCAGTTGCACATCCACTTCTGGGCGCTGTGCGTACCGCCCACTTCAAAGAGCGCACGGCCATCCACCAACGGAATCTCAAAACGTTTGCAGTTCTGGCGGACTTGATTCGTCAATGATTCATAGAGCTTCACCTGGCATTCCGCCCAGGCTTTGAAAGCGTCCGAATCAAACGACTTTTCATCGCTGTTCTGCGGATAAACGGGATTCGGCAACCAGCAGAGCAGTTTCGTGTCCGTCTCTTTGAACGCCGCGACGAACTCCTCAAACGCCGTGTTTGCAGCTGTCAGACGGGCGGCCAACGCCTCGTCGTCCAACGTCTTGTTCACGGGAAGCTTCGCGTCGCCCCACGTGAAGGAGAACACCACCAGATGCGGCTTGAACGGAGCGATATCACGACCATAACGCAACACACCCTGCGCGGTGCCGCTGTTCTTGATGCCGACGTTCAAAACACTGAGTTTTCCCTTGGCCTGCAGGCGTTTCTGAAGTTTTGCCTCCAACAACGCGGGCCACGACTTCTCAACGTCGTCAATCGACAGCGTCTGCTCGTCACCGATGCAGACCACACGAATCTTCGCGTCTTCCATCGCCGTGACTGCCGCATGGTCCATGCGGATCGGACGGTCACGAACCACTTCGTCGCCATTCCACGGGCCGGACGCCGGAATGTGAATCACAGGACGGCTGACGATTTTGATCTCGCCAGTGGGGCTCGCCGCGCCGATCTCCTGTGTTGCACAGGACGAACAGAGCGTCGGTTTCGCGAAATTGCCCAGATGAACCTGCAACTGTTCCTGTACGGACCACTTGAACGTGGCACCGCAACGCTCACAGGTCAAATCCTCCGCCTTGTGGTTCTGCAGGAACTCCTGGCAGGACGCGCAACGGCGTTTCGGCTCCTCACGCTGGTTGCATTTGTCGCGAATCTGGTCTTTCACCGTGTAAGTCCATGTGCCATTGCAACCTTGCACGCTGCATGGACGCTCTTCGTCTTTCAGCGACATGAATGCCTTCAGACAGTCGTCGCATAAACGGACAGGCGTGTGGTTGACGCCGTGGACATGCGCGCCAAGCTGCATGCTGCGCGTCCAAACCCACTTGTTCGAACAACCTTTGTTCTGGCAGGGCACTTCGATATCCTTCGCGTTCGCATAGAAATCAAAGCAATCCTTGCACATGCGCTGCGGCATGACGGGCTCCTGCCCTTCCGGCGTGTTACGAATCACTTCCAACTGTTCGTAGGCGGTCAGCGTCCACGTTCCTTTGCAGCCGTTGATCTTGCAGGGGCGCGTCTCGTCCTTCAGCTCGTTGTATTTCTTGAAGCATTCGTCGCACATGCGGCGCGGCGGATTATCCAGACTCTTGCCGGACTTGATATGCTCAAGTTGCTGGTAACGAGTCCAAAGCACATGGTTCTTGCAACCTTTGATGCGGCACGGGAGATAGTCGTCCTTCAACGGCTTCAGCAAGTTGAAGCATTCGTCGCAAAGACGCGGCGCCGGCGGCTTGCCACCGCTGGCGATCTGTTCGCGAGCCGTCCATGTCCATGTGTTTTTGCAGCCGCGCAAACGGCAGGGCCGCTCCTGCGGCTCCACTTTCGAGGCCTCCGCCCTGCACTTCTCGCACAACCCATGGGGCGGCGCCGGATTGTCCGTCTTCTGCTTGCGCATCGCCTCCAACTGGGCGTGACGATTCCACACCCATGTTCCATCACAACCTTCCGTGGAACATGGAAGTGTCTTATCTTCAAGAGTCTGGAATATCGCATAGCATTCCTCGCACATCTTTTCAGGACGTGGATTCTTGCCGCTTGCCAGTTTCTGTATCACTTCTTCCTTCGAGACGCGAATCATATTCCCGCATCCGCGGATACGGCATTTCACTTCCGTTTCCGGAAAGAAGTCACCTAAATTGCCAAAATTGCTTCCCAAAGCACACACTCCTACGAGCTCTTTCGCCGTATTCTAAACCGTTACGTTTCATTTTTCTTTAATCATAATGGTAAACGTACTAATTTATATCTTGACAAATAAAACGCAACCATTCTCATAAAAAAATCGACGCAATTCTGTTTTTTTCCTGCAACGCTTTCTGCGGCTGCATGTTAAGCGTCTAAAGCGCCATCGTCATCCTGTTGTTGGCCGGTGCAAGCGGAACGCATGAGGCACCTCAAATCACTTATACAGCACAATACAGTCCAGATTCATGTGCTGTCCGCAGAAGTTTTCCAAAGCCAACGTGTTGCTACCGGCCTTGAATTCCACCGTCACAGGCTTGCCGTTCGCACCGACCGCCTCGAACGCCTGCCATTCCTTCGGATTGCTGCGCCCCCAGCCGCCCGTCCCGTCGAACGCGATCAATGCGGCTTCCGACACGGCCTTTCCGTTCACCATGTACTTGCGCAACGCGACCGTCTCCTGAGTGGCCACTACGAACACGACATGGTATTTGCCGGCCTCCGGAACTTTCATATCCCATTCCAACCGCGTTCCAGCCGTTCCCCAACTGAAGATGCAACCACCCGCGCTTGTGTTCTTATGTTCTTTGCTGATAGATACTTCGCCACCAATCATACGGTCAAACGCTTCGCCTTCATACTTCACAATGTCTTTTCGCGCCAACAATTTTTCACGATTCTGCGCCTTCACCTTCACTGCATTGCCAACGCATTTCAGCGACAATTTCACCTCCGGTGCCCGGCCGCCAGGAGCATCCGCATCCACTTGCAACGCACTGTCTTTGCTAAGAAAGAACGTCTTGTCATCCACGCGTGAAGCGTTCACAGGCTTCAGCTGGCAGTTTTCAGAAACGGTTACTTCATACAGCCCTGCCGCATCATCCGGCCAGGCGACCTGCCCGGAAAACTTTTCATCGACATTCGTCCCCTTCAATTCCAGCGACAGCTTCCCGTCGTTGGCCGCAGGCTCGACGGTGACATTGAAGGTCAGCGGCATCGGCTTCAATGACGCCATGTCGTCGAAACGGAACTGCACATTCGTTGAACCAGCTGGAACGGTCAGCGTCGTCATCCCTTTGTCTTCCAGATAGTTCCATTGGGCGGCATCCAACGGTTCACGGTTGACGAACACGCGGACGGGCTTCTTGTCCGTCCGCACGGAAATCTTTCCTTCTTCCTTTGCATTGACGACAGCCTTCACGGCGCGTTCGCCATACGTCGCGCCGAAACTGACCTTCGCTTCCGATTCAAAAATCGTCTTGCCTTCATACGTCAGCTGCGTGCCACCGGCGAGAATCGCCCCCGCCAAAATCGTCGATGCCAACAGTCCAGCCATCATCTGCTCCTTGATTCTGTTCATCTCGTCTTTCCTTGTATATGTTTTATATTGATATATGTCACTAACCACTAACCACTAATCATAAGTCGCGCAGGAGCGCGCCCCTCCCAGCCGCACACTAACCACTAACCACTAACCACTAACCACTAACCACTAACCACTAACCACTAACCACTAACCACTAACCACTAACCACTAACCACTAACCACTAACCACTAACCACTAACCA
>JAFZIJ010000224.1 GCA_017554445.1 Victivallales bacterium
CATTACACATTACACATTACACATTACACATTACTCATTATTAATTAGATAGTATCGCCCTGGAGCGGCGAATGCTTGATGAGCTCAATGCCTTCGTTTTTCTCCGCGAAGTAGTTGACGGCCCATTCGTCGGGGAAGAGGAGGACAAGCTGTCCGTCATTGTCGGTCGCTAGACGGACGTTGGAGCCAAGATACATGCCTTTGAAATCCTCTGGATCGCTGTTGAGCGGCAGCCAGCGGACTTCCGTGAAAGGCGAATCCTCCAGACGGCATTCGGCGGCGTATTCCGTTTCCAGACGGTGCTTTACGACTTCGAACTGCAGTTGCCCGACGGCGCCGAGCAGGACGGTCTTCTGGAGCGTTCCGACCATTTGGAAGTATTGGATGACGCCTTCGTTGAGAAGCTGCTCCAAGCCGTCTTGGAACTGCTTGTATTTGGACGGCGCGGTGTTATGTAAATAGCAGAACACTTCCGGCGGGAAGCGCGGAATTTCGTTGAAAACGAGATCTGGAATATTCGTCAACGTATCACCGATGCGGAAGTTGCCGTGCGAAACGAGACCGACGATGTCGCCTGGATAGGCGGTTTCGACCGTTTCGCGGTCCTGTCCGAAAAGCTTCTGTGGGTAGGAAAGACGCAACGGCTTGCCGCCACGCGGGTTGTGAACGGTCATATCCTTTTCGAAAATGCCCGAGCAGACGCGCATGAAGGAAAGGCTGTCGCGATGGTTCGGATCCATGTTGGCTTGGATTTTGAAGACGAAGCCAGAGAAATCGTCGCGCTCGACGGGAATGAGCCCAAGCGACGATTTGCGCGGCGCGGGCGGCATGCCGTATTTGACGAAATAGTTGAGCAGAAGCTGCACGCCAAAATTGTTGATGGCGGAACCGAAGAAGACAGGCGTCAGTTCGCCGCTGATGATTTTCTCTTCGTCGAATTCCTCTCCTGCCATGGAGAGCAGTTCGATTTGTTCGAGCCATTCGCCGAGCAGTTGCGGTCCCATCAGTTCCGTGAGACGCGGATCATCCGTTCCCGTAAGGGTTTCCGCCGCTTTGGACGCACCGCCCGCCTGGCTAGAAAAGACGTGGAGCTGCTTTTCGAGGCGGTCATAGACGCCTTTGAAATCCGGCCCGTCGCCGAGCGGCCATGTGACAGGGAAGGTCTTGAGGCCGAGATCATGCTCCAGTTCGTCCAAAAGCTCAAGCGGATTGATGGCGGGGCGGTCCATCTTGTTCATGAACGTGAAAATCGGAATGCCACGCATGCGGCAGATTTCGAACAGCTTACGCGTCCGTTCCTCAATACCTTTGCCAGCGTCGATAACCATGATGACGGAATCGACGGCGGTCAAAACGCGATAGGTGTCTTCCGAAAAGTCACGGTGTCCGGGCGTGTCCAAGAGATTGATGACATAGCCTTCGTATTCGAACTGCAAAACCGTGGAGGAGATGGAGATACCGCGTTCCTTTTCGATTTCCATCCAGTCGGACGTCGTGTTCCGCTGGTTCTTTTTGGCGCGGACGGAGCCAGCTAGCTGGAGGGCTCCGCCGTAGAGGAGGAGCTTTTCGGTCAATGTCGTTTTGCCGGCGTCCGGGTGTGAAATGATGGCGAAGGTCCGCCGGCGTTTAATTTCTTCTTGCTTAGTCATGTGTCAAAATCAGTCAAATATCGAGAGTTACAGCCACTTGGTGATGGCATCGACGGTCAGTTTGGGAACGTGGAGCTGGTTGTTGTCGTCAAGATAATACTTGACGTCTTCAGGATTTGTAATATCTTCGGAGACAGGCTGTTCGGCGGGAACGCCGACGGCCAGCAGGAAGAAAACCTCCTGTTTCTCTTGCAGACCGAGAAGGCCATGGAGCTTTTCGCGGTTGATGGCGCCAAGCCAGCAACAGCCGAGGCCTTTTTCGTAGGCCGCGATCTGCATGGACTGGATGGCCGCGCCAGCGTCCGCATATGTCATGGAATTGGCGTCTTTGGGGCCGACGACGGCGATGAACGCGGCAGGAGCGGAAACGCCCCACACAGGCGTGCGGCGTGGCTTGACCAAGCCCGCCCACGCTGTCTGTTCGAAGACGTTTTTCACGTCGTCAGACGATTTGACGACGACGTAGCGCAGCAACTGGCCGTTGCATGCGCAGGAGGTCTGGCGGGCGGCATCCAGCATGTCGCGCAAATCATCGGACGAGACGCTGGCTTGTTTGAAAAGGCGGATGGTCCGCCGGGCTTTTAAGGCTTCGAGAATGGTCATGGATGAATCCTATTGGGGTAAAACACAAGATGTTATGAATAGGTTGGTTGTATCGCGATCCCGCAGGAGCGGGACCCTCCCGACATCGCGATCCCGCAGGAGCAGGACCCTCCCGTTAACGTTTGGCGGCGGATTTGCCGTACTTGGAGGCCGGTGTCGCGCGGGAGAACGCCCACGAACGAATCGCCTTAATCTGCTGTTCCATGGTGTCCGACAGCGGGACGATTCTGGACATGACGGTTTCAAGGTCGCGTTGGTTGAACGGACGGTTTTCGTAGAAGGCCTCCGTACGGGCGGAGATGATGGCCTGTTCGATTTCGGCGCCGTTCCAGCCTTCGGTCATGATTTGCAGCATCTTGAAATCGAATTCGTCCGGATTCGCATTGTTGCGGAGCAGATGGATCTTGAGGATGTCCGCGCGTTCCTCCTTGGCGGGGAGATCGCAGAAGAAGACTTCATCAAAACGCCCTTTACGGAGGACTTCGGCAGGGAGGGCCTGGATTTTGTTGGCCGTGGCGGCGATGAAAATCAGTGGCGGTTTCTCCTGCATCCATGTGAGGAAGGACGAGAAGATGTGGGAGGCGATGCGCTGGCCGGAATCGTCCAGACCGAGAGCGTTTTCGATTTCGTCGATCCACAGGACGGCGGGAGCGACGGATTCGATGGTCTTCAGCGCGCGGTGGAAGGCCTCTTCGGGCGAACCGTACATGCCGGAAAAGACCAAGTTCATGTCCAGACGGAACATCGGAATGTTCCAAAGAGACGATATTGTCTTGACTGCGAGTGACTTACCGCAACCGGAGATACCCATCATCAGAAGCCCTTTCGGCACGGGAACGCCTGCTTCGACGGCTTCGCGGGTGAACATGTGCTGACGTTTGATCAGCCACTGTTTCAGATTGTCCAGACCGCCGATGCTTTCGATTTTCCATCTGGGCGGCGAGAATTCGAGGAAGCCCGACTTCTTGACGACGTTCTTCTTCTCGCTGAAGATTTCGTCCAGAATCTCATCCTTGTTGCTCTCCTTGTTCTTGCAGGCGCGTTGCAGAACGTATGCTATTTCGTTCTCCGTCAAACCTTTAAGAGCGAGCGTGATTTCGCGGATGGCGTCTTCCGGAATGTTGAGCGACGAATCTTCCGCGGCGGTCTTCTTGATGATATCGACGATTTCGTTTTCGTCCGGCGTGGGGACTTCCAGAAAATGGATTTCCTTCTTAATGGCTTCTGGCACAATGTTTTCCGCGCAGACCAGGAAGATCGTGCGGTCGCCTTTCGCGCGACCGTCGTTGTAGGCTTCGCGGATGGCGCGGAGCGTCTTGTTGTCGTTGAGGAACGGCGCGAGGTCGCACATCACGATGATGCCATGTATGTCTTTGGCGATGATGGTTTTAATGGCCTCGACAGGGTTTTGCGTGGTGGCGTCTTCACCGTCCAGTCCGCGCACGCAGGACCATGTGATGACGGGCGTGCCGTCTTTTGCGGCGATTTCGCGGATGCCGCGCAGGATTCGCTCCTCCTCAGGGGAGAAGACATAGACAATCGGCGAACGCCCTGCGATGGCGTTCTGCAGCATGTTGAGCATTTCTGACATAAGCGTGCCTTCTTTTGTGCGGTGTTGCCTGTCTGATTCAGCAAAATCTGAATCGTCTAGTTGTCAATATGGTAAAAAGATATTAAAATAATGTATAAACATGAAGCCGCAAAGCGGAACGACGAAAGAATAGACAGAAAAATCAAGGAAAAGTTCATGAAAACCTATCGTGTCGGTATAATTGGTTTTGGTTACATAGGCAAAGTCCATGCGTTCGCCCATAAGAATCTGCCGTTCTTCTTCGGCAAACTGCCATTCAAGACGCAGATTACGCATGTCTGCACGAGCCGTGCGGAATCGGCCGCCGCCGCAGGTGAGTTTCTGGACGCGAAAGGCGTTACGGACTATCGTGAAATCACGGAGAATCCGGACATCGACATCGTCCACATCTGCACGCCGAACAATTTCCATAAGGATGCCGTCTTGAGCGCGATGGCCCATGGAAAGCACATTTACTGCGACAAGCCGTTGACGGTGACATTGACGGAAGCGGAGGAAATCGAACGCGCCTTGCCATCGTATAATGGCATCCACCAGATGACGTTGCAACTGCGTTTCTTCCCCGGAACGTTACGCGCGAAGCAGTTGATTGATGAAGGCTTCATCGGCAAGCCGTTGCAGTTCCGCTGTTCGTTCATGCATTCGGGCAATATCGATCAGAAGAATCCGCTGAAATGGCGGTATTCCGACGCGGCCGGCGGTGGCGTCGTGGCGGATCTGGGCTCCCATGCGTTGGATTTGACGACATGCATGTTGGGCAATATCAAGCGGTTGTCCGCCATGACGCAACTGGCCGTTTCGGAACGCCGTTCGTTGAACGATCCGAATATCATGTTGCCCGTCGATTGCGAAGACGCGATGTTCTCCATGGTTGAATTGGAAAACGGCGCGAAAGGAACCGTCGAAGCGACGAAATTGGCGACTGGTGCGGAAGACGAAATCCGCTTGGAAATGCATGGTACGAAAGGCGCGATCCGCTTTGATTCGATGGATCCGCATCATCTTGAAATCTATGATGTTCGGTATGCGGATGCGCCGATCGGCGGCGTACGCGGCTGGACGCGCGTCGATACAGGTCAGCGCTACGAAGCGCCGTCGTGCTTCCCTGCGACGAAATCAACGATTGGCTGGCTGCGCGCCCACGTCCAATGCCTGTATCATTTCATGGATTGCGTCGATCGTGGCGTGAAGGCGGAGCCCGGCCTGGAGCAGGGCATCATGATCCAACGCGTCATGGACGCCGTGAAGCGTTCGGCCGCCAATGGTCAATGGATTGATTTGTGACCGCTTGCGGCGGTCACTGCTTATGGCTTATGGCCTATGGCTTATGGATTTATGATGTCCCGCTCCAGCGGGAACGTAACAAACACGGGAGGGTCCCGCTCCCGCGGGATCGTAATAAAAAATTATAAAAGGAGACAACAATGGGTGTATTCGTTTTCAATTGCCCGCATTGCGGGAAGCAGATAGGCGCACAGGATGAATGGGAAGGCAAGACGACCATGTGTCCGCATTGCCAGAAGCCTGTCGTAATCCGCCATGAAATGCCGAATCCGCCTCCGGGCGGAATGGCGCAGCCGATGATGTCCGCATGGGGCGATTATGACGCGGGGCCGCCAGAAGTTTGCAAAAACGCAAAGAACGCGATGTGGTTCGGTGTCGCAAGCGTCTGCTGTTGCCAGATTTGCAGTATCGTCGCCTTGGTTCTCGGCATCATGGGACTGAGTGAGATCAGCAAATCCAACGGCCGGTTGGAAGGCAGGGCGTACGCATGGATCGGCATCGGTCTGGCGATTTTGCCATGGATCATGTGGATCATCCAGATGATCTTCGCGCCGCAGATGGCGGATGCTTACATGCAGTTGCTGGACAAGTACATGGGCACGAAAATGTCCCACATAGAGCAATATGAGGAGGAAATGGATGATATTCCCGTAAAGCCGTTGCCTGAACCGAAGACCAATCAGAAGGAAGATTCTGAAACGGAGGAAAAGCCGCAGCCAGAAGACAATATGAAGCCCGTGGAACGTAAAGAGCCAATTAAAGAATTACCGCCGCCTGCCAAGAGACCACGCCCGGAAGAATTGATTTAAGGAAAGTTGATTACCCTCTAGAAAACTAGAATACTAGGTTTCTAGGCTTCTAGCTTGCTAGGTTTCTAGGTTTCTAGATCATTACAAAAGGCCTTCGGACAGTTTGTGTCCGAAGGCCGGATATGGTTATTTGTCTGAATTATCTTTCTTGTCGGGCTTCTTGTCGCTGAACAGGGAGATGACGAAAACGACTGCCGCGACGACGACCAGCCCGCCGAAGCCGGCGAGACAATAAGTGACGAATGTCATGGTATCCATGGCAAAACTCCTTTTTGTTGTGTTGATTCCTTAATGACAATGAGATATGAAACCTGGGCAAGGCCAGGCTCCGTCTCATAGCCGTAGTGGAATACAGACACAATGACGGCATGCCATGAAAGACGTATTCGAGAAGGCTATTTCCGGCTTGTATGTCGCGTGATAAGAGTTACATGCATCTTGGAAACGCACGACTGGAAGCCGCAGTTTCAGAGGCGTTTGATCCCATGAGAAATCCAAATGGCGAAGCGGTGTGAATGCCGCCACTTCCGCTTGATGCCGCCAGACGCTGGCTTCGTCATGGCCAACGCGCGGCTGCTGGCTGAAGACCAGCAAGGCCACGGCCAGAAGAAGCAGAATGACTGGTTGCAGGCGGATGAATCTCATATCCTTTATTTACAATAAATTATATACATCCTTATCCGCTCCGTAGAAATCAGACCAGGCGTTGCGGAAGGTCTGGACGGATAGATCGGTCATGGGATGTTCCGTCATCTTCCATGCAAGATCCGGGCTGAGCGTCACCGTGTGGGCGCCTGCAAGCAGGACGTCTGTGATCTGACGGACGTTGCGGAAAGATGCGGCGAGAATCTTCGCGGGAAGATTGTGCATCTTCAGATAGTCGGCGACTTGGCGGACAAGCTCCGCTCCTGATGCATTCAAATTGTCGATGCGGTTGATGTACGGCGCGAGAAAACTTGCGCCATGTTCCGCTGCGAGAATGGCCTGCGCAACGGAGTGGATGGTCGTCGCCGTGAAGGAGATGCCTTCTTTTTGAAGGAGCGGCATTGCGTGGAAGCCTGCCAGCGTGACGGGAACTTTCACATAGAAATCGCCTGAAATCTGATTGCGGAGGGCGATGGCGTCCCGCAGGATGTCGTCTGGTGTGTCCGCCATGACTTGCGCATGCAGCATCATATTGTCGCCGATGAGTTTGCGGATGTCTTTCAGAATGTCAAAGACATTGCGTTTTTCTTTCACGATGATGGTCGGGCAGGTGGTGACGCCCACGAGCGGGAGGGCTTTCAGGGCTTTTTCGATTTCAGCAAGATTGGCGGTGTCGATTAGAAGCATTTTTTTTATGGCTTTTGCTGTTCATTGAGGAATATACATGTTATCTTAATTGACTGTAATTCCAAAAGACGGATTATCAAGAAAACAGGAGTAAAAGCAGGTGATGATTAAGCGTTTTGGCGACGGTCGCGATTGGTTTTTCAAGCAGCGTTTCGGCATGTTCGTGCATTGGGGCATCTATTCCGTGGCGGGTTGGCAGGAACAGATGCATTGGCGTGGCCACATGCTCAGCAAAGACTATGTCATTTTCAAAGACCAGTTTAATCCTGTGAAATACAATCCGGAGGAATGGCTGGATTTAGTGCAGGACGCGGGCATGGAATACGTCTGTTTCACGACGAAACATCATGACGGCTTCTGCATGTGGGATACCGCTCTGACGGATTACAAAATCACAAATACGCCATACAAAAAGGATGTTCTGAAAATGCTGGCGGACGCGTGCCATCGTCGCGGCATCCGTCTCGGCCTGTACTATTCCTGCCCGGACTGGCATCATCCGAACAGCATCAATCTCGGCGGCAACCACCAGCTGCCAGTGCCGAATCCAGGGGACCAGCCGGATCTGATGAAATATCTCGAATATGTAAAAGGCCAGATCACAGAGCTTTGCACGAACTATGGCGAAATCTCCGAATTCTTCTGGGATATTCCGCCGCGCATGAATATCCCGGAAATGAACGCCACTCTCCGCCGTTTGCAGCCGAACATCATGATCGATGATCGTGGCTACGGGCCAGGCGACTATTCCACGCCTGAACGCTGCGTTCCAGATGGCCAGTCGTTCACGAAACCGACGGAGGCCTGCCAATCCGTCGGCGCGCAGAGTTGGGGCTATCGCGTCAATGAAGACTACTACGGCTCGCGGTTCATGATGCATTGCATCGATAAAGTCATGGCCATGGGCGGCAACTACTTGCTGAACGTCGGTCCGAAGCCGGACGGCACGATTCCCGAACAGGCGGCGGACATCCTTCGCAAGATTGGAACATGGTATAAAAAGGTAAAGGAAGCGTTTGTCGATTGCGAGACATGCCCTGAACTATGTGGCAGTGGCGAATACATGGTGACGCGGAAGGGCGACAATGTCTATATCCACTTCCCGAAAGGCCTAAATAGCTGCGGTTACGCATTGAATCCCATCGCCGTGACACCGAAATCCGCTGTTCTGCTAAACACGGGCACGAAGCTGACGACGACCGTTGAACACATGCCGATGCTGTGGCTGACGGGAAAGGAATGCCTCCATGTCAGCGGCCTGCCTGTCGAGACGATGCAGAACGAATGCGCTGTCATCAAGCTGGAATTCAATCCCGGCTGGGAGGAATTCATCTGGAAGTGATTGATTTTGAACCACGAATAAACGCGAATGCCGCTTTGCGGCGCTTATGGCCTATGGCTTATGGCTTATGGATAAATGCCTAAGTAGCAAAGCTTTGACAGAACTTCTGGAGACGGCGAGGCTGCTTGCGTTGCGTGTCCGCCGCGAGGTCGATGCAGGGCTTGGCGGTGCGTATGCGAGCCGCCGTCGCGGCAGCGGGCTGGAGTTCGAAGAGCTTCGCGAATTCGCTGACGGTGATGATGCACGGGCCATTCACTGGCCTGCGACACTGTCGCAGGGCCGTCCGTTCGTCAAACGCTATCGTGAAGAGCATGAATTGGACATGCTGATCTGTCTGGACGTCTCAAAGTCCATGACGGGAACGACTTCTGCATGGCAGACGGCGACGGAAATCGCGGCGATGTTGGCGGGTTGTGCAAGTTATGGCGGTGATGCCGTCGGACTGCTGATGCGTTCGACGGCGACGGAAGCATGGCTGCCGCCACGCAGGGGGGAACGGCATCTGTTGCGGATGATTCGCGAAATCGTTGGCGTCCAGCCTGTTGAATACAAGACCGATTTGGACGGTATGCTGACCGCCGCCCAGAATGTCTTGAAACGGCGGTCACGCGTCGTTGTGATCAGTGATTGGCTGGGCGATTCATCCGCCAGTGCGTTGCGGGCGTTGGCGTTCCGTCATGAAGTCGTTGTCTGTCATGTTTTGACGGATTCTGTCCAGCGGATTCCGCCAGTCGGCTGGCTGGAGACGATGGATTCGGAGAAGGGCGAACGGCTGCTGGTTGATTGGGAGGATGGTGGAACAAGACGTGAAATGGCTGAAAAGCAGGAACTTGCGTCAAAAGAGCTGCGCATGCGAAGCCATGGCGCGAAGGCCGATTATCTGGTGTTCGATGGACATGAACCGCCCGTCCAGACGATTCGCAGCTGGCTGGCTTGTTAAGCGTGTCTGTTTGCAAATGGACGGCCAGTTATTATAATATTATAGTATAGATTTTCGTGGCGAGCGGAGATATTGAATCTCGCGTCTTGCATCATGCAGAATGAAATCTTGACAAGACGTGATAAAAATAATGGTTGAATGGAGAAGGCTATATGCCTGATGACAATAAGATAAGATTGGCGAAATTCATGGCGTCGGCGGGCGTGGGCTCGCGGCGGCGTTGTGAGGAAATGATTGCGGAAGGGCGCATTACGGTCAATGACCAGCCGGTTTTGACGCCTGCGTTCAATGTGGATCCGCGGCGCGACGTCGTGAAATTCGAAGGGCGGGAGTTGAAGGCTCCTGAAGAATTGGTCTATGTCATGCTGAACAAGCCGGCGGGCTATACATGCTCCGCAAAGGACGAACATGCTCGTCAGCTTGTCTATGAACTTCTGCCGGAAAGGCTTGGGCGTTTATTCACCGTCGGGCGGCTTGACCGCGAGACGGAAGGCCTCTTGTTGTTGACAAACGACGGCGAGCTCGCCCAGCAGTTGACGCATCCTTCCTTCCAAGTGGAGAAAAAATACATCGCGGAATGCGAAGGGATTTTCACGGATCGCGCCAGATACGCGATGCTGGACGGAGTCATGGACGACGGCGAATTGCTTCGCGCCAAACGCGTGACCAAATTCCGCGAACGGGATGGTTCGTTTCTGTTGGAAGTCGTTCTGACAGAAGGAAAAAAGCGGGAAGTTCGTCGGTTGTGCGCAAGCCTCGGCATACCCGTGCTGCGGTTGGCCCGCGTGGAATTCGCTGGCTTGCAGTTGGGCGACTTGCCGACAGGGGCCTGGCGGCCGTTGGACGAAGCAGAACTACGCCTTCTTCGCAACGCGAAATTTGCATCCCGCTAAAAGTGAATTAAATTATAGGGATTTAGTATTGCAGTATGGCAGAAACAGCAGGACATCTGGAAAACGAAAGCGAAGGGCCTGTTGTTTATGTCATTGCAGGACCGAACGGGGCGGGCAAGACAACGTTCGCGTTGACCTACCTGCCGAAAATCGCCGGTGTTTTTGAATATGCGAATGCCGATGAAATAGCCAAAGGGCTGTCGCCGTTGAACGCCAACGCGGCGCAAATGGCGGCGGGCAGGCTGTTTATTGACAGGATAGAGTCGTGTATTCGGGAGCGAAAGACCTTCGCTTTTGAAACGACTCTGGCGGCGAAGTCGCTCATGCTTCGCGTCACGAAGCTGAGGCAGGAAGGCTGGCAGGTCTTTCTGTTCTACCTGTATCTGCCGAGCGCGGAATTTTCGCAGAACCGTGTGAAAATACGCGTGGAGCAGGGCGGGCATGACGTGCCGCAAGACGCCATCGTCAGACGGTATCCGCGGAGTATCCGTGCGTTGTTCGAGTTCATGCCGGAGTGCGATGCGACATTGTGCTTCGACGGTTCTCTTTCAACGGTGAAACCCATCTTCAAGTACGATCATGATGTCCTGACCATTTACGATCAAGACAAGTACAATCGCATCAGGAGCTTCCTGGAACATGACGGAAATAGAATCAATTAGTTTTATGAATCAGGCCTTGTCAACGTTGCAATCCGCTGTCACGGCGGCTTTGGAGAACAAGGCGAAACTAGGGCAGAAAGCGGTAGTCTTTAGAGGCGGCAGGACAAGAATCGTATCCGCCAAAACATTAGTCAGAGAAATAAAAGCAAGCCACGACCTTCCGGCGACGGATTTTTAACGGCAGACAGGCAACAGAAAGCGGCAGTTCCTTAGGGAAACTGCCGTTCTTGTTTTATAGACTATAGCTTTGTAACTTATTGAACGTCAGCTATGAAGACGATACATGAAATGGAACGGGACATTCCCGTCATCGCCGAAACGGATGTGCTGATCGCCGGCGGCGGTCCTGCGGGAACGGCGGCGGCTTTGGCGGCGGCCCGTTGCGGTGTCCGCGTGATGATTGTCGAAAACAACTCCTGCCTGGGCGGTATCGCGACAAGCGGCATGATGTCCCATTGGACGGGCGGCACGTTTTCGCCGATCATGAACGAACTGCAGGATGCCTGCCACCAGATCCGCTGGCCTGTGGAGGACGGCTTTCAGGCAAGCTACGCCGCCATCAATCATGAAAAGCTTAAGTTAGTGCTGTTCAATAAGCTAGATGAAGCAGGAGTCGTCATCCGCACGCATACGCTCTGCGCGGATGTCGTCATGGACGGCACAACGGTTCGCGGCGTCATTCTGGAAAGCAAGTCCGGCCGTGAGGCCGTTTTGGCGGAAGTCGTCATCGACGCGACGGGCGACGGCGATATCGCCGCCAAAGCGAACGTCCCGTTCCGCAAAGGCCGTGATGAAGACGAACGCATGCAGCCTGTCACGCTGATGTTCAAAATCGCGGGCGTCGATTATTCGCGGGCCATCTTCCCGGGCTCCTTCGAATCGTATGTCCAAGTTCCGAAAGGCGAGATACAAGCCCTTGGAAAGCAGATTCTTCCGAAACCTGCCGGCCATACGCTGCTGTATCGTTCCACGCAGGACGGCCATGTGGTCGTCAATATGACGAATCTCATCGACATCGACGGCACGAACGCCGACGATTTGACAAAAGCGGAAATCGAGACGCACCGCCAGATTCCGTTGATCATCGATTTCCTCCGCGAATACGCCCCTGGCTATGAAAATTGCTATTTGCTGGCCTCTGCGGAAATGGTCGGCGTCCGCGAGACACGGCATTTCGAGGCGGAGTATATCATTACGGGAGAAGATATTATGGAGGCGACAGTCTTTCCGGACTGGATCGCCACGAAGCTTCTTTTCAATTTTGACATCCACAATCTTGACGGCGCGGGATTGGACAAGAATGGCGCGCAGCATCATTTCCATAGCAAAGGAAAATACACGATCCCGTATCGTTGCTGCGTGCCGAAAGTCGTTGACAACCTGCTACTTGCAGGACGTGACATCTGCGGAACGCATAAGGCGCATTCGAATTTCCGCGTCATGCCGATCTGCGCGAACATCGGACAGGGCATCGGTGTCGCCGCCGCGCTGTCGGTGAAGAACGGCGTGAAGCCGCGGGATGTCGATGTCGCCGCCGTGCAAGAAGTTCTGAAATCACAAGGCGTTGAGCTTTAACTTATTGACGATAATACAAAGCATTTGCTAAGACTACTGAATGTTCGATTCCACCAGAAGAGATTTTCTGAAAGGCTTGTTTGCCGGAACGGCGATTGCGCCGTTTGGTGGAATGCGGCTGTTTGGCGCGGATGAGGCGAATGGCGTGGTGCCGAAACTGCGTTTCGGCGTGGTCAGCGATGTCCATATCAGGCTTGAAGATGTCAAATCGACGAACTTCTGGACAAAAGCGTTGCGGTGGTTTAATGCGCAAGGTGTTGATGCCGTTATGGTTGCAGGTGATATTGCCGATACGTCGCAACCAGATCAACTAAAAACATTCATCGCCATCTGGAATGATGTGTTTCCCAAAGACAAAGGTGCTGATGGCCGCCATGTCGAGAGGTTTTTCATCGCCGGCAATCATGATTACGACGGTTGGCGATACGGGATGAACACGGAGGAGAAGCGCAAGGCGAGTTTTGAGAAATCGATCGCGAAGGATATCAAGACGGCGTGGGAGAATTATTTGCACGAAGAGTTCGAAGGTATTTATAAAAAGGTCATCAAAGGCTACACGTTTATCGGTGCGCATTGGACTCACCATCAGAAGATCGGCGAATACATGGCGGCTCACAAGTCGGAAATCGATCCGAACCTGCCGTTTTTCTATACGCAGCATCCGCATCCGAAGGATACCGTCCATGGGCCGTGGGTGTGGGGCCATGACGACGGCGAATCGAGCAAGACGTTCAGCGAGTTTCCGAACGCCGTCGTTTTCTCAGGCCATTCCCACAATTCGTTGACCGACGAAGCAGCCATCTGGCAGGGCCGTTTCACATCCATCGGAACGTCCTCTTTGCGCTATATCGGCCATCGTTATGGTCGTGCCAATGCCGGGCAGCCCGGTCCGCTGGACATCAAGTATCCATTTGTCGGAAGCGGTGACTCTCATGGCATGCTAGTGTCTGTATATGAAGATCATGTACGAATCAATCGCCATTCTTTCATTTACGACGAATCGCTTGGCGATGACTGGTTGTTGCCATTGCCGCTTGGCGAAAAACGTCCATACGAAACAATCAAACGCGTTCAGGCCGCCAAACAGGAGCCGCCCTCGTTCGCGGAAAATGCCGCTGAACAGATTGTCATCAAAGAAAATCTGCCCGACAAACTGCCTGCGCATATCGCCGTTACGTTTCCGTCCGCTTTCAGCGGCGGCATGGTTTTCGACTACGAAATCAAGGCGGAAATCGGTGATGAGCACAACGAAAACGAAGCCATCGGTAAACCGATCTACGATGTGCAACCGCGCAAATGGACGCGCCGCATGTTCGCACCTAAGTACTTCATGCCAAAGTCGCAACGGCCAAAGACGGTCACTTGCCTGTTCGCCTACACCGAAATACCGCTTGGCGAGACCATTCGTTTCGCCATCACGCCGTTGGACGCCTACGGCAACCGTGGCAAGACCATCTACAGCAAACCTGCCAAATATATCGCGCCGATCGAAACACAACCCGTTGAACCATAAATAGATAGGAGAAAGAATCACATGTTCGATTTCACCAGAAGAGATTTTCTGAAGAGTTTGTTTGCCGGAACGGCGTTTGCATCGTTCGGCGGCATGCGGCTGTTTGGCGCTGACGAGAAGAAAATCGTCGTTCCAAAACTGCGCATCGGCGTCGTCAGCGACGTTCATATCAAATTGAATGCGACGACAACGGACATGTGGGAGAAGACATTGAGATGGTATGACGCGCAGGGCGTAGATGTCGTGCTGGTCGCTGGCGATATCGCGGATACGGCTCAGTTGGAGCAACTTATGAAGTTTTCCGCCACATGGTACAAGGTCTTCCCGAACGACAAGGGAGCGGATGGCCGCCACGTCGAGAAGTTCTTCATCCAAGGCAACCACGACTATGTAGGATGGCGCTACGGCGCAAACACGGAGGAGAAGCGCAAGGAGCGTTTCGAGACGTCCATCATGAAAGATATCAAGGCCGCGTGGGACGTCTGCTTCCATGAAGAGTGGCAGGGCATCTACAAGAAGGTTGTCAAAGGCTATACGTTCATCGGCGCCAATTGGCCGCATCATGTCAAGATCGGCGAATACATGGCGGCGCACAAGTCGGAAATCGATCCGGCCCTGCCGTTCTTCTACACGCAGCATCCGCATCCGAAGAACACGTGCTATGGGCCATGGGCGTGGGGGCACGACAACGGCGCTTCAACGAAAACTTTCACCGAATTTCCGAACGCGATCGTCTTCACGGGCCATTCCCACAATCCGCTAAGCGACGAGGCGGGCATCTGGCAGGACAGCTTCACGTCCATCGGAACGGCTTCGTTGCGCTATATCGGCCATCGCCGCGGTCGCGCGAATGGCGGCGAACCAGGGCCGGTCGAACTCAAGAGCCCGGGCGTCGGCAATGCCGATCAGCATGGCATGCTGGTGACCGTCTTCGACGACCATATCAATATCAAACGCCGTTCGTTCGCATTCGATGAATCGCTTGGACCGGACTGGACGCTGCCGTTGCCGCTCGGCGAGAAGAAGCCATACGAAAAGGCGCATCGAGCCCAAGTGGCCAGACGGAAACTGCCCGCGTTTGCGGAAGGCGCTGGGGAACAGATTGTTATCAAAGAGAATCCTGCGGCCGGCAAACTGCCTGCGCATATCGCCGTTTCCTTCCCGTCGGCCGTCAGCGGCGGCATGGTGTTCGATTATGAAATCAAGGCGGAAATCGGAGACGACCACAGCGAACACGAAGCCCTCGGCAAGCCGATCTACGACGTGCAACCGCGCAGATGGACGCGACGCATTTTCGCGCCTAAGTACTTCATGCCGTTGTCGAAGCGTCCAGAAACAGCCACTTGCTTCTTCGGATATACGGAAATTCCGCTTGGCGAGAACATCCGTTTCGCCGTCACGCCGATGGACGCTTTTGGCAATCGCGGCAAGACCATATATAGTAAAATAAGTAAATTCACCAAGCCCGCCGAACCGCCGAAACCTGCGGAACCACCAAAGCCCGCTGAAAAGCCTGCCGCGAAGTGATGAAATCATGTTGTGGCTGTAGTCGCAATATTTGCAATCGCTAAAACAATGGGAGGCTGGATATTCTGGAGGAACTGGATGCTCTGGAAATGGCATAATTCCAGAATATCCAGACTATCCTGTGACTCCAGAATGTCATTGCCGTATTGCTACGCGAGGGGCAAAAACAAAATGATAATGTATAGTAGTATCATCCATTGAATCTTGAATAATTGATGATAAACCAAACCAGATAGGAGAACCATCGAATGTTTGATTTCACCAGAAGAGATTTTCTGAAGGGCTTGTTTGCCGGAACGGCGTTTGCATCGTTCGGCGGCGTGCGGCTGTTTGGCGCGGATGAGAAGAAAGTCGTCGTGCCCAAACTGCGCATCGGCGTCGTCAGCGATGTCCATATCAAATTGGATGCGAAGACGACGGACATGTGGGAGAAGACATTGAGATGGTATGACGCGCAGGGCGTGGACGTCGTGCTGGCCGCGGGTGATATTGCGGATACGGCTCAGCTGGAGCAACTTAAGAAGTTTGCCGCCACATGGTACAAGGTCTTCCCGAACGACAAGGGATCGGACGGCCGCCATGTCGAGAAGTTCTTCATCCAGGGCAACCACGATTTCGAAGGCTGGAAATATCCGAAGGCGGACGAAGAGAAACGCAAGCAATTGTTCGAATCGTCCATCATGAAGGATATCAAGGCCGCATGGGACGTCTGCTTCCATGAGGAGTGGCAGGAAATCATCATGAAGAACGTCAAAGGCTACACGTTCATCGGTGGCCATTGGCCGCATCATCGGAAGATTGGCGAATTCATGGCGGCGCACAAATCGGAGATCGATCCGAGCCTGCCGTTCTTCTATACGCAGCATCCGCATCCGAAGGGCACATGCCATGGCCCATGGGTGTGGGGCCACGACAACGGAGCTTCCACGAAAACGTTCACTGAATTCCCGAACGCGATTGTTTTCACAGGCCATTCCCACAATCCGCTGACCGACGAGGCGGCCATCTGGCAGGACAGCTTCACGTCCATCGGCACGGCGTCGCTACGCTATATCGGCCATCGGTCCGGTCGTGTAAACTCCTACAACTACGGCGAGTGCGCCATCAAGCATCCGTTTATCGGCAGCAATGACTGCCACGGTATGTTGTTGTCCGTATATGACGATCATATCAACATCAAACGTCGTTCGTTCGCCTACGACGACGCGCTTGGTCCGGACTGGACGTTGCCGTTGCCGCTCGGCGAGAAGAAACCCTATGAAAGGGCGCATCGTGCGCAAATGCTTAGACGGAAACTACCTGCATTCGCGGAAGACGCCGCCGAGCAGATTGTCATCAAGGAGAATCCGGCCGGCAAGCTGCCTGCGCACGTTTCAATCACTTTCCCCGCGGCTTTCAGCGGCGGCATGGCGTTCGACTACGAAATCAAAGCGGAAATCGGTGAAGACCATAGCGAACACGAAGCCCTCGGCAAGCAGATTTACGATGTGCAGCCGCGTCGTTGGACACGCCGCATTTTCGCGCCTAAGTACTTCATGCCGTTGGCGAAACGCGACAAGACGGCCTCCTGCATGTTTACCTACACGGAAATTCCGCTTGAAGAGAACATCCGCTTCGCCATCACGCCGCTGGACGCCTACGGCAACCGCGGCAAGACTATTTATAGTAAGGTAAGCAAATTCACGAAACCCGCTGAACCGCCGAAACCGGCGGAAGAGCCCAAACCCGCCGCTAAGCCTGCGGAGGCGCCGAAGCCTGCGGCGAAGTGATTTTTTTGTAACAGTATCTTAAAAGACATGTGCAAGAAACGCCTATAAATTATGCGTTTCTTGCTTTTTTGTTTGGGATTATCGTTTATTTTGATATCAATTGATATTGAAAAGTTATTAAATGATGCTATGATAATATGGAAGTTGGAAAAAATAGAAGTTGGCATTGGTTTCAATGATCCCGATACAATCAAGTAAATCAAATGTTTGTGAATTCCTTGAAAAGATGAAGTCCATCTTGGAAGGCGATGCATTTGATATCCATCGTGATTTTGTTTTTCAGCGTCATAGGGTGAATGATGAACCAGATGATGAATTCAACAATGAAAACACTCTTTTGGCTCTTGATTATGGTGTGGAAGATGTCGTGGATGTTCTGAAGACTTTGACGTTGGAGGATTACCATGAAAGCATGGTTGACAATGTCGCTAATGGATTCAATGTGTTTTTTGTTTTTGGTAAAAAGATCCGCAAACGAGACATTTATATAAAAATCAGATTGAAGCAACGAGCTGGAATAGCTGGTTCATACGTTTTTTGCATATCGTTCCATTTTGCACGACAAGCAATCATTGATTATCCATATAGAAAAAAGAAAGCATGATTGAAAAAGACCACAAAGGTGACATATGAAGACGGAAAAGAAAGAGATATCGACAAATGAACAAGTCATGATGGAATGCCCATTGTGCGGTAAGACACATCGTGTGGAAAAGAAATTGCAACTGGCCCATGCAATTGTCAAAGGAGAAAAAGTCCATTATCATGAATTGTTCTTTGTTTGCGGGAATTGTGAAGACGGCGAAAACGAATTCATTCCCGCCGATGCGATGGATGAGAACCTGTTGGCAGCCCGGAATGCCTATCGATCTGCTCATGGCATGTTTACATCCTATATGATTGTTGATTTACGGAAGAGTTATGGGCTGACCCAACGGGAATTGTCAAATATGCTTGGCTGGGGAGGGGCGACCATTTCACGTTATGAATCAAAAATGATTCAAGACGAAACCCACGATGAAATCCTTCATGTTGTATCCGAAGATGCATTGGAGGCCATGAAATATCTGGAGAAGAACAAGGGCAATTTCGATGAGAAACGCTTTGGTGAAATAGCAGCCGCCATTCAGGAAAAAATCTCTCGCACAAGTCTTAACTATATGACGCAAAAGCTATTGGAGGCTCGTTATATGGAGTTTAAGAGTCGTGATGACTTGACGGGGGGTACGAAGTTGGATATTGGAAAGATTTGTTCCATGGCTTCTTATTTTGCACAAAAATGCCATGGCGGTTTGTTCAAGGTGAAGTTGATGAAATTGTTGTGGTATGCGGACGCTGTGTTTTATCGAGAACACGGCCATGCCATGAGCGGTCTTGTGTATCAGCATAAGCCGCTAGGTGCATTGCCAGTTGGCCATTATGAGTTGATGGGAGTGATTTCCCATGAAGAATTGTATGACAATTTTGAGGAAACGGCCTACAAGATTCTTCCGTCTGAAAACTATGACGAGTCGTGTTTTACAGAAGATGAATTGAATGTGTTAAACAAGGTCGTCAGTCATTTCAAATCCTATACAGGAAAGGAAATGGCTGATGTCATGCACAAGGAAGACGCCTATGTGTTGACGGCTGACCAAGCCTATATCCCGTACTCATTGGCGAAACATGTGACAATCTGAAGGAAAAAATGGATGTAGTTGGTATTCGATAGTTACTGGATTCCTTCAATTTGGAAATTGCGGGAAGTGTGAACATTATATTATTTTGTAGTATATTTTTTTATCTACTTAACTATCAAGCAATAACGTAATAAATATACATAAATAATTTAGTGCTTCCCCTTGCAAATCCAACATTGAATGTTGGATTTGCAAGAATGACTTAATGAAACATTAATTTGTATCTAATATTTTTATACTGATGAATACTTCAATCCGCCAGCAGGAGATAGCCGAAATCGAATTGATGCCCTGTGCTTTGCGGATGCTTTTCGGGGAGGACACGGAGGGAGAGCGTGTGCTGTCCCGCAGGCAGATTCCGTCCAAGCTCCTGAAGGACGGTGTGGCCGCCTTTCCATGCCAAGTCGTTGGGAACAGGGAAGTAGCTGTCGATGACGACAGGAGGTTGGTCGTCCAATTGCACTTCTGCCATGCCGAAATCACCGGCATATTTCTTGAAGCCAATCGTCACGATGGAGCCGGTGAAAGCGACTTTCAAAAAGGCTCCGGGTTGGTCTGCCTTGAAGGCAGTGTAGCCGCCGCGATGGGGGCCAGTCGTCCATCCGTCGTTTTGGAGGACGGTAAGTTTTGTGGCGTCCACAATACGTCCCGTCGCATAGCGGAGAGAATCCGCAAATAGCGGTGGCGGAAGCGGTTGTTCATGAAGCGTCGGCGCGGCGGTATCCAGAAAATGGCAGACCAGTTCCGCGACGAGGCGATGTCCGTCTTGATTGGGATGGACTTCATCCGGCGAGAGGTCGCGCCATGTGAGACGGCCGGCGGTGACTTCCGGATAAAGCGCGTCACGATAGGAAATCATCGGCAGCTGATAGTGGTTGCCAATGGGAATATGCAGATGCTGAACATTGCTGCCATTCTCCTCCATCGTGAAAATCAACAGGACGAGTGGCTTGGTTGGAAGCGCAAGACATTGGCGGACAAGGCCTTCGAAGCCTGCTTGGATTTCGGGCTTGTTCGCGTCATTGACGGCGTATTCGATGGTGATGAAATCCGGATTGAATTTCAGCAAATCGTTTTTAGCGCGATAACAGCCGAAAAGACTGCCGCTTGCGCCAATGCCCGCGTTGACGAGTTTCGCACCAATGTGGGCGGCGATGAGATTCGGATAGCGGCCTTCGGCGGTGTCCGCCTTCGCGCCTTCCGTGATGGAACCGCCGATGGAGCCATAGACAATCGGCTGGCCGTTTTTGATTTTGGCGCGTAGCCGTTCAAGTGGCTCCAAACTGCCGAGGGCGACGACGGAACGGTCAATCCAATTCTGCTGCATTTCCAACATAAGTATTTGTCCTAAATGGTGTTATTTATCATTATTCCTAAATCAATTCAACCTGAAAAAATGCCGTTTCCATGAACTGTATTATATTAATAGATTATGGTTTGTCAACGAAAAGGAGCTTGAAAACACATGTATTTGTTTGATGCGCATGTTCATACGGCGGAAAGCAGCCGTTGCGGCAGGATGCCCGGAGCCGAAGTGGCCGAAATCTACGCGAAAAAAGGCTATTCAGGAATCATCATCACGGATCATTTCATCAACTGCAACACGCGGGCGGACCGCAACGCGCCGTGGGAAGAGCAGGTCGCCGTGCTGATGGCGGGTTACAAGGCCGCGAAGGCCCGTGGTGACGAAATCGGCCTGAAGGTCTTCTTCGGCTTCGAAGGCGGCTCGGAAGGAAATGATTTTTTGACATACGGGCTTGGCGAAGAGTGGTTGCTGAAACATCCCGAAAGTGCGCAAGTCCCTTTGAAAGAATATCTTGCGTTGGTGCGATCGGAAGGCGGATTTGTGGTCCATGCGCATCCATATCGTCGTGCGCACTACATCAAATGCATTCGTCTTCTGCCGGATGAAGTCGATGCCGTGGAAATCACCAACCTCTGCCGTCCGGAATTGGACAATCGACTGGCGAAAATCTATGCGGAAGCCTATGGGCTGCCCGCCACGGCTGGTTCGGACGCGCATTCCTTCGAGGCGGTGAAGGATTTTGTCATTGGCACGGATACGCCCATCGAATCCGTGGCGGACTACATCGAACGTGTCAAGCAGGGGCGGCTGACATTGGCATGAAAGCGTTAGCTTTCCTGCGATTCCACGATCTCCTGATAGACACGGCAGGTCTTGGAGAGTTCGTCATGCGTACCAAGGCCGACGATCTTGCCGTCCTGCAAGACAAGAATTTTGTCCGCGTTTTTGACGGTGGAAATCCTCTGCGCGATTTGGATGACGGTGACGCCTTTGCACCATTCGCGGATGCCTGCGCGGAGCTTCTGCTCCGTCGTGCCGTCGAGAGCGGATGTGGAGTCGTCGAGAATCAGCAGACGCGGCTTTTTCAGCAAGGCTCGTGCGATGGAAAGGCGCTGTTTCTGGCCACCGGAAAGCGTCACGCCGCGCTGTCCGACGATGGTCTTGAAGCCGTCTTTGAAACGGGTTATGAAATCATGGGCCTGTGCGGCCTGGGCGACTTCGACGACCTGTTCATCCGTCGCGTCCGGATTGCCCCAGCGGATGTTTTCGGCGATGGTTCCGCTGAAGAGGACGGATTCCTGCAGGACCATGCCCATGAGAGAGCGAAGTTCGCTCAATTCATATTCCTGTACGGGATGTCCGTCGATGATGACAGAGCCTGAGTCGACATCGTAGAATCGCGGCAGCAGATGGACGAGTGTGCTTTTGCCCGAACCCGTAGAGCCCATGATGGCCATCGTTTCGCCAGGCTTGAGTTCGAAACTGATGTCCTGCAAAATGGCCGGTCCGGAAGCCCCCGGATAACGGAAGGTGACATGGTCGAAGGCGACAGATGCGCCGCCGCCAGTCGTGGCCACGGCCTTCAGCGTGCCGTCGTTGCGGACGGATACTTCGGAGTCCAGCACTTCGTTGATGCGTTCCGCGGAGACTTTCGAACGGGCGATATCCGTCATGACAAACGACGCAAACATAAAGGAGAAAAGGATTTGCGTGATGTAGTTGACCATGGCGACGACTTCGCCGACGGACAGTTCGCCGCGGCGGACGGTCCATCCGCCGATCCACAGCACGGCGAGGATGCCGAGATTCATGAGAAACATCATGGCGGGCATCATGCCGGACATGAAGCGCGCCGTGCGGATATGCTGGTCCGCCAATGTCTTGTTGGCACCGCCGAATTTTTCGTTTTCGTAGTCTTCTCGGACAAAGGCTTTTACGACGCGTACGCCTGTGAGATTCTCCTGCAGGACGGCGTTCAGCGCGTCCGTTTTCGTCTGGACGGACATGAACATGGGGCGGCTGTATTTGAAGATGATGAGCACGAGAATGACAAGCGGCGGGATGAGAAAGGCTAGAACGACGGCGAGCTTCGGGTGGATATGGAGCGCCATGGAGATGCCACCGATGAGCATAAGCGGTTCGCGCACAAGCATTCGGAGTGCCATGCCGATCATCTGTTGTACCTGCTGTACGTCCTGCGTCAGCCGTGTGATCATGGACGCAGTCGAGAAGCGGTTCGTCTCGGCGAAAGACAATCCGAGAACCTTTTTGAACAGCGCTTCACGCAGATCAGTGCCGAAATATTGCGCGGCCATGCTGGAGAAAATCGTGCAGCCGACGCCGCCGAGCATGCCGACGGCGGTCGTGCCGAGCATGATGGCGCTTGTCACCCAAATGCAATGCAAGTCGCCTTGTGCGATGCCTTTATCGATGATGCGGGCCATGAATCGCGGCTGGAGAAGTTCCATGGCGACTTCAATGAACATGAAGACCGGCCCCAACAGGGCCAGCCATTTGTACGGTTTGAGATATCGGAGGAGTTTTAGCATTTTTCTTGAGCCGCTTCGCGGCGCTAATGGCTTATGGCTAATGGCTTATGGAATGGGAGGGGCACGCTCCTGCGTGACCGGTCGCGCAGGAGCGCGACCCTCCCGTTTTATTCAGAGATATTCTCGGCACGGCGGATGTACATGTTTTGTTCGACGGGAGCCATCGTGGTGAAGCGGACGTTCCAGCCGCAGACGCGGATCTGGAGGCCGCTGTACTTTTCTGGCTCGCGTTGGGCGGCCTTCAGCGTTTCAGCGTCGAAGACGTTGAAGTGAATGGCTAGGCCGTTGCTGTCCAGATACATGCGAAGGAGGCTCCGCCAGACGGAAAGGCCTTCGTCGCCTTGCACGGTGGCGGGATGGAGCATGACATCCAACGGATAGTCGTCGGGATAGAGCAACGAATCGATGGACGTGACGGAGCGGATGAGGGCCGTGAGGCCGCGGCGGTCCATGCCCATGGTCGGCGAGAGATTTTTCGACATCTCTTCGCCGTTGAGGCGACCGTCCGGCGTGGCCATCGTCTTCTCTCCGAGAACGAAATACTGTTTGGCGCAATGGCCGGAGGCGCGCCAATTGCCGCCGCGCGCGTTCGGGCGGCCGTTGATGAGAAAGCTCAAAAACTGCGAGATGCGGACGGCGTATTGATCGACGTCCGGCAGGCCATTGCCGTATTTTCTCGGACTGCGGAGGATTTTCTCGCGGAGTTTTTCATGGCCTTGCCAGTTGTCGTTCAAGGCGTTGCGCAATTCGACAAGGGAGATTTCCTGCTTGTCGAAAACGAAATCCTTCACGGCCATGAGAGCATCGACAGCGGTTCCGATGCCTGTCTGGAGGAGCGATGTGGAATTGATGTAGCAGCCGTTGAAGAAGCCGTCCAGGCCGCGTTCGATGCTGAGCGAAATCGTCGCGCTGAAGACGTTGGATGGATTGATGTCCGCGATGTATTGTTCGAAGTCGTTGGCGACGTTGAGGATGGAATTGACGCTCCATTTGAGGTTGGCGAGATAGCAACGGTAGAAATCGTCGAAGGAATGGATGTCCTCCAATTTCATCAGGCGGTCGCCCATGGTGGATTTCGTGCGCGAATCGAAGCCGTCGTTGAAAGTCCATTCAAACGGCTTGAGCATGTTGACGTGGCCGCCGCATGTGCCGTTCGCGTTGTAACGGCCGGACGGGGCGAATTCGTAACAACCGCTGATCAGGCAATTTCTGGCGTCTTCATCCGTCGCACCCATGGATTTCATGATGCGTCCCATGCCTTGTTCGCCGCAGAAAACGAGACTGCTGTGGCCTTTACGGATCATGCGGAGAGCGGTGTCGATGAATTCGTCTGGCGTGGTTTTCGCGATTTTCAGTTGGATTTTCGGCGTGGGGATGGCAAGCTTGTCGAATTCCTCTAATATAAGGTAAGAGAGGCGGTTGATGCGGCTGGAACCGTCTGGATTCGTGCCGCCCAGATAGAACGGATGGCCCCAATAGTTGTTGATGGAGCCCCATTGCATGAGGAAGTAGTCGAACAGGACGCGAATCTGCTCTTCCGTGAACGTGCCGTTCTTCAAATCGTTTTCGATGTACGGCAGCAGCATGTTGTCGAGATTCCCGAGCGAACGGACTTGGAAGCGGTCGATGTGTTCGCTGAACATGAAATACATGTAGATAAACAGCATGACTTCGTACGTATTGGACGGCGCGCCCGTGCGGAGCTTTTCCAAGGCGTCGGCGACGAAGAGGACGCGTTCCGAGCCGTTTGCATGGCTTCTCGCGTAATCGCGGAAACGCGCAATCATCTCCAACATCGCATCATACGTCAAATCAATGCCGTCGTAGTAGGCTTCCTGTTGCGGCGTCAGTGTTTGTTGAGACGCAAGCTTTTGGCGGGCCTCCTGCGCACGGTTGCGGATGCCTGGGAGGCCGAGCGGGAGGATGGCGAGCCAATCTGGAACGGAGTGGTCGAAATCAATCCAACAGTTGGATGCGCCGCTGGCGTTCATTTTGTCCCACAAGGCGGCCTGCGTCAGTTTTTCACGGCGGATTTTCTGCTGGAAGAAATTGACGAACGCCGTCAGCGGACGGTCGTTGCGATCCCAGCAGTCAAACGTCGGGAAGAAGTCATGCGGATTGACATCGATTCGCAGGTTTCGCGTGACGAATTGGAAGATTTTCGCCTTGTGGACAGGGCGTGGAAGCGCTCCAAGTTCCGCGTCTGCGGACATTTCCGCAATCCGCGCCTTCACGGAGGCGTAGTCCAGCCCTGTGTCAGCGGGACACGTGAAGGAGCTGAACTTCTTCCAGAGGTAGTCCAAATCGTCTTTGAAAGATGTGAACATGTTGTGTTTCAATGAGTTATTGGATTAGAAATAGGCGTGGAGCAGCAGACGCGACACCAGCGAGGCGACGGCTAGCAGGGCGGCGACCAGCAGCAGC